>NZ_BCUZ01000021.1 GCF_001591485.1 Neobacillus fumarioli NBRC 102428 | reverse complement strand
CAGGCTGACCAAGGCGCTTGAGATTTTCTAGTTATTGGCAGCAATAGGCTGGTCAATCAGGTTGGCATCCAGCACATTTGTGCCGCTAATCCCATTATTGGTGATAACTAATCCGCCGGTATTGAATCCTCCTGATCCTCCATACGTTTTGGTGCCAGTCTTTGGAGAAATATAGAGCGTATCACCAAATTGCACAATTCCTCCCGTTACATTGACAACTTGTACTGGGCCTATAATTGCCGGCATGGTAAACATCCTTTTCTATTAAACTGTAAAATAATATATGACACTAGCGCATTTCATGTTCATGGCCAAATGGCAAAAGCTGGCGTATATGCATGATCCTTGCCTCCAGGGAAATATCTTTCGAATTTCCTACATGTAAAATAGATGAGTTTGTAACTCCTATCACATCCAGACCTTTTACCTTTATAACCGGATTAAAATGATGGAACCTATAAGTGATATCTTCTGTGATAGGCGGCAGCGGAATCGGTTTTACAATGGCCCTAAAATCCGGAAGATTTCCTTCATTCCCGTAGAAGATCTCGGCTTCTCTTTGAACGGCAAGCGCCCGGGAAAATCCGTTGACAATTTGGGAATCGCCGATTTGCAAGATAGAAGAATAAGACATAATGGTTACATTGATGTGATCAACTTTAGATAGTCTCCCCAACATAACCAGAAGTCACATCCGGTGCCAATGGAACAAAAGGTCCAATGATTAATGATTCAGGAGGAGTGTCAAAAGCTGATGCCAATTGGATCGTTTCCGTGTCACCGATCATCACCATTGATGAACTGGCAACACCGGTAATTTTTATATTCCCTACACAAATCTCCCGATTATAGACTTCAAAGTTCATCCGGTTTCATTCCTTTCACGTTCTCAGGTAAATTACTTAAAAATGCCATTACACCATTTTGAATTTCCTGTTTTAAAAGTTCAATAATTTGATCGTCAGCGGCAGAACTGTCTATCGTGTGATCTTTTGCAATGGTTTTAAGGTGTTCATCGATTCTGTTTGGCAGCTGTTTCATAATATCCTCTTTTATAAAGTTTAAGTATGACCCATTCGGCTGCATCGCCAGCCGTTCCTGGGTTTCCTCAATAATTCGGGGTAAATCTGTTTCGAGATACTGATAAATGGCTTCTTCAATTTTCATGGATCGCTGCATTTGCATTTTGGGTGAAACGGGACCGGTGAAGGATTGATTTTGGACAGAGAAATCTTCGATTCCCGATAGATCATTCGGATTTAGACCAATGCTTAATGTGCCTTCAAGGGTTTCAACTTTTAATTGATCGAAATTATATTCAATTTTGTCCACATGGATCGTTTTTTGCTCACTTATTCGCTTCATTTCCTCTCTCATCTTGAAGATAGCCTGCTCTAACGAGGCGATTTTATTTTCCTGGGCTTGAATTAAGTTTTGCATCCATTGCAGATATTGGTAAATATCCTGATACATTTGAAATCACTCCATCGCATCCCCGTAATTGATACCATGGATATTATATTCGTACTTATGCAAAATCAGTCCTATTTTAAATGTTACATTATCTTACCGGGGCCTGGATCGGTACGGAAGGCGCCATCATATGGGAAGTAGGCATTTCACCATGGAGTTCACCAGGTTTAATCGCCTCAGGCGCCGGTTTAATAAACCCTCCTGTATCCGCCAAATAGGCTGCTGGTTTAATAATGCCTGCACTGCCAATTTGCAGGACAGAAGAATTCGTTAATCCGCCAATTTTCATGAAATTGATGTGAATTGTCTGCTGGATATAAAAATTCATTTTATATCCTCCATTCATTACATATTAAAGGAATTTGCCTGGTCAATACTGTCCGGGTCAAATGTATTGGTTGTACTTAATCGATTGTTAACGTCTAACCGCTCGCCTGTATTAAAAGAACCGGCTCCGGAAAAAGTCTTTGCTGCCGCAAATGGCATAATTTTATAGACATCTCCAATATGGAAAACAGAACTGTTCCCAAGTGTAATGACCTGCGCAACTCCAACAATCGCTGGCATGGGCAACATCCTTTTTCTTTTTTTTCTTACAACCTATCTTATGTCTGGGCGGATTAAATGTGCTATATTTGCCTAAATAATTTGTGAGTTTGTTCAGTTTCCTTTATTCTTAAAATATAGGGTAAAAATGCGAGGTGATGAAAATGAAATTTGTAACAGTAGTTTACAACCAAGAAACGCATGTTGGCTTGATGGATGCGAAATGTCAAAAGGTACTTTTATTAAATGAAGTAGAACAGGAAAGAACCGGAATCAAAAAAATCCCTGATTCACTCGTGGAGTGTATTGCTATGGGAGAAGGCTTTATCCGGCAGGCGAAAGAATTAAAAGATTGGGTAGAAACAAACGGAAGGGCAGCAAGCTTGTACAAACCACTCAATAAAGTAACATTGCTCGCTCCAATACCTCGGCCTGGTAAGAACATTTTTTGTATCGGAAAAAATTATCGGGAGCATGCAATTGAGCTTGGCAGTGAGGCTGATGTTCCTGAACATATTATGGTATTTACAAAAGCGCCGACAACCGTCATTGGACCAAATGAAGTCGTTTTAAGTCATCGAGAGGTGACCAGTCAGCTGGATTATGAAGGTGAACTGGCTGTTGTTATTGGGAAAAGGGGCCGGGCGATTAAACGAGAGGAAGCACTTGATTATGTATTCGGCTATACGATTATTAATGATGTCACAGCAAGGGACTTGCAATCAAGGCATAAACAATTTTTTATTGGAAAAAGTCTTGATACAACCTGCCCAATGGGCCCGTGGATAGTTGATAAAAGTGAAATTGATAACCCCAATCATTTAAATATTGAAACAAGAGTCAATGGGGAGGTCAGACAAAGCTCCAATACGGAAAAATTTATCTTCCCTATTGAAGAAATCATTTCGGTTTTATCTGCGGGAATGACACTGGAGCCGGGAGATATCATATCAACAGGTACTCCAGCAGGTGTCGGAAAAGGGATGAAACCACCGAAATTTTTGCGTCCTGGTGACAAGGTGGAAGTTACAATCGAAAAAATCGGAACACTTGTCAATAGGATCGGAGATGAATAGGAAAATCGTCCTTATTAACCTTTTCTTAGAATTTTAAAGTTATCTATGATATGATAGGCTTAAATTTGAGGATCGCAGGAGGCAATTTCATGATTCATGCTCACGTTACAGCATGGACTATCGCTCTTATTTTATTTGTTATCGCGCTATTTTTGCAAAAAGGCGGGAAACAAAAAGGAGCTAAAATCGTCCAAATGATTTTAAGGGTCTTTTATTTGATTATTATTGCAACCGGTATCGGCCTTTTGTCCATGGTAACCAATATCAGTGTTTGGTATATTTTAAAAGCAGTTGTTGGGCTTTGGATTATTGGGCTGTTTGAAATGATCTTAAGCCGGGTCATCAATAAAAGAAGAACATCTGTGTTTTGGTTTCAGTTTGTTGTGGCATGGGTGCTCGTTTTATACTTGGGTTTTGTAAAATTACCAATGTCAATTTTCCACCCATAAAAAGGAAAAGGCCGTCTCACACGGCTTTTTTCCCTTTTAAGAAATCAATTTCTCAATGACTAAACGTTTGCCTGTATTCAGTGTGAATTCGAAGCGGTCATTGACTTTTTCGTAGTAGCAGAAATGATGCTGGACATTGCAAATTTGCTCCTGATTGTCAAAAACGATAAAGTTAACACCATCTTTCCGGTATTCATCGGATAGAAAGGATAAATGATTGTAACAGTAAATACAATCGTAAATGGAAAAGTTTAAAGAGTTTAATGTGGTAATAAACTGGACAAAGGCATCATCATTAATCCCATCTAACAGCCTTTCAAGGGAATAAACTAAATGTTTTCTAATTCTCACTTTATCATGGTCACGCATCATGGTGATTTCATTGCCAACATAGATTTTCCCAGGTTCATACAAGATTCCTTTTTTCCAACGATTCATGCGGAAAATTTCGATTTCCTGCTGCAGATAATCTTCAAGCATCTGTGCTTCTTCTGTTTCCTCATCAAAGAATATCCACTGATCATGAATTTGTTCAACTGTACCTTCTGTATAGGCTCTTTTTTGAATATCATATAGATGGATTCGTTGTTGTCGATTCATTGTAAACCTCCGTGCCAGATGCATTCATTTTTCTTTTTAGACATCTTCCAAAAATTTTATAACCTAATAAGGTTAAAAAATTATGTATTGTGGAGTCGTATAAATTTTTCAAGGACAATTAACCAATTTTATTGGGCTGAATACAATACACAACATGAAAGAAGGGCATTATGCTTTTTTACGAAAGGAGCACGGATTCATGTGTGGCATATCAGGCTGGATTGATTTTCATAAAGATCTTAGAAAAGAAACTGCAGTAATGAGTCATATGGCAAATACACTGTCAAAAAGAGGCCCTGATGAAACAAATATTTGGACAGATTTACATGCAGGATTTGGTCATAAGCGGCTTATTGTAGTTGACCCGGCTGGTGGGAGACAGCCCATGACAAGAGAAAAATCAGGTGACCAGTACACCATTTGTTATAATGGCGAGTTGTATAATACTGAAGATATCCGCAAAATTCTCCTTACTAAAGGTTATTCCTTTAATGGTCATTCTGACACTGAAGTTCTGTTAAATGCCTATATAGAATGGGCGGAAGAATGTGTCAATCATTTAAATGGCATCTATGCCTTTGCGGTGTGGGATAGTAGGCGAGAGCAGCTGTTTATCGGGCGGGACCGCTTAGGAGTAAAGCCGCTCTTTTTCAAAGAGCACGGGCAAGGGATATTATTTGCTTCTGAAATAAAGGCCATCCTTGCTCATCCGGAGGTAAAAACGGAAATAGACGATGAAGGACTTGCCCAAGTATTTGGTTTAGGTCCTTCTAGATCACCGGGATCCGGTGTGTTTAAAGGCATAAAAGAGCTGAGACCTGCTCATGCACTGACATGCTCAAGAAACGGTTTAAAGATTTGGCGCTATTGGAATGTGAAAAGTGAAGAACACACAGAAAACGTAGATGAAACCGCAGAGCATATCCGTTTTCTTGTTCATGACGCGGTAAAAAGGCAGCTTGTTTCCGATGTTCCGTTATGTACCTTTTTATCTGGAGGCTTGGATTCAAGCATTATCACGGCAATTGCGGCGAATGGCTTTGAGGAGCAAAACAAAGGACAGCTTCATACGTACTCGATCGATTATGAAGGAAACAGGCAGTACTTTACATCTAATGAATTCCAACCAGATGCAGATGAAAAATATATTAAACTGATGAAAGACAAATTTGCTACTGTTCATCATAACAAGACGATTTCACAGCAGCAGCTGGCAAATGAGCTGATCGAAGCTGTACATGTAAGGGATTTGCCCGGTATGGCAGATGTGGATTCTTCACTTCTATGGTTTTGTAAAGAAATTAAACAAGATTTTGTCGTTAGTTTATCTGGGGAATGTGCAGATGAAATTTTTGGTGGGTATCCATGGTTTCACCGCAAGCAGGATTTAGAGAGAGAAGGATTTCCATGGATGCGCTCGACAGCAGAGCGGCAAAACTTATTAAAACCGCATTGGCAAAAACGACTTAACTTGCATGAGTTCAGCTTAGCACAGTATCAAGAAACGATTACGGAAACACCGAAATTAGATGGCGAAAGCATCGAAGAATCCAAGCGTAGAGAATTATTCTATCTTAATATGATTTGGTTTATGACCACCTTGCTGGACCGTAAAGACCGGATGAGCATGGGGGCAAGCCTCGAGGTTCGGGTTCCGTTTGCTGATCATCGTCTTGTTGAATATGTTTGGAATATCCCATGGGAAATGAAAATGTACCGTGGTAGGGAAAAAGGACTTCTTAGAAAAGCATTTGAGGGCATCTTACCTGAGGAAGTTTTATATCGAAAGAAGAGTCCCTATCCGAAAACACATAATCCGGAGTATACAAAGCTTGTTCAATCAAGGATGAGGAATATTTTGCAGGATCGATCGTCTGCACTGCATGAATTCTTTCAAAAGGAACAACTCGTGGCAATGGTTGAATCCGGCGGAGCCTCGTTCAAGGAGCCATGGTTTGGCCAACTGATGACGGGTCCACAATTATTGGCATACTTTGTACAGCTTCACACATGGTTTAAGGATTACAATATTAATATTGTACAGTAAGCTGTGGCCAGTTATTGATAAAGACCCATCGAGGCAGCATCCGGGGCCTTTTAAGCCCCATATGCTGCATTTTTACCCGTTTACAATGGTTCCGCCATTTACATGAATCATTTGCCCGCTGATATAGGAAGAGTCCTCAGAAGCGAGAAAAACATAGCTTGGTGCCAGTTCATAAGGCTGGCCAGCACGGCCCATTTCTGTATCTGAGCCGAAGACGGCTACCTGATCAGCAGAAAAAGTCGAAGGAATTAATGGAGTCCAAATGGGTCCCGGAGCTACACCATTCACACGGATCCCGAGTGGTGCCAAAGATTTTGCCAGCGACCGGGTAAAAGTAACAATCGCTCCTTTTGTTGCCGAGTAATCTAATAATAATTCATTTCCTTCATAAGCCGTAATAGAAGCCGTATTGATGATGGCAGCTCCTTTTTTTAAATAAGGCAGAGACATTTTTGTCATGTAAAAGTAGGAGAAAATATTGGTACGAAATGTTCTTTCGAGCTGTACTGCCGTAATATTCGACAAACTGTTTTGCGGATGCTGTTCTGCGGCATTATTAACGAGTATATCGAGCTTTCCCCATTCATCAATGGTCTTTTGAACGGTCTGTTTGCAGAAATCCTCATAGCCGATATCCCCGGCAAAAAGCAGGCATTTCCTTCCTTCTGCTTCAATCAGCTGTTTCGTTTCATTGGCATCTTGATGTTCATTAAGATAGACAATCGCTACGTCTGCCCCTTCTTTGGCAAAGCAGATGGCAACCGCCTTGCCAATTCCGCTGTCGCCTCCTGTAATGATGGCCGTCTTTCCGTTTAATTTTCCAGCTGCTTTATAATTCGGACTATAGGCAACCGGCTTCGGATTCATTTCACTTTCCACGCCAGGCTGATGGTTCTGATGCTGCGGTGGAAAAGTTTGTTTTTTGTTACTACTCATATAAAGTACCTCCAAGTGATCAATACACTTGTTAGTGTTAGAAAAAAACGCAAAATTATAATGAATTTCTAAGATAAGCGCAAGCGCCTTGATCAGCCTGCCTGCTTCTCCGAATAATCCTCTTTGTAGGCATGTGACGAGCTGAACATAAGCCTCTTCGAATAAGCTATGGCGCAGGAGCAAGGCATGCGACGAGCTGAACATAAGCTTCTTTGAATAAGCTATGGCGCAGGAGCACATATCGAGGGGCTAGGCGCTGAGCTGGACAATTCTCGAAGTCAAAATTTATCTTTATATAAAAAAGGTGATAAAGAAAACGTCCTTATCACCTTTCCATTTATCTGTAATTAATAAATTGAACATGAATGCTGAGGTCAGCTTCACGAACTAAGGAAATAATTTTTTGTAAATCAACGCGGCTTTTCCCGCTGACACGGATCTGATCATCTTGCACCTGACTTTTCACCTTTAAGCCGCTGTTTTTAATGATGGTATTAATTTTTTTCGCGTTTTCTTTGTCGATTCCCTGAACAAGTTTGGCCCGCTGCCGCACAGTCCCGCCGGAAGCTTTTTCAATTTTTCCGTAGTCAAGATTTTTAATAGGAACTCCGCGCTTGATCAGTTTTCCGAGTAACACATCTTTCAGCTGATCCAGTTTAAATTCATCGTCAGATATAAGAACAAGTTCTTCTTTATCAAGAGAAACCTCGCTCTTACTGCCTTTAAAATCATAACGTGTACTGATTTCTTTCATTGTCTGGGTAATGGCATTTGTAACTTCAGAAAAATCCACTTTGGATACAATATCAAATGAACTATCTTTAGACATCTAGGCAACCTCCCGTATTTCTACTACTAAAGTTTCCCTTTACGCCTACATTATAGTAAAATATAGCGATTTTTAAAACCCTGGTTTTGTTAGGAGGTTTATTCATGTATTTGTACTTCTTCCGTTTCGCTTTCTAAGTAAAGCACCTTTGCTTTTTCATCATAAGAAATGAGTTCAGCATATCTTCCCCAATCAATTAATATATCTAATTGATGTTCAGCTTCTTCCGCACCAAAATGCTTCTCGAAAATTTCCACAAAAAATTCCCGCTCCATTTTATTGTTGGATTTAGATTGCAAAATCCATACGATTTTTTCAATAATCGGAACATTCTTTAATAACTGCTCTTTAAATAATATTTTGCGGTCAAGTACGCTTGCGTCTGCAAATTGATGTCCAATTTCCGTTAAATCTATATCCCCTTGATGAATGGTTGCGAACTGAAGCAATTGAGCAGCTTCGACAATTGGAAGGAAGTCTTCAAGGTCAAGGCTTAATTGATCTGCTAGTTTATATAGGTCAAGCTTCTTACCAAGATCATCGACCAATTCGATGAAGCCAGTGAGAGCCCCCGCTGGAACTTCTTGTACTTTTTCCAGTTTCTTTTTCTCCACTTCTTCCACATCAAAGGATTTTAGTTCACGCTTCGTCAAAATAGAATAAATTCGGTCCACAAGCGATGTAAATTTAGGCTCTTGCTTATCTCGCCAATGTGGCATTGTAATTGGAATATCAGAAATCACACGAGCAGGGTCCCTTGATAAAACAATGGCTCGATCTGACATATAGACAGCTTCCTCGATGCTGTGTGTAACTGAGATAATGCTCTTTGTAGGAATTTTTTTCTCTGTCCATAATTCAAGTAAATCACGTTTTAAGTTTTCCGCAGTTAAAACGTCAAGGGCGGAAAAAGGTTCATCCATCAGAAGAATGTCCGGTTCCATAACAAGTGCACGCCCAATTCCTACACGTTGGCGCATACCTCCGGAAAGCTCTTTCGGATAAGCCCCTTCAAAACCATCCAAACCAATCATATCGATAACAGAAAGGGCTTTTCTCATCTTTTCTTCTTCTCTTAATGGCTTGTTCTCAAGACCAAGTTTTACATTTTCAATCACTGTAAGCCATGGGAATAGAGCGAATGACTGGAATACCATTCCAACACCTGGGTTAGTCCCAACTATTCGGCTCCCATTATATAAAACCTCTCCTTGAGAAGGGGAAACGAGCCCCGCAATGATTCTTAAGAGGGTAGATTTCCCCGAACCTGATGGACCGAGAATGGAAACGAACTCTCCTTCTTTAATGTTAATGTTGATGTCTTCAAGTATGGTAACATTGCCTTGAGAAGGCAATTCATACCTTTTGCTAATATTCTTTAATTCAATAAGTGTATTTCCCATGACTCACACCTCAATCCAAATGGTATTTCCTTTGAGCAAGATCATACAGCCTGCGCCATAAGAGCCGATTTACGAACACAACTAATACGCACATCACAATGATCCCCCAAATGATCTCAGGCCAATTTCCTTTTGTTGTGGCTTGAGCAATATACGAACCTAAACCAGAGGCTTGCAACGTACTACTCTTCCAAGAAACAATTTCGGAAACGATACTTGCATTCCATGCCCCGCCACTTGCCGTAATACATCCTGTAATAAGAAAAGGAAAAACGGCGGGGAGGATCAGTGTTTTCCATTTTTGCCTGCGCGAGAGCTTTAATATAGAACTTGCTTCTTTTAAATCAGAGGGAATCGCCATTGCTCCAGCAATAACGTTGAATAGCACATACCATTGAGTACCTAACATCATTAACGGTATGGCGCCAATCTCCATTGATATTTTTAACTTCAGATAAAGAATTGTAATAATAGGGAACGCCATATTGGCTGGAAATGAAGCCAAAATCTGTACAATTGGTTGGGCAATCCTTGAAAGCTTAGGATTCGTGCCGATAAAAACTCCTACAGGCAATGTCCAAATCACTGCTAAAAGCGTTGAAATGAACACACGTAAAGACGTTAATAGGCCTAGAAGAATCGCATTCGTCAACTCCGGCCAACTTAGTTTGGAGACTAAAATAATCCCTTCATAAAGATATTTACAAACAACCGCTGCCACTAAAACGACGAGCAACCATTTGATACTTTTTTTGATTAGACCTGGGATTTCAGGAAAAGCCATCTGTGAACTTTTTTTCGTTAATTCGATCATCCAATCATGTAAAACCCTTCGAAGATTCCGACTAAGGTATTGAACAAATCTCGCTCTTCGTACGATGTTAAATACCCATGAGGTTGGGATTTCGCCAGACTCTGTAAGTTCAATTTTGAATTTTTGACTCCACTCAATAATTGGGCGCCAAAACAATTGATCGACTAAAACAATTAATATAATCATTGCTAGAATTGAATAAATAATCGCTCTTATATTTCCTTGATCAGCAGCTAGTGCCATATATGAGCCAATGCCGGGCAGGTGAATATTTTGATTCAAAACACTAATTGATTCACTGGCTGCAAGGAAGAACCAACCCCCACCAAAAGACATCATGCTATTCCAAACCAAGCCAATCATAGAAAACGGAACTTCTAATTTAGTGAATCGATTCCAAGTACCTAATCGATTCATCTTTGTTGCTTCATCTAATTCCCGCGGAATGGTTTGTAGTGAATGATAGAAGCTAAAGGTCATATTCCAAACCTGTCCGGTAAAAATAGCAAAAATAGATGCACATTCTACACCTAGCAAGCTTCCTGGAAACAACGCCATAAAGGCAAGAACTGTTGCCGATAGAAAGCCCAGAACAGGTACAGATTGTAAAATATCGATAGCAGGAATCATGATTTTTTCAGCCGTTTTGTTATAAGCTGCTATACGGCCATAAACAAATGTAAATATCAAGGATGCTGCAAATGCGATAAACATTCGAAGAAGCGATCTTCCCGCGTAATAAGGAAGCCAAATTGGATTTAAGCTGATCTTAGGCTGCTGAACTGCCGAAAACGGTACTTCCATAGCAGAACCTAATTTAGCTGCTGCATATAAAATGGCTAATAGTAAAAATATGACAATAATATCTGCCCATCCGAATTTACTTTTTTGTTCGATATTTGAAAAATTATTGAGTCGCAAAGTGGCCAGCCCCTCTCGAATAGCAAAATAAAAACTCCAGCAATTTAAGCAGGAGGGTACGGCAGTCCTTCAAAACAAAGGGTTAGGGAAATAGGTTTATACTTCAAGAGAAAAGACCGAAAAAGACACCTAATCCATTGTAAGGAATTTGTACATCCTGCAATGTAAAATCAATAATTTGTGAAACAAAGAAGACATGTGACAACTACTACTGTCCATTTCCAGTTTCCCCTCCTTAATATGTAAATATAACAAGCCCCCAAGAAATCTCGGGGGCCAAAGTTCATAGTCATAATAAACCAATTCCCCCTAGTTCAGTTTTGGCACTATACAACGTAAAGGAAATCCCTTAGCCACATTAAGAAGAGCCTTAATCCGACAATTCCTGTTCTACCCATTGGCATCTCTCGATATTTAAGGGCAGTGGCCTGTGTTTGTATAGGAGCCTCACCTAACGAGGACATATTTATGAATTCAAGTGAATACTAACTCTGGCAAATGAGTTTGTCAATTATTTTTTTAAAAGTTTGGTGTAATGGATAAACTTTATAAAATCTTGTAAAGATTGAGTACAACCATTCGTTATAGTAAAATGTAGCAGTTGAACAACCATCTAAAAAGCTCCAATCAAGAAAAGGAGGAGTTATGAATGGCTTTAAAAGATTATATTGGCCAAACCGTTACGTTGTCGGTTGCACGTCAAGCCCCTTTTGGTTACTTCTTAACAGATGGAGAGGAAGATGTCCTGCTTCATCAAAACGAAGTTCACCGAGAAGTGAATGAAGGAGATGAAATAGAGGTATTTCTATATGTTGATGCTGAAGGGCGGCCTGCAGCCTCTACCATTATTCCTGAAGTGGCTGTCGGACGTTTCGCCTGGGTTAAAGTTGCCGATGTCAATCCGGAAATAGGCGTTTTCCTAAATATCGGTCTGCAGAAGGATATATTATTGGGGGCTGATGACCTGCCGCTCCATAAGAATGTTTGGCCTAAACCTGGCGATTTACTTTATATCACATTAAGAGTAAACCGAAATCATCTCTTATATGCAAAGCTTGCAAACGACAAAGCAATTCAAGAAATTTCTGTAAAAGCAACGAGAAAAGAGTTTAACAAAAATGTACAGGGACATATTTACCGAACAGCAAAAGTTGGCAGCTGGATTTATACGATTGAAGGCTTTAAAGGGTTTATCCATGAATCCCAGCGCAAACAAGAACCTCGTTTGGGCGAAAAAGTGGAAGGGCGCATTATCGATATCAAGGAAGATGGCACCATCAATGTGTCACTATTGGCAAGAAAGCAGGACGCGCAGGATCTAGATGCAGCCAAGATCTATGAGTATTTAATGAGCAGAAACGGCGCTATGCCCTATACGGATAAGAGCATGCCGGAAGATATCATGGAGCGTTTTGATATGAGTAAGGCTGCTTTTAAACGGGCATTAGGGAAATTGATAAAAGAAGGAAAAGTGTATCAGGAAGGCAGCTGGACATACGCCAAGAAAGTTTAAGAAAAGTTGGTACATACTCTTTTTCAAATTAACAGACAATAAGCCTGAATCATTTGAAAGGAGTAGGTTAGATGCCGCAAACAACTGATAACGATAAAAAAGCTCAAGATAATAATGCCTTAAGACATGAGAAAAACATGTTGCGTGAAAAAAACCGCCAGGCCGGGAAATTTCAATACTCAAAGAAAACAGATCATAAATAGAAAAGCACAAGGTGCCTGACACCTCAAAAGAAAAGCAGAAGCTAAAGGGCTTCTGCTTTTTTCGGCATTAGGTAATTTGATCTAGCTCTTGTTGCATTTCTTGGAGTTGCCTTTGCTCTTGTAGCGTGGAATTGGCGTATGCAGATCGTAAAGCATTTTTTGCTTTCGCTACAGCCGATTCGCGGTCGCTTGCATCAGCAGATTTCGCCATTTCAACAAATCTTCTTGCTTCTTGAAACAATTGGTTGCCCATTGTTATATTCCTCCAAGTGAGGATTCGTGGATATTGGCCATTTTTTGAGCTTCCGCTTCCGCATAGGTCATATGATACGGTATGCGTTCTGCATGTTTGTTAACCGAATCCTTTCCTTGTTGGACGAAGCGCTTCGATTTGTTTGATTTACCCATTCGAATCCCTCCAATATGCTAAAAAGCTTAGATTGAAACAGCATAAGCTGCTTCAAAAATAGTATGCCCTAACCTTGTTGCGTTCTCCTAGGGAAACATTGCATCATCATTTAATATTTAGTAAATCTGCTAAATAAACGGCTACCCCATCTTCCTCATTTGTCAACGTAACATCATTGGCGATCGCTTTCAGTTGTTCAATGGCATTTCCCATAGCGATTCCATGGCCTGCAAATTCAATCATTTCCAAATCATTATCTTCATCACCGAAAGCAATGATTCGATCCTGTGGTATTCCGTAATAATCCGCAGCTTTTTTCAAGCCTACCGCTTTATTTAAACCTGCCTTAATAATTTCAATAACATGCCATGGAGCTGCCCAGCTACGCTGCTCAATCATTTCGGCGTGAATTTCGGAAAGATGGCTGCGAATTTTTATCAGCTCATCTTCCTCTGTATGAATGAGAAGACTTGTTGGGGAATCCTTTAAGAATTCCACTAAATTTCCCGTTGTCACTGTTGGACTCCCCAGATTAAAAATATCCAACACTTTTTCATCGTGATAATGGAAATAAACATCATCCAGCACTTCAGCGATAATATTGTGAAACTGAAAACCTCGGCATGCTTCTACAATTTCTTTGGCGATTTTAATATCAAGCGGTTCATGATAAAAGCCAAAGCTTGAATTCAGTGGATGGTGTGTAAAGGCACCGTTAAAATTAACGATAGGTGAATCAAGTGCAAGCTCGCGATAGTACATTTCACTGGAGCGAAAAGGCCTTCCTGTTGCAATCATGACAATATGCCCCGCAAGTCTTGCCTTTTGTAAGATTTCCTTTGTTTTCGGTGAAATAGTTTTATCATCTGTCAACAATGTCCCATCCAAATCAAGAGCAATTAAATGTTTTTCTGTCATAATAGGATCCTTTCTGGTGTTTATTTTTCTCTACCGAAAGCGTTGCTTTAGGAAAAATTTCATCTTCATGATACACTACAATTGTAAAGTGCTTTTGAAATAGAGGTATGTCTATGTTAACAATTTTATATCATAGCTGTAAAAAAATTAACATTAAATAGTTTACATTCATAGATATACTAAGCATAGTACAACTGGTTTGCAGAATTCCTTTGGTTTAAAATAAATAGGGGTGAAAAAAATGAATGAAGAATTAAAAGAAAATATATTAGGCGCCTTAGAACTTGTAATTGACCCGGAACTTGGGGTTGATATTGTAAATTTAGGCTTAGTTTATAATCTTGAAATGGATGATGATGGCAAGCTGACGGTAACAATGACATTAACTGCGATGGGCTGTCCGTTGGCTGGTACGATTGTCGATCAAGTAAAACGGGCGCTTGATGATATTCCGGAAGTTAAGGATGTAGATGTCAATATCGTTTGGAATCCGCCTTGGAACAAAGATATGATGTCCCGCTATGCAAAAATTGCCTTAGGTATACGTTAAAGGAGTGCACCTTACATGAGGAATAAGGTCATTTTAGTCAGCTCCAACCAGCTTGGCAAAGGTGATGAAGTTTTAGGTGAAACCATACTGGAAACCTTTTTTACGATTTTGAAGCAAAGAGAGGAGTTTCCTATTGCTATTTTTTTGCATGAACAGCGGTGTATTAACAACGACTGAAGATTCTCTTGTGTCAGTTCATTTAAAAGAATTACAAGACAAAGGGGTTCCGGTACTTGTTTGCAAAACTTGTGCCGATCATTACGGTATAGAGAATCGGTTATCCGTAGGCAAAATCAGCGGAATGGGTGAATTTATCGAGCTTGCCGCAAAATATGAAGTGCTGACTATTTCATAAAACAGCAGAGGGAGTATCTGCTGTTTTTTTGCAAATTGAACTTCATACCCTTTTCTTGGAGTTGATCTATATGGGGAAAACAATTATTCAAGATAAATTAAACCGGCCGTTGAAGGACTTAAGAATATCCGTTATTGACCGCTGTAATTTCCGCTGCCAATACTGTATGCCGGCAGATCAGTTCGGTCCTGATTTTGAATTTCTGCCCCGTTCTGCTTTATTGACATATGAAGAGATTGAACGTGTTGCAAAGATATTTGTGAAATTAGGAATTGAAAAAATCCGCTTAACCGGTGGAGAACCGCTTTTACGAAAAGATCTTCCGTCTTTAGTCGCCAAGTTAGCAAGTGTCGAAGGATTAAAAGATCTGGCTTTAACCACCAATGGTGTACTATTGAAAAAACTGGCTGGTCAGCTAAAGTCTTCGGGCTTAAAACGGGTGAATGTCAGTCTGGATACGCTTAATGATAAGCTATTCGGTAAAATTAACGGTCGCGGAGTCGGTACCGGCCCTGTTTTAGATGGAATTGCCGCTGCTCAACAGGCTGGTTTGGGTGTAAAGATTAATATGGTGGTCAAAAAAGGGCTTAACGATGGAGAAATTATCTCGATGGCGGAATATTGCAAAACGAATGGCATAGAGCTCCGTTACATTGAATATATGGACGTCGGGTCAACAAATGGCTGGAAAATGGATGATGTCGTTACCAAGAAACAGATTTTTTCCATTCTTAAAGATCGCTTTGAACTCGAACCTGTAAATACAGGGTATTACGGGGAAGTGGCAAAACTATACCGCTACAAAGATACAGATATAAATGTCGGCTTCATTTCCTCTGTATCAGAATCGTTCTGTTCAAGCTGCACAAGGGCGAGACTATCCGCAAATGGTCAAATTTTTACGTGCTTGTTTAACGGAATCGGCCATGACATTCGCAACTTTATGCGTAACGGAGCAACGGACGAACAATTGGAGGAACGGATTACCTCTATTTGGAATGCAAGAATAGATCGTTATTCTGACGAAAGAACAGCTGAAACAAACAAAAATCGTAAAAAAATAGAAATGTCTTATATTGGCGGATAAAAAACAAAGCTCCCATAAACGGTGCTTTGTTTTTCTATCCTAAATCTTGAGCATATGAAAAGGAGCCGGAGAAAAATTGTTTGAAAGAAGACAACCGATACCCGTATCAGAAGCAGTTGCAAAAATAATGGAGCATGACATACATGGTGAAACAGAATGGGTGGCAATAGAAGACAGTTATGGGCGCTTTTTAGCAGAAAATGTAGCAGCAACCTGTGATGTGCCGCATTTCGACCGCTCCCCATACGACGGCTTTGCCATCCGCTCCATCGATACCTTTCATGCTTCTCAAGCAAATCCGGTTGAATTTGAAATCATTGACCATATCGGTGCCGGAATGGTTTCTGATAAAACTGTCCATCAATATCAAGCAGTCCGAATCATGACAGGTGCCATGATGCCGGATGGGGCGGATGCAGTAGCCATGTTTGAAGTGGCCCACACGTATGAAAAGAATGGAAGGCCTTTTATGTCCCTTAAACGTAAGTTTCATAAGGGGGAGAATGTTTCCTTCAGAGCCGAAGATGCAAAAGAAGGAGAAATATTGGTGAAAAGAGGAACGATGATTAATCCTGGGGTACTAGCAGTGCTTGCCGTGTTTGGCTACAAACATGTCCCGGCAGCAAAAAAGCCGGTCGTCGGTCTTTTTGCTATTGGAACAGAATTGTTGGAAGTGGAGGAACCCTTGGTACCGGGTAAGATCCGCAACAGTAATGCCCATATGATTGCCGGACAAATTGTAAGAGCAGGCGGTGCTGTTCAATATTTTGGGAAACTGCCGGATGAATTTGATACATGCTTTGAAGCTATTCAAAATGCTATCAAGAAAGTAGATATTCTCCTTACAACTGGCGGAGTATCTGTCGGAGACTTTGATTATCTTCCGGAAATTTATCAAAAACTAGGTGTAGAAGTGTTGTTTAATAAAGTAGCGATGCGGCCGGGAAGTGTTACGACAGTTGCCTGTGCAAGCGGCAAACTTCTTTTTGGCTTATCAGGGAATCCCTCGGCTTGCTATGTGGGGTTTGAACTGTTTGCACGTCCTATCATTCGCCGGATGCTGTTTTCGGATAAACCTCATTTACGGAAGGAAAAAGCAATTCTTGAAGCTGATTTCCCCAAACCTAACCCGTTTACACGATTTGTTCGAAGTCATGTATTTATTGAGGGCGGCAGATTGAAAACTGTCCCTAGTGGTGTAGATAAATCCAATATTATTATGAGTTTAGCCGGAGCGAATGCTTTAACCATTTTGCCTGGGGGAACAAGAGGATTTACAGCAGGTAGCGAGGTAGAGATCCTTTTGCTTGAAGATCAGTCCGGCAGTGAATGGCCATGGTAAAACCGTTCATTCTCCAGGTTGTAGGTTTTCAAAATAGTGGAAAGACGTCCATGATCCTTAAATTAATCGAATCATTTACAAACATGGGGCTCAAAACCGCCACCATTAAGCATCACGGGCATGGCGGCAAACCGTTAGCTCCGGAGCACAAAGATTCAACGAAGCATTTGTCGGCAGGTGCCGCCGCCTCCATTGTTGAGGGAGATGGAGCTTTAATTTTGCAAGCCGAAAGAAGTTCTTTTTCATTAGAAGATCAAATAAAGCTTCTTGAGTTCATAAATCCTGATGTAATCTTAATAGAAGGATATAAACAGGCAAAATATCCAAAGCTTGTAATAGTTCGAGACCAAAATGACTTATCAATGCTGGATCAGGTTTCGAATTGTTTAGCCGTAGTCTATTGGCATAATAAATTAAAAAATGCATTATTGGATGTTCCTTGTTACTCCATTCATGATGAAACACTGATAAAGAAATGTACTGAATGGCTTAGAGATTGGCAAAATTTTTTAGGAAATAATGTCGAAGAAAATTGTTAAAAATTCCTTTAATGGCCCTTTTCGAAAAGGAAATAATAAGGGTGTAGACGATAAGGAGGGAAAGAAATGGGCCAAAATCATCAGTTTAAACCTGGCAAAAGAGCACCGAATAATGGCGTCTATATTGAAATTGGAGATACGGGAGATAATGTGGTAAATCCGAAAAAAATAAAACTAAAGGCCGGAGACAGATTTCCAGAAACATCTAATGACAGGCGGGTTTGGACATACCAGCGTAAACCATAAAAGGAATAGAAGAAAAGCCATCTTACGGGTGGCTTTTTCTTCATGTAATATTTTACTTCCACAACTGGTTATTTTATAATAAAAGAAATAGGTCAAAAAAGGTCAAATAGGAAGTGGATGATATGGACGTAAACAAAATGACGGAGCGTTTGCAAACAGGCTTAATGGAGGCACAAACATTAGCGATTAAACATAGCCATCAGGAGATTGATGAACCCCATTTATTTCTTGCTTTATTGGAACAAGAAGACAGCCTGATTGCTGCAATATTACAAAATGTGGGGATTCCTTCAGAGAAAATAAAAGTGAGTCTTCTAGCAGCTTTGCAAAAAAAGCCTCAGGTTTCCGGAAGCGGGGCAGAGCAGGGAAAGCTCTATATAACGGCTAAGCTGCAAAAACTGTTGGTCAATGCCGAAGAAATTGCAAAAAATTTCTCCGACGAATATATTTCGGTTGAACATATTCTTCTTGCTGCCGTTCGCGCCAATGATTCTGAAATGAACAAAATGATCCATACATTCGGCCATACTGCTGAAGAGGTTTTATCGGCTATAAAAGCGATTAGGGGGAATCAAAGAGTGACATCACAAAATCCCGAAGCTGGTTATAATGCTCTGAAAAAATATGGCAGAGACCTTGTTGCTGAAGTCAAAGCAGGGAAGGTTGATCCGGTCATTGGCCGGGACACGGAAATCCGGAATGTCGTCAGAATTCTGTCTAGAAAAACAAAAAATAATCCAGTCTTAATTGGTGAACCAGGAGTAGGAAAGACGGCCATTGTGGAAGGACTTGCACATAGAATTGTCAGAAAAGACGTTCCGGAAGGTCTGAGGGATAAGACAATTTTTGCTTTGGATATGGGTTCGTTAATCGCAGGGGCAAAGTTTAGGGGAGAGTTTGAAGAAAGACTCAAAGCGGTCTTAACGGAAATTAAAAAAAGTGAAGGGCGAATATTACTGTTTATCGATGAAATCCATACGATTGTAGGTGCGGGAAAAACGGAAGGCGCGATGGATGCCGGCAACATGTTAAAGCCGATGCTCGCCAGAGGAGAACTTCACTGTATCGGTGCTACAACATTGGATGAACATCGAAAGTATATTGAAAAGGACCCGGCATTAGAGCGGAGATTCCAGCCTGTGATGGTCCAGGAACCGACTGTTGAAGATACGATATCCATTCTTAGAGGATTAAAAGAACGGTTTGAAGTATACCATGGGGTGAAAATACACGATCAGGCGCTTGTGGCTGCGGCCACATTGTCTGACCGTTATATAACCGACCGTTTTTTACCTGATAAGGCGATTGATCTTGTGGATGAAGCTTGTGCTTTGATTCGAACGGAAATTGATTCCATGCCGACTGAATTAGATGAAGTAACTCGTAGAGTGATGCAATTGGAAATTGAAGAAGCAGCATTAAGGAAAGAACAGGATGAAGTAAGCAAACAGCGGCTTGAATCCTTATTAAAGGAACTTGCCGATTTAAGGGAACAAGCTGATACGATGAAGGCAAAATGGTTGGAAGAAAAGGAGAAAATCCAGCGGTTGCAGGAAAAGCGAGAACAAATTGAAAAGCTTCGCAGAGAACTGGAGAGAGCAGAAGATCAATATGACTTGAACCGTGCCGCCGAACTCCGACATGGGCTGATCCCAGCTGCGGAAAAGGAGTTAAAAAGTCTTGAAAGAGAGGCCGAAAAGGATGACCGTCTGCTGCGTGAAGAAGTGACAGGAGAAGAAATCTCGAACATTGTCTCAAAATGGACGGGAATCCCAATCTCCAAATTAGTAGAAGGTGAACGAGAAAAGCTGCTTCGTTTGGAATCCATTCTTCATGAACGGGTGATCGGCCAAAATGAGGCCGTTCATTTGGTGGCAGATGCTGTTCTTCGGGCCCGTGCAGGCATTAAAGACCCTAATAGGCCAATTGGTTCATTTCTCTTTTTAGGGCCGACGGGTGTAGGGAAAACAGAGCTGGCTAAAGCGCTAGCGGAAAGCTTATTTGATAGTGAGGATCATATCATTCGCATTGATATGTCGGAATATATGGAAAAACACTCAGTTTCCCGTCTAATCGGAGCACCTCCTGGATATATTGGATATGAAGAGGGAGGACAGCTGACAGAAGCGGTCAGAAGAAACCCTTACTCTGTTATTCTAATGGATGAAATTGAAAAGGCACATCCTGAGGTCTTTAATATTTTGTTGCAGGCACTTGATGACGGGCGGATTACAGATTCCCAAGGTCGTGTCGTTGATTTTAAAAATACCGTTATTATCATGACTTCCAATATCGGTTCGCAGTTTTTGTTAGAACAGGAAGAAAATACAACAGAAATTTCAGATTCGTCAAGGGAGAAGGTAATGGGGCAATTAAGGACTTCTTTCCGGCCGGAGTTTTTAAACCGGATTGATGAGATTATTCTGTTTAAGCCGCTTTCAATGGCAGAAATCAAGAATATTGTCATAAAACTGTTAAAAGAATTGCAAAACAGGTTAAAAGAAAAACAAATCACGATTACCATTTCCGAGGGGGCTAAGGAGTTTATCGCTGTTCACGGTTTTGATCCGATTTATGGGGCAAGGCCTTTAAAACGGTTTATTCAGCGAAACATTGAAACGAAGCTTGCCCGTGAGATCATTGCCGGGAGAGTATTCGAAGGCGCAACTGTTAAGATAACAGAAGAAAATGGGGAATTGGTGTTAAAGATTCAATCATAAAAGAAGGTCTTCCATTTTTAAATGGAAGACCTTTAAAAAATCAATGCTTTTCGACCGGATCATTTGGAATAATAGCAGAAACAACAAAAATAAGAATCGTTACACAGACGGCCATAATGGCTCCCATTTTAACATCAAAGACACTTCCCGGGGTCATGGAACTTACAACATATGTAAGCATTTCCACTAACAGAAACGTCCAAAAAAAGGTCCAAAAAACTTTCAATTTGTTCACCTCTTACTATTTTTCATCATATTTATCTTACCATACGGTTTCAAATTAATAAATGTTGATTTTAAGCAAACGAATATCCAAATCAAAATAGGCAAACTCCCGTTCATCTTTTGTGAAGCTACATACAATTATGATGAGGAAATATGTAAAAGGAGATTTACCAATGGAGAACCGCAATTTTCAAATAGATACTCAATGGAATATTGTCTATTATCCTGAAAAGCCTACAGGATTTGGGATCTTAATCATTGGTGACGAACGGCATTTTGTTGATGAAAGTAAATGCTTTTGGACACAAAATGAAGGAAAAGCTGCTATAATTCATGAATTGAAAGAACAAGGGTACACCATTTTTTCCTCGAATCTTTACGGGAGGAATTGGGGGAGTGATCAAGCCGTTGAGCTTGCCGTAAAACTATACCACTATATGATCCGCCACGAAATTCTTAACGACAAAATTCATATACTAGCTGAAGGGATGGGTGCGCTTGTAGCTATCAAATTATTGGAGAAAATGGGCGATCACATCAGGTCAGTCATTTTGCTTAATCCGATTCTTTCTTTAAAACACCATCTGGAAATGGAAAGAGAACATAAATTTTTCTATAAAAAATTAATCAGGGAATTGACATGTGCTTATCAATTGGATCAGAACTCCCTTGAAACAGCTATTGCTAATATGGATGATCACATTCAACTTGATTTTGGTGTACCGATAAAAATCATTCATGTCCTCGCCGGTGGTAAATCTTATAATCAATCAAAGCAATACAAAAAGATTTTAGGTTCTTCTAATTTTCATCCTACTTTTATTCTCCCTGAAAAAAAACCGCAACTGGGAAAAATTCATATAAACTTTTATACTCAACATGAATCCGTCCTGTAAAGGTGTGCCTCCCGAAAAGAAATATTTCTTCATTGAATAGCATAGATTTTCTTAAGGCTACTTTGGGGAGGAAAGTTAAATGGACAAGGCCGTTATTTTGGATGTTTTTGATTTTGTTAGTTTTCATGTTTGTAAACATCTGTTAAATCATGGAGTAGAGGTTCACGGTATATGGTTCGATGAATGTTCAAACCAAGAAATTTTAGAGGAGAAGAGAATGGAAATTGGCAGAAATGCTAATTTTTTCGAGGATACTTTTCAAAAGTGGCGGCCAACAATTCATGAAAATGTTAAAGATCGACAAACATTCATTTTTTCACTTTACGACCTTTTCATAATTCAAAAAGATTCAATACTGAAAAGGGAAGCCATTCATTCAATTATTCAATATATAGCGGAATCGAAAAATAATCGTTTGGTATTTTTATTACCAATCCAAATGAATAGATTTAAAGAGGATTCAAAGATCGTCTTTTTTGTTGAAGAAGCGAAAGAACTGACTGGAAATATCCAATTGTTTTATTTACCAGCTATTTATGGACCATGGCAGCCATCCGCCTTTCTATTCCAACAAACCATTATCGCGAAAATATTAGGGAGTGATATTCAGCAATCCGAGCGTGAGTGGATATATGATGCCCTTTTTGTGAAGGATGCTGTCTCCACAATTCACGAGATCATGGAGTCTGGCAAGCCAGGAAATTATGTGTTAGAAAGCGGAGTTGAAAACTACTGGAACCGTTGTGCTGACTTTCTAAAATTAGAGCAGCAGTTCATTAAAAATCAAAATTGTGCACCGGAAGAATTTACTGAACCATGTGTTAGAATCTCTATAAAAAAACTAACCCCTATCGCCGCTTCCCTTACTGAACAAATAAAACATGCAGAATGGCAATGTAAACAACATCTTTAACAAGAAAATAGGCTGCACCATAAGGGCAGCCTATTTTTTCTTCCAAAACTGTTCAATAACTGGATATATCTTTTGAAACAAAGGTTTTAATCCTTTGGCTGATTCCATTAATTTATCGATATTGATCATTAATTCTTCATAATTGATTCCTTGCTGCTGGGCAGCCGGCTGGTGAATTTGGCGTCCATGCCGGTCGGTAGCACGCGATCCAAACATTAAAGCAGTGAATGGATCATGGCCCCACTCCTCCTTTTCATTTTTCTCCGGTTCATCATCGAGATCAAGATCGTCATTCTTCCAATCTTCCATAATATTTATAGCTCCTTTCCAAAAACTCTCTTATTTATAAAATATGAATAAACGAATAAAAGGAGTGGACAATCGCGGAGGAGGGCAGGGAAGAAATTGTTGATTAACGGCATGTCATTTGTTAAAATTAGTACCAAGTCATAATAATTGATAATAAACTATAAACGAAAGGTTTTTTATGAATTTTAAGGAGATGGAAGCATGAGAGCAGGCGTTATAGGAATAGGAAGGTATTTGCCGGAAAAAGTACTCACGAACTTTGATTTGGAAAAGATGATGGATACTTCTGATGAATGGATTCGTACGAGAACGGGCATTGAACAGCGGCGGATTGCATCAGATGATGTAGATACATCGGATATGGCATTTTTTGCAGCTCAAAAAGCAATTAAAGATGCAGGGATTACACCTGAAGAAATTGATTTAATTTTAGTTGCAACGGTTACACCGGATACCCCTTTTCCTTCTGTTTCCTGTAAAATCCAAGAAAGATTGGGTGCAACAAAAGCTGCGGCAATGGATATAAGTGCGGCATGTGCGGGATTTATGTATGGAATGGTTACCGCCAAACAATTTATTGAGGCGAAAGTTTATAAGTATGTTCTTGTTGTTGGTGTTGAAAAGCTCTCAAAAATTACGAACTGGGAAGACCGGAATACCGCTGTTTTATTTGGGGATGGTGCCGGTGCCGTCATCATGGGAGGTGTTTCAGGGGATCGGGGCATTCTCTCATTTGAACTTGGTGCTGATGGTACTGGAGGTAAACATCTTTACCAAGACGAATATATCATTATGAATGGACGCGAAGTGTTTAAATTTGCTGTAAGACAAATGGGGGAAAGCTGTATAAATGTCCTTGAAAAAGCAGGATTAAAGAAAGAGGATGTTGATTTTCTTATCCCGCATCAAGCGAATATCCGAATTATGGAAGCATCCAGACAGAGGCTGGAACTTCCGGTCGAAAAAATGTCAAAAACAGTTGATAAATATGGAAATACTTCTGCTGCTTCGATTCCGATTTCCATTGTGGAAGAATTGGAAGCAGGGAAGATTAAAGATGACGATGTCCTAGTGATGGTCGGTTTCGGCGGCGGATTAACGTGGGGAGCCATTGCGCTCCGCTGGGGAAAATAGGATTTGATAGATCACAAGTGAAGATATTCTGAAACTAATTAAAAAAGGAGTCATGCAAATGGATAAGCGCAGAGTTGTCGTAACAGGTGTTGGAATGATTACACCACTTGGTAACGATGTGGATACAACTTGGAAAGGAATATTGGAAGGCAAATCTGGCATCGGTCCGCTGACACGATTAAATGCGGATGAATTTCCGGTAAAGGTAGCGGCTGAAGTGAAAGACTTCAACCCGGAACTGTTTATGGATAAAACGGATGCTAGAAAAATGGACCGATTTACACAATATGCGGTAGCTAGTGCTTTAATGGCCGTAAAAGATGCCAATTTAACGATTAATGAAGAAAATGCCCCCCGTGTCGGTGTTTGGATCGGTTCCGGTATTGGCGGGATGGAAACATTTGAACAGCAATTTGAAATCTTTCAAAATAGAGGTTACCGTCGTGTAAGTCCGTTCTTCGTGCCAATGATGATTCCGGATATGGCTGCAGGACAGGTTTCGATTACCCTTGGTGCAAAGGGATTTAATTCCTGTACTGTAACAGCTTGTGCAACAGGCACCAATTCAATCGGTGATGCTTTTAAAGTGATTCAGCGCGGTGATGCTGACGTTATGATCACTGGCGGAACAGAAGCTCCGATAACGAAAATGTCTGTTGCGGGATTCTCAGCAAATAAAGCTTTATCTACCAATCCGGATCCGCAAACGGCATGCAGACCTTTTGATAAAAACCGTGACGGGTTTATCATTGGTGAAGGAGCCGGGATTGTTGTTTTAGAAGAGTTGGAGCATGCGCTCGCCCGCGGCGCACATATTTATGCTGAAATTGTTGGTTACGGGGCAACAGGTGATGCCTATCATATTACGGCACCGGCGCCAGCAGGCGAAGGTGGGGCAAGGGCAATGAAAATGGCATTACATGATGCCGGATTAAAACCGGAGGAAATTGACTATATCAATGCTCATGGCACCAGCACTGATTATAATGATAAATTTGAGACACTTGCTGTAAAAGAAGTGTTTGGAGATTATGCCTACAAATTGCCGATCAGTTCCACTAAATCCATGACAGGACATTTGCTCGGCGCTGCCGGCGGAATAGAAGCGATTTTCACCTTATTGGCAATGAGAGATAGTATGCTCCCTCCTACCATTAATTATGAAACACCAGATCCGGAATGTGATTTGGATTATGTGACAAATGCTGCAAGACCAAAAGAACTAAAAGCAGCAATGAGCAATTCCCTTGGCTTCGGGGGGCATAATGCTACGATTATATTTAAGAAATATGAATAAAAGGAAAAAACCAAGCCTGTTAGGCTTGGTTTTTTTGTCAAGCTCCATTGATCGCCCATGAACGTAACTACAAGTGGTTCATAAAATGTAGAAAGGCAATTTAATGCTAAATGGGGTGCGGAGATGGGAATTATCCGAACGGATCAATGGCTAAAGGATTACTTTGACCGTCCAATGAAAATCTGTGAAAAGCTTAAGCCGTACTTTAAAGGACAAACAGCAGATGATATCTATAATCAGCTGCTGAAATTTGGCATGTATCGTCCATCAAAAGCATCAAGAAATCATTTAGGGGACATGATCGATTACAATGCCTGGGAAAAGGTGGATAAAATATTTCGGAAATATCAAAAAAAATGGTCCGGCCCAGATATTCCAATCTTCCTGTTTCCCTTGGGACAAGAAAGAGGATTTTTCCTCAGACAGTCGGAAAGGCGTAAGGCAGGAGTGTCTTTCCCAGATAAGATGTTTTTATTTCTTTCTTATTATGATGATCCGAAAGAAATTGAAGCGTTGTTTGTCCATGAATACCATCATGTATGCCGGCTGCGCGCCTTAAATAAAAGATTAGAGGAGTATACTCTGCTGGATTCGATCATAATTGAAGGACTGGCAGAATATGCGGTTCTGGAGAATTGCGGGGAAAAATACTTAGCAAATTGGTGTCATATGTATTCAGAAAAGGAATTAGATTTTTTTTGGGATCAATTTCTGAAAAAACGCTTGAATCGAAAAAAGCATGAACGGGTTCATGATGAATTATTATATGGGGGAGGAAGGTTTCCACAGTTGCTCGGATATGCTGCAGGATACCATATTGTAGGCAAATATTATAGCAGAAATCAATATACTGCAAACAGCTCCTTTACGATATCTGCTTCCCGATTTATTAATGAATAAATAGCTTGTTTACTAGAAAGCTTGTTGTTTCAAGCTTTTTTTTGTCAATAACTAACAGAATAGTATGAATATATTAAAAAATGTGTTGCGAATGTCAAAAATATAAATTAGAATTTTATGTAAATATAGTTCATTTATAGTCGTTTTGTATTTTTTTTAAATAGATAGGTTAATAGTATTTTTGTTTTTGACTGCCACTATGTTTAGGGGGATTTGTTTTGAATAGTAAACCACTATTAGAAATACAGAACCTACGCACATCATTTCGAATTCAGGATCATTATTTTGCAGCTGTAGATAATGTTACGTTAACGGTCAATGAGAACGAAGTAGTGGCCATTGTTGGTGAATCAGGCTGCGGAAAAAGTGCCCTGGCTCTATCGATTATGGGACTGCACCCTCAGGAAAGAACGAAGCTGGAAGGCAATATATCTTTTCGAGGGAATAATTTACTTTCGCTAACCGTTCCAGAATTGAATAAAATTCGCGGAAAAGAAATCGGGATGATCTTCCAAGATCCACTTACAGCTCTTAATCCCTTAATGACATGCGGGAAACAGATTGAAGAAAGCATGACCTACCACACGAATTTATCAAGATCAGAAAAGAAAGCAAAAGCGATCGAACTATTAAAAAAAGTTGGAATTACCACCCCCGAACGTACATATAAGTAATATCCTCATGAATTATCCGGCGGAATGCGCCAGCGTGTCGTGATCGCTATTGCCATCGCCTGTGATCCGCTACTTCTCATTGCGGATGAACCAACAACGGCATTAGATGTGACAATCTAAGCACAAATCATGGATTTGCTTAAAGAACTGCAGCAGCAAATGAAAACGGGCATCATTCTCATAACACATGATCTCGGGGTGGTAGCGGAAATGGCTGATCGGGTGGCGGTTATGTATGCCGGGGAGATTGTTGAACTGGCAAATGTACATACTTTATTTTCAAATCCGCTCCATCCATATACGAGATCACTGTTCAATTCCATTCCATCTTCGGCTTCATCAAAGGAAAGGCTGCATGTGATCGAAGGGGTCGTTCCTTCCCTGCAAAACTTACCAAGGAAGGGCTGCCGCTTTAAAGACAGGATCCAATGGGTGGATGAACATGAAGAAAATCCAGTCTTACGGGAAATAAGTCCCAATCATTTTGTTCGGTGTACTTGCTATCAAAACTTTTATTTTCCAGAAACAGGCATAGGAGACAGGAACAATGGAATTTCTAAAAATTAATCATCTTAAAGTGTATTATCCGATCCGCGGCGGTTTTTTCCGAAGAGTGGTCTCCTATGTAAAGGCGGTAGATGATATCAGCTTTAAACTAAGACAAGGGGAAACATACGGGCTTGTCGGTGAATCTGGCTGCGGGAAGACAACAACCGGTCGCACGATAATTGGACTAAATAAAGCAACCTCTGGAGAAATCCTATTTGAGGGCAAAAATTTGGCGAAATTAAGCAGGCGAGAGTTTCATCAATATCGCAAAGATATTCAAATGATTTTCCAAGATCCCTATTCCTCTTTAAATCCACGAAAGCGAGTGTTGGATATTATCGCGGAACCAATTAGGAACTACGAGAGATATCGCCGGGAGAAGAAAAAAGTTCAGTATTATATTGAGAAAGTTGGCTTAAACCCTGAATCAATTGCTAAATATCCGCATGAATTTTCTGGGGGTCAGCGCCAGCGGATCGGCATTGCCAGGGCGCTAACCTTGAAGCCAAAGTTGATTATTGCGGATGAGCCTGTTTCAGCACTTGATGTATCGGTTCAGGCCCAAGTGTTGAATTTCATTAAAGATATTCAAAAGGAGTTTCAGTTAACTTATCTATTTATCAGCCATGACTTAGGAATCATTCGGCATATGTGTGACAGGATAGGAATCATGTATCGCGGTCAATTCGTAGAAGAGGGGACAAGCGAGGACATTTATACAAACCCGCAGCATATTTATACAAAGAGATTGATTCCTGCCATACCAGATATGAATCCGGCAAATCGCGAGAAACAATTGTTACTGCGCAAGGAAGTGCATGCAGAATATAAACATTCATACGGTCAATACTTTAATGCCGAGGGTAAGAGTTATCCGCTTAAACCTATTTCTGCTACCCATTCGGTTGCACTGCCTTAGGAGGGGGACAGACAAATGTTGAAATTTATCTTGCGACGAATCGTATTTATGATCCCTCAGTTATTGATCTTAAGCATTCTAATCTTTGCCTTGGCTAAAGCCATGCCTGGGGACGCGTTAACAGGGCGTCTTGCAAGTAATCCAAAAATGGACGCGCATACATTAATGGAATTAAAACATAAATTAGGTATGGACGATCCCTTACCTATTCAATATGGCCGTTGGATTAAAGGGTTGTTCCATGGCGATTTGGGAATGTCCATCATTTATCAAATCCCAGTTACCCAGCTAATTGCCGGAAAATTGGGGAATACCATCCTGTTAGGGGTAGCGGTGTTGATTTTAAGTTACTTGATTGCCATTCCTTTAGGCGTTATTAGCGGTCGTTGGACGGATACATGGGCAGATAAATTGATTGTCGGATACAATTACGTAACATTTGCCACTCCATTGTTTATTTTTGCCTTACTTGTCTTGTTTATTTTTGGTTTTGTCCTTGGCTGGTTTCCTACAAGCGGCAGTGTCGATATTCAAGCTCAAAATGGTACATTTGCTTACTATATGAGCAAATTGAATCACCTCGTGCTCCCGGCCTTTTCCGGTGCTATTGTTAGTACAACCGTTACGATTCAATTTTTGCGGAATGAGATTATTGATACGAAATTAAAAGACTTTGTGAAAACCGCCAGAGCGAAAGGTGTCAGCGAATCAAAGGTTTACAATCATCATATTTTTAGAAACTCGCTTTTGCCGATCACTGCCTTCCTTGGATTGTCTTGGGCATGCTCCAATCAGCCTGCTCCAACTCAACGAGTGGCAGCGGGAATACCGCATCAAAAGGGAATGCCGAAGAAAATATCGGGAAATTTCCGAAATCTGTGAAGAATAACAAAACACCAATCAAGGATGGAACGCTTCATTACGCACTCGTTTCCGATACACCTTTTGAAGGCACGTTGAACTATGCATTTTATGAAGGTCAGCCGGATGCTGATGTCATGCAATTTTTTGACATTCCGTTATTCTCGGTAAATAAGAACTATGAAATAACAAATGACGGGCCAGCAACATACAAGCTTTCCAATGACAATAAAACCATTACAGTCACCATTAAAGACAATGTGAATTGGTCAGACGGCAAACCGGTTACAGCCCAAGATTATGAATATTCATTCCTTGTCATCGGTAACAAAGATTATACAGGTGTCCGATATGGGGATGAGCTTATGCAAAGTATCGTGGGAATGAAAGAATATCACGAAGGAAAATCCCCAAATATTTCCGGAATAAAAATCATTAACGACAAAACTCTTTCGATTACGTTTACAAAAGCAAATCCGTCATTATTAACAGGGCTGTGGGCATATGCAATGCCTAAACATTACTTAGGTGACGTTCCAATTAAAGATTTGGCAAAATCAGATAAAATCCATAAGGCACCAATCGTTTTGGACCTTTTAAAATTAAAAAGATCGTTCCGGGAGAATCTGTTGAGTTTGGGCGCAATGACGATTTCTATGCTGGAAAGCCAAAGTTAAAATCGATTATTTTGAAAGTCGTGAACCCTAAGGTTATTGTCCAGGCGCTTAAAAAAGGCGAAGTCGATGTGGCCGGAGAATTTCCAGAAGATCAATATATGTCTGCCAAAGGGTCTAAAAACATCCAGTTGATCGGCCAAATTGATTTAGCATACAATTATATTGGCTTTAAATTGGGCCACTGGGATGCGAAAAAATCTGTAAACGTGATGGATAATCCGAAATTCCAAGATAAGCGCCTCCGCCAGGCGATGGCCTATGCCATCGACACAAAAACTGTCGGTGATAAGCTTTACAATGGGTTAAGATTCCCCGCTACATCGTTAATTCCGCCATCCTTCCCAGACTGGTATGATAAGAATGCCAATGCGATAGGTTATGATCCAGCAAAGGCGAAAAAATTATTGGATGAAGCAGGCTACAAAGATATTGATGGCGATGGTTTCCGTGAAGATCCGAATGGCAAGAAATTTACGATTAACTTCTTGTTCATGAGCGGCGGAGATATTGCTGAACCGCTGGCGAAATTCTATATCCAATGCTGGAAAAATGTCGGCTTGAATGTTCAACTAGTTGACGGCCGCCTGGCAGAATTCAACTCCTTCTATAAAATGGTACAAAATGATGATCCGAAAGTAGATATTTTTGCTGCTGCTTGGGGGACAGGCACAGATGTTGATCCTTATGGTATACAGCAGAGATGTTTCATTTAACTACTCTCGCTTTGTGAGTGACAAAAACGATCAATTATTAGCGGACGGCCATTCGGAAAAAGCCTTTGATCATGCTTATGGTAAGAAAATTTACGATGAATGGCAAACCTATATGAATGATGAAATGCCGGTCATTCCGACATTATTCCGTTCAAACATTACACCAGTCAATAATCGTGTAAAAGGATTAAATGCAAATTATGGTACAGATGTTAACGCTTGGGCAAATGTTACGGTTACAAGTGCAACTCCAGATGTAGAATAAACAAAATCAAAAAGGGATGGTCCTATTATGGATCATCTCTTTTTGTTGGTATAGTGGAAAATAAGGGGGATTTGGTAAAAAAACAATTCTTCAAGTCAATTGGGTAAATATCTATTGAAAGGAATAATTTAACTAAGGCCTGCCTATACTGATTGACAAATAGATTGTTGAAGTGAGGGGTTGTATGAATGTTATATCTTCATGATGTATGGGTCAATTGGTTTGAAGGGGAAGAGAACGGTTATAATGTTTGCCACTTTCATGAGTGGCGCAAAGATGACTGTGTGGAGCTATTAGACCAAGTGCCATTGTTAAAAGTTGAAACTTGTCTTTATAACTATATTGAAAACGACTTATCGGAATTACCACAGCAACTTCTGAATGATACTTACCAAAAAGCCTATTTAAGAAAAAATCATGAAAGAATTCAGCTTGATAATTGTTTTGTTGTGACAGATGGGACGGGCATACTGGCAGTCGATACGATCGGTTATAATATCCCGATTCGCAAAAGTAGATTAATCCCAAGGCAAGAGCAGCTTGTCTATGAAATGATCAGCACCCACGAGCCGCAAAATTATCAATTTCAACTACAGACAAAGCAGAAAGATTTCCATATCCTATCTCCTGAGCCGGAATTAATGAGAGGGTTAACAAGAAAAGAGCGGCAATTAAAGCAGCTGTTATTTATGGCACTGGATCAATTGTTCTCATCCAAAAATGAAGCAGAAGTCCGCTATTGGTTAACTGAATGGTGTCCTGAAAGATATGCCAGCATTCAAGAATTACCATTTGAAGAAGCTTGGGAACAGCTTTTCGAGGAAGCCAAGTATGGATGGTCCAAGAAGCATGAAGTCTTCTGTGAAAATATCATTAAAGGGCAGCCGTTTTTTGAAAAGCTCTGGGAAATGGAACATGGCCCGAAAGTAAATTAAAAGCCTAACCTCTAAGGGGTCAGGCTTTTTGTTTTACTTTCTACTTCTTCCGAGTCCCATCGCATGTTCCATTTCCTTAAGTGTTGAACTTGCAACTTGATTGGCCTTTTCAGCACCGCGGTTTAGGATATCATCCAACTCGCTTGATTCCATTAAATGATAGTATTTTTCCTGAATAGGTTTAAATTCATGAATGACCACTTCAGCTAAATCACTCTTAAATGCTCCATAACCCTTACCTTGATACATTTCTTCTAACTCTTGAATGGATTTATTGCTTAAAACTGAATAAATTGATAACAGATTGGAAATTCCTGGTTTGTTTGCAACATCGAATTTCACGATCCCCTCTGAATCAGTTACAGCACTTTTAATTTTTTTCTCGATTTGTTTTGGTTCATCCAGCGGGGTAATCACACTTTTTTTGTTTGGATCTGATTTGCTCATTTTTTTCGTTGGTTCCTGCAGGGACATAATCCTGGCCCCTGCTTTAGGGAGACGAATATCCGGAATGGTGAATACTTCTCCATACTTTTTATTAAATCTTTCTGCAAGATCCCGGGTTAATTCCATATGCTGTTTTTGATCTTCGCCGACAGGAACCAAATCTGTATGATATAAGAGTATATCTGCTGCCATCAGCGGCGGATAGGTCAAGAGGCTGGCAGATACTGCTTCTTTTCCTTGAGATTTATCTTTAAATTGGGTCATACGTTCCAGTTCGCCAATATATGCAATACATTGCATAATCCAGCCTGCCTGGGCGTGGGCAGGAACCTCGGACTGGATAAACAAAGTTGCCTTTTCCGGATTGATCCCGATAGCCAGATACAGCGCGGCAAGGCTGCGAATATTTTGCCTTAAGCTTACCGGATCTTGCGGTACTGTGATGGCATGCTGATCGACGATACAAAAGAAACAGTTGTATTCATCCTGCAATTCAACAAATTGCTTCATAGCCCCAATATAATTCCCGAGCGTAATCGTTCCGCTTGGCTGAATTCCTGAAAAGATTGTTTTCATGAAAAACTCCTCCTACTTAATAAATAAGAAAATCGCAAGCGCCTTGCAGCCCGGAAAGGCAAATCAGCACGAAATGTCTGGTTTTTGTCCCGAGGGGCTAGGCGCTTGGAGCTGGACAATTAAAAAAGCCATTCATCCCATCGAAATAGGGACGAATGGCTCGCGGTACCACCCTAATTACTCATTAAGAGTCACTTTAGTTTCCCAACCGCTAAACAAACGGTAGAGAATCCTTATTAACGTTAAGGACACGTCTTTTCCTACTTTATATTCAGAAAGAAGCTCCAAAGTCCATTCCGTATCCTTTCGTGTTTGTTTCCACCAGCCACAAACTCTCTATAACGAAGACGAATACGTACTATTCTTTTTCATAGCCATCATCAATATGGAATTATATTTATTATAAATAATCCCATATTGCTTTTCAAGTGAGTTGCCAATAGTAAATGGCAAGTGCAATTAACATGAACAGGCCGCTTACAAGCCCATGAACCAGCAGAGGTTTTTTATTCATTGTAACTAGTTCAGATAAAGCAGGGACTTCACTGAATTTTCGTTGAATCCCTCTGGATCCTATCATATTAAGTGACTTTGAAATAACATCATAAAAACCGGACTGAATGGTATAAATCAACAAAGATAAGAGCAGAAAAACAGCTGAAATATAAAAAGATATATTGATATAACTAAGTAAAGAAATTTTATGATAAAAAATAAAGGATAATAATACAATGACAACTTGTGTAAGTGCTGTCGCGATGATCCTTTTTTTGTACTGAAAGTTCATAAATCCCCCTCCGAAATCCGAATTTATACAAGTGATCAAACAAAATAGCCAATGCAGAGATAAATTATAGCATATCTCCATCCTGCTGCCTTATTAAATTTGTTACCAAGTTGTAAATTTAATTTTAAAAAATAATGTACATTATCTCAAAAATATGTAT
>NZ_BCUZ01000020.1 GCF_001591485.1 Neobacillus fumarioli NBRC 102428 | reverse complement strand
ACACTACCCATCTTGACTATAGCGAATCATACCACTATTTTGCCCACTTTGCACGAATTTGTTCTGCTTCGGTAATCATCCTTTTCAATAATTCATCAACGGATGGAATATCTTTAATGAGTCCCATCACTTGGCCGGCCCAAGCAAACCCTTCGTTAACAGCCCCTTCATATATGTAACGCTGATTTGCCAAACCACTTATGAAATCTTTTAACTGTTCGTAAGTGCCATTATTCTTTTCAATTTCCAAGATTTTTTCTGTCCAGCTATTAGCAATTGCCCTTGCCGGCGCTCCGAGCGAGCGCTTGATCACAACTGTATCTGTCTCGTTCCCTTCTACCAGGGCTTTTTTATATGCATCGTTTGCATGAACACATTCTTTTGTAGCAATAAATCTTGTACCCATTTCAATCCCTTCAGCACCTAAACTAAGAGCCGCCATTAATCCTCTGCCATCACCGATCCCACCAGAAGCAATTACCGGAATTGAAACTGCATCTACTACTTGGGGTACTAAAACAAACGTTCCGATATCATCCCTTCCAAGGTGTCCTCCTCCTTCCTGTCCAACCACCATCACAGCATCCGCTCCGAGTTCTTCAGCTTTTACCGCCTGTCTACGGGCCGCAACGAGAACAAGCTTTTTAACCGATACACCTTTTAATTGTTCAAAAATCGGAGCTGGATTCCCTCCTGTCATCGAAATAACAGGAACCTTTTCTTCAATCGCGACCTGCAGAAAATCAGCAAATGACCGATTGTGCTGACCAATGGCAAAATTAACCCCGAAAGGATTGTTCGTCAATTGTTTCACCTTTCGGATCTCTGCCCGGAGCAAATCAGGACTTTTTAATGACATTGCCGTTATCTGGCCGAGCCCGCCGGCATTAGATACCGCTGCTGCTAGTTTGGAATAAGCTAGATATGCCAATCCTCCCTGGATAATGGGATATTTAATCTTTAATAAATCCGTCACACGTGTTTGCCAATTCAACTTCATTCCCTCCTAAAAATAGGTGATACTTGTTAATTCGTTTTAAAAAGCTTATTTTCCTTGTTTTTTGAAAAACTAACGTAAATAAACAAATTTACCTGCAATTTAAGTCCTATGCAATGTATAAAATTAGTGCTATAATTCAACTTGTTTTATTTTTATACAAATCATATTTATGAAAGGTATTTTTAAATAAGAGGTGTGAAAACAATTGTCTTTAGATCAGTCACAAACGCCATTATTTAGCGGTTTAATAAATCACGCAAAAAAAAATCCGATTCAATTTCATATTCCCGGTCATAAAAAAGGAGCAGGAATTGCTACGGAATTCCGTCAATTTATTGGAGACAATGCCCTATCCATCGATTTAATTAATATCGGGCCATTAGATGACCTACATCATCCAAAAGGGATGATTAAACAAGCACAAGATTTGGCAGCAGAAGCCTTTGGCGCCGATCATACTTTCTTTTCTGTACAGGGCACTAGCGGAGCGATCATGGCCATGGTAATGGCTGTCTGCGGTCCTGGGGAAAAAATCATTGTACCGCGAAATGTTCATAAATCAGTTATGTCAGCGATCGTCTTTTCCGGTGCCATTCCTGTGTTCATCCATCCGGAAATTGATAAAAAATTAGGAATTTCCCACGGCATTACAACAGATTCAGTAGAGAAAGCTTTAAAACAGCATCCAGATGCAAAAGGGGTTTTAGTCATTAACCCGACCTATTTTGGCTTTTCTGCAGATTTAAAGAAAATTGTGGAAATTGCCCATTCTTATCATGTTCCTGTACTTGTTGACGAGGCGCATGGTGTTCATATTCATTTCCATGACGGCCTGCCGTTATCTGCCATGCAGGCAGGAGCAGATATGGCAGCAACAAGCGTTCACAAACTTGGTGGTTCCATGACGCAAAGTTCAGTTCTAAATATCAAAGAAGGCTTTGTTTCGGCAAAACATGTCCAATCCATTCTCAGTATGCTGACTACCACGTCAACCTCCTATTTGCTTCTGGCATCACTTGATACTGCCCGTAAGCAATTAGCAACAAAAGGAAATGAATTAATTGATAAAACGATTCGTCTGGCACAGTCTATCCGCAAGCGAATTAATGAAATTGATCATCTATATTGTCCGGGCGAAGATATCATTGGTTCCAAAGCAACCTTTGACTATGATCCGACAAAGCTGATTATTTCTGTAAAAGATTTAGGATTAACGGGGTATGAAGTAGAAAAATGGCTTAGAGAGAAACATAATATTGAAGTGGAATTATCGGATCTTTATAACATCCTTTGTTTGGTCACTATCGGAGATACCGAAACAGAGGCTGACTTGTTAATTAATGCGTTGAAAGAACTTGTCAGTGAATTTGAATACCGGGCGGAAAAAGTTGAACCAGTAGAGGTGCTTCTTCCGGAAATTCCAGTTCTTGCGTTAACTCCTAGAGATGCATTTTACGCTGAAACAGAGATAATTCCTTTTGAAGAATCCGAAGGCAGAATTATTGCAGAATTTGTAATGGTCTATCCACCGGGTATTCCTATTTTTATCCCCGGTGAAATCATTACAAAGGAAAACCTTCATTACATTAAGAAAAATCTCGATGCCGGACTGCCTGTTCAGGGACCCGAAGATGATGAATTAAAAACGATTCATGTTATCAAAGAATATAAAGCGATTCAATAAGAAAAGTGTAAGGCGACCGCTTAGCGGCGACAAGCTCAAGCCGCTGGCGCCTCTGCCTAAACTATGCCATTTAGACGTACGTTACTTATGCTGCCGAAGCTTTCCTTGTGAAGCTTGACAATTTTCGAATTTAAAATCTATTTCTTTTAGCTAAAAAAAGGATTCCGAAATACCGGAATCCTTTTTTATTTACAGTTTTATGCATCTTTTTTTGGTTTGTGGTCACAACAGTCATCACATTTGGCGTAAAGAACTGTTACCTTTTCGTCTTCAAAATGATCAATAGTAGAGTTGCAATTTTGGCAAACAAGAGTGCCCATTTTCCTTCTCCCCTTCTTAGCGAAAATTTCAATTATGTGAAAACGTTTTAAACATCCCTTAAGTACATATTAATATATCACATTTGAATTATCAAGCATAATTTGTATATCACATTATAAAAAATTCAAACAAAAATGACCTAAAAATTAGGTCCTTTTTGCTCTTTATTCATATTGAGTAATAAACGGTATACCCGGAAGTGCTTCACGAAAAAAATCTGATAAACGTGCGGCTTGCTGGTAATCTGGGATGTGGAATACATTCTGAAGATATCCAATGTCTTCGATTTCTTTGGGGTCAAGGAGAGTAGAACGGCCTGTTTGCATACAGACAACAAGAGGTTTTCCAAAAAACATATTGGTAAAGATAATGCCGAAATCGTAGCGGGTATGTTCTGTGGTGAATCCAATAAATCTTACTTTCACATTTTCATACTCATCATAGAGTTTGTCAAATAATTCCATTGGACCCCTCCTTTTGTCTTTATATTTTGAATTTTATTATAATTCATCACCTTTGAGAACGCAATACATTTACCAAAATTTTCTGAAAGAGTTGTCAGCAGTTTTTAAACAGTGCTAGAATAAAAGAGCATATATTGGATATTAGAGGGGGAAGGATGATGGCGGAAAACGCTTATATTAAGCTTGTACCTTCATCTGAAAAGCAGACGATCTCAACGGAAGAAGTAAAGGAACTATTTTATTATTACCAAGATATACTTAGCAAAACTGGTGAACAATTAAATTGGGAGTATAGTCAAACGGCCTTCCCATACGAATTAAACGAAACAGATGAAGGAAAAGGTAAATGGTTTTATTTAAAGTCAACACATGACCGTTATAACCTTATTTTAATTGGTGTTGATACAGAAACCATTATAAACAAAGATGGGGGTGAGAAGGAGCTCGCTTATATCCAAGTTACATTACCGGAATCATCAACATATGGAGATAAAGGCAAAGCAAATGAATTTAGCAAATTTCTTGCGAAAAAGCTCAAGGCAGAATTGCATCTTTTTAACGGTAGAGTCATGTATTATTATCCAAGAAAATAGAAAAAACTCGTCATCGGGCGAGTTTTTTTAATGGATAAAAATTACCATAGTATAGTGTAGAGAAGTGTAGATCACAAGGCTCAGACCTGTAATAAATAGTGTTTTTCGCGATGAATTTGTCAGCTTATTGCCAATTAAAAAAGCCAAATAAAAAAAGATAAAAAACATAAAGACTTTATAAATAAGCTGGTCTTTTGAAAGCCATTCAATTAGTGTATACCCACTCCAAATGATAAATTGCAATATCATGACAATATAAGCTCTCAAAATGATCACCACTCAAAAGACAATTATTTATGAATAGTATATTATTAACCAAATTTAGTTAAATATATGTCAGAAACGAGTGCAATATTTTACTGTATAATCATTCTTTGATAAAAAATAAAGTCCTCTTCATTTTATGAAAAGGACTTTATTTTTGCTTATTATTTTATAATATGAATTGGGCTTCCAAGTGCAACCTCTGCTGCTTCCATGGTGATTTCACCAAGAGTTGGATGAGCATGAATAGTCATTGCCAAATCTTCGGCAGTCATTCCTGCTTCAATAGCAAGACCTAGCTCAGCAATCATATCTGATGCGCTTGCACCAGCAATTTGTGCACCAATTACCAGATTATCTTCTTTGCGGGTAATTAATCTTAAGAATCCGTCAGCACTGTCTAATGATAAAGCTCGCCCATTGGCAGCAAATGGGAATTTAGCCACAATGACATCAATTCCTTCTTCTTTTGCCTGTGCTTCTGTATATCCCACTGAAGCTAATTCCGGATCAGAGAACACAACGGCCGGAATTCCTAAATAATCAATTTCAGAAGGATGCCCCGCGATGGCTTCAGCTGCAATCTTACCTTCATAAGATGCTTTATGCGCCAATTGTGGACCGGCCACTACATCACCAATCGCATAAATAGTAGGAACATTTGTACGGCATTGTTTATCGATTTCAATAAGTCCACGGTCAGTCATCTTCACGCCTGCTTGTTCAAGACCCATTTCATCTGTATTTGGACGGCGCCCAACCATAACAAATACATAGTCGGCTTCGATTTTCTTTTCTTCACCTTTTGTTTCAAAGGTAACAATGACTCCGTTCTCCGTTTCTTCTACACCTTTAGCCATCGCTTTCGTATAGAATTCTACGCCTTTTTTCTTCATTGTACGCTTAACAAGAGCGGCCATTTGTTTATCAAAGCCCATGCTTAGAATTTCATCTGCTCCCTCGAGGATGGTTACTTGGCTGCCAAAATTCGCATAGGCTCCACCAAGTTCAATCCCGATCACACCGCCGCCGATGACTACTATCTTTTTCGGAATTTCAGTTAAGTTAAGAGCTCCGGTGGAATTTAGCACCCGCTTTGAATATTTAAAAGCAGGCAGTTCAATCGGCCGGGAACCAGTCGCAATAATGGCATTTTTGAACGTATAAGTTTGCGCAGAATCCCCATTTATAACGCGTAGTGAATTACTATCGACGAAATAAGCTTCACCGCGGACAATTGTCACTTTATTGCCTTTTAATAAAGCTTCAACACCGCCGGTTAATTTTTTTACGACTCCGGCTTTAAATTCTTGCACCTTCGAAAAGTCCACTTTAACATTTTCAGCTGTAATTCCAAAATCTTCGGAATGCATGGCTGTTTCATAACGATGACCCGCTGAAATTAAAGCTTTTGAAGGAATACAACCGACATTTAAGCACACACCGCCAATATATTCTTTCTCAACAATTGTAACTTTTTGTCCAAGTTGAGCGGCACGGATGGCGGCAACATATCCTCCAGGACCAGAACCAATGACGATCGTATCTGTTTCAATTGGGAAATCTCCAACTACCATAACTTTTAAGCCTCCATTAACAATAGTTCTGGGTCGTTCAATAATCTCTTAATATGATTCAATGCGTTTTGTGCAGTTGCACCATCAATGATTCGATGGTCAAAGCTTAATGATAATGCCAATACAGGAGCAGCTACAATCTCTCCATTTCTGACAATTGGTTTTTCTGCAATCCGTCCAATACCAAGGATGGCTACTTCCGGATGGTTAATAACTGGAGTAAACCATTGTCCGCCTGCAGAACCGATATTGGTGATCGTACAGCAAGCACCTTTCATTTCGTTTGCAGCCAATTTTCCTTCACGTGCTTTTACAGCAAGTTCATTAATTTCATTTGAAATTGAGAAAATCGACTTACGATCGGCATCTTTAACTACAGGAACTAATAAACCTTTTTCTGTATCAGCAGCAATACCGATATTATAATAGTGCTTATGAATAATTTCGTTAGTCGCATCGTCAATTGAGGTGTTAAGTGCTGGGAATTCTCTTAACGCACTTGTTAAAGCCTTAACAACATACGGTAGGAACGTAAGCTTAATGCCTTTTTGCGCAGCCACTTCTTTGAATTTTTTACGATGTGCGACAAGTTTCGTTACATCTACTTCATCCATTAATGTAACATGTGGTGCGGTATGCTTCGAATTCACCATTGCTTTAGCAATTGCTTTGCGGATGCCGCTCATTTTCTCACGGGTTTCAGGATATTCTCCTTGTGGAATCGGCTGTGCCTGATGTACTGCTTCTGCTTTTGCTTCTTGTGCTGCAGGAGCTGCTGCTTGTTCCTTTTGCGGTGCTGCTTCTGCTTTTGTGCCGCCGCTTAAGAATGCATCAATATCATTCTTCAAAATTCGACCGTTTTTACCTGTGCCAGCTACTAAATGAATATCTACCCCTTTTTCGCGGGCATATTTCCGAACGGAAGGCATAGCAATGATGCGGCGGTTCGGATCAACCGAAGCCGATGGTGCAGCCGCTTGAACCTTTGGCTTGGCTTTCTCTTCTTGGGCAGGAGTATCGGCACCATGATCACCTTTAAATTGCAGGTTACCATAACCCGGAGCATCAAATGTGACGAGAACTTGGCCAACTGTCGCTACTTTTCCTTCCCCAACTAGTACATCTAGTACCGTACCTTCGACAGGAGACGGAATTTCAACGACCGATTTATCGTTTTGGATTTCACAAAGAACATCATCTTCTTTAACGTTATCACCCGGCTTGACGAACCATTTGACGACTTCACCTTCATGAAGACCTTCCCCAATATCAGGCAATTTGAATTCAAATACACTTGCTTGCTGTGCTTGTGCTTTTTGTGGTGCTGCTTTTTCTTCTTTCCCTGTTTCAGAAGAATGGTGATCCCCTTTAAATTGTAAATCTTCATACCCAGGGGCGTCAAATGTGACAAGAACTTGCCCAACCGTTGCAACTGTTCCTTCTTCAACTAAAATTTCCTGTACAGTTCCTTCAACAGGAGATGGTATTTCAACAACTGACTTATCGTTTTGAACTTCACAAAGAACATCGTCTTCTTTAACCTTATCACCTGGTTTGATGAACCATTTGACGATTTCGCCTTCATGGAGACCTTCACCAATGTCAGGCAATTTAAATTGGAATGACACTTTAGATTCATCCTCCTATAATCCAATTTTTCGAATGGAAAAGGGGCGGAACTTTATCCATGTATTCAACTTTGGCTTTAGCCCATACCACCTTTAATTTTTAAAAAAACGAGAGGGAAACAGTCACACTATTTCCCAATCTTTCATTTAGAAAGTTAATACCTTTTTAGCTGTTTCGATTACATCTTTATAATTTGGAAGCCAAATATTTTCAGCTTGTGAGAAAGGATAGATTGTATCTGGAGCTGTTACTCGTAAAACAGGTGCTTCTAAACTTAAAATTGCCCGGTCATTGATTTCGGCTACAACATTTGCAGCTACACCTGCTTGTTTTTGTGCCTCCTGAACAACGATCGCCCGGCCAGTTTTTTCAACAGATCCGATAATCGTTTCGATATCAAGCGGGCTGATTGTCCGTAAATCAACGACTTCAACAGAATACCCTTCTTTAGCCAATTCTTCTGCTGCTTTCAATGATTCATGAACCATTGCACCGTAAGTAAAGATGGATAAATCTTTCCCTTCTCTTTTAACGTCAGCTTTACCAAGCGGAATTGTATACTCTTCTTCCGGAACCTCTTCACGGAAAGCACGGTACAATTTCAAATGCTCAAGGAACACAACCGGATCATTATCACGAATAGCTGAAAGCAAAAGACCTTTTGCATCATATGGTGTTGAAGGTACAACTACCTTTAAACCTGGAGTTTGTGCCATTAATCCTTCCAAGCTATCTGAGTGAAGTTCAGGAGTATGAACCCCACCACCAAATGGAGAACGGATGGTAATTGGCATATGGTAACGTCCGCCTGAACGGTAACGCATCCGCGACATTTGCCCGGCGATCGAATCCATTACTTCAAACACGAAACCAAAAAACTGAATTTCCGGAATCGGACGAAAACCTTGTAATGCAAGACCGATTGCTAATCCTCCAATACCTGATTCAGCAAGCGGAGTATCAAATACACGATCTTCGCCAAATTCTTTCTGCAAACCTTCCGTCGCACGGAAAACTCCGCCATTGACACCTACGTCTTCACCAAAAATCAATGTCTTTGGATCTTTGGCCAGTTCTGTTCTTAATGCATCAGTGATAGCTTGTATCATTGTCATTTGAGCCATGACTTACTTCGACTCCTTTGCTTGATATGTTTCATATTGTTCTTTTAAGTTTACTGGCATTTCTTCGAACATAATCGAAATTAAATCGGTAACCTTTTGCTTAGGAGCCGCATCCGCTTTTTTGATTGCCTCTTTAATTTCTTCTTTTGCCTTTTCGATTACTTCATTTTCCATTTCTTCATTCCAAAGCCCTTTCTTTTCAAGGAACTTGCGGAAACGTACAAGTGGATCTTTCTTTTCCCATTCGCTATCCAATTCAGATGTACGATAACGAGTTGGGTCATCACCAGACATCGTATGTGGCCCATACCGATATGTTAATGTCTCAATTAATGTCGGACCTTCTCCGTTAATCGCACGTTCACGTGCTTGGCGCGTTGCAGCATATACAGCAAGCGGATCCATACCATCAACCTGAATTCCCGGTATACCGGCTGCGACTGCCTTTTGTGCTAAAGTCTTTGCTGCAGTCTGTACAGAAACCGGTGTAGAAATAGCGAAATGGTTATTTTGAACAATAAAAATCGCTGGAGCTTTATATGCACCGGCAAAGTTAATTCCTTCGTAGAAATCGCCCTGCGAAGTACCGCCGTCACCTGTATATGTAATGGCTACAGCTTTTGTTCCATTCTTTTTCAAACCTAAAGCAACACCTGCTGTTTGTACATACTGTGCACCAATAATGATTTGTGGTGATAATACATTCACGCCTTCAGGAATTTGATTTCCCTGGAAGTGTCCACGAGAAAATAGGAAAGCTTGATATAAAGGCAATCCGTGCCAAACAATTTGCGGAACATCGCGGTATCCTGGTAGGATGAAATCTTCTTTTTCAAGAGCAAATTGTGAAGCCAATTGTGATGCTTCCTGACCAGCAGTCGGTGCGTAGAAGCCAAGACGTCCTTGACGGTTTAATGAAATGGATCTTTGATCAAGAATGCGGGTAAATACCATTCGCCGCATTAATTCTTGAAGCTCGGCATCCGTTAAATTCGGCATTGCGGCTTCATTTACGATTTCGCCTTCTTCATTTAAAATTTGGAATGTTTGAAACTGTTCCTCCACTTTTTCAAGAGCTTTTTTTGGATCTTGTGCTGCTTTTTTAAGAGTAGAAGCCATCTCTTCATCTTCCTTTCTATTTAAGCTTATACTTTATAAAATCCACTTGGTTAGATTGCCCAAAAAAGGAGAGATAAAAGCCATTTGATTGTGGATCATCAAGATATTTTGTCTTCCATTTCAGGCGCTAACAGCTAACGTAAAGTTTTTGCCGAAATTTAGTCACACTAATACTAGTTTTCCTCAGAAACAACAAGAAAAAACAAAAATTTAGGATTCCGGCTTTACTTTATACTGTATCAATAAAAACACCAAATTTTACTGATACAATTATTTACTCCATTTATGAGTTTACATCATTCATTTTCAAGCGTCAAATACTAAATACATATATTTTTTGTTATGAAGAAAAGCATCTGTTTCATTATTACGTTTTATCTGTTATATAAAATACACTGGATTTGTTTGTTGTTATAATATAGAAAAGTCAACTAATTCTTAATATCAAATCCTTTTGAAATTAAAAAAAGCAGTAATGTTAACATTTGCACCATTGTTTGATAGACTATTGATGGCAAATATTATTAGTTGAGCACAGGAGTGAAAATTTCATGATCACGATGGAGGATATTATCCGCGATGGCCACCCGACTCTCAGAAAAGTCGCTGTTGAAGTTACCCTACCGCCATCCGAAGAAGATAAACAAATTCTTTCAAGCTTATTGGAATATTTGATCAATAGCCAAAATCCCGAAGTGGCCGAAAAATATGGCTTAAGAGCAGGGATCGGGCTAGCAGCCCCGCAAATAAATGTTTCCAAACGGATGATTGCTGTTCATTTGAAAGATGACAAAGGGGAATTAATTAGCTGCGCTTTGTTTAATCCGAAAATTATCAGCCATTCTGTGGAGAAGTCCTATTTGGTTTCCGGCGAAGGTTGTTTATCGGTCGATAGAGCCATCGAAGGATATGTGCCAAGATATGCAAGAATTACTGTAAAAGGAGTCAATCTTGAAGGGAAAGAAGTAAAGCTGCGTCTTAAAGGACTTCCAGCTATTTGCTTCCAACATGAAATTGATCATTTAAACGGCATAATGTTTTACGATCATATTGATAAGAAACATCCTTTAAAACCCATTGAGGGAGCTATTGCCATCGAGAGGTAGACACCGGTCAATATTACGGCCGGTGTCTTCTTTATTAAAAGGGGTTAACTTTTAATTCCATGTTTAACCATGAAAAAATCCGCATATTCATCATATTATATATAGTAAAAAAAGACGTTAATATTTGCCGATGTTGCTTTACATTGGACAAGGATCGTTTAAAATAATAGTAAGGAGATGATCCACTATGTTAAAGAAGCTGAGAAAAAAGCTTTTAAAACAGTGGAAAGATTTATTGCGTAGAAAATCTATTGCTTAAAGTGACTTGAGCCCTTCAAACTTGCGAAGGGCTCCTTCGTTATTGTACAGTGATACATATCCTATGATACTTTTCTCCATATATTCCTTGGTCTGTTATAGAAAATAAATGAAAAAGATGAAAATCTTTTATATAATAGAAAAAGTCATGATTGAGTAAGGAGCGAAAATGGTATGATATTTAAAGTATATTATCAAGAAAGCAAAACCGAAGTACCCGTTAGAGAGAAAACAAAATCTTTATTTATTGAAGCGGAATCGGTTAGAGAAGTTCTTTCCAAAATTAGAGGTCGCGGCTACAACATTGAATATGTTCAAGAAGTCAAAGGAGCTTATTTAGAATATGAAAAACAAAATGAAGACTTTAAAGTATTGGAGATTTGATAATTTATGAAATTTGTAAAAAATGATCAAACTGCTGTTTTTGCCTTAGGGGGTTTGGGCGAAATTGGCAAAAACACGTACGGGGTGCAATTCCAGGATGAAATTATTTTAATTGATGCCGGAATAAAGTTTCCCGAAGATGAATTATTAGGAATTGATTATGTTATTCCGGATTATACTTATTTAGTTAAAAACGAAGAAAAAATAAAAGGTTTATTTGTTACACACGGCCATGAAGACCATATCGGCGGGATTCCTTATCTGCTGCGTCAAGTCAATATTCCGATTTATGGCGGGAAGCTTGCCTTGGGATTAATTAAAAACAAACTGGAAGAACATGGACTATTAAGAAACGCAAAATTAATTGAAATTAAAGAAGATGATTGTATAAAATTCCGTAAAACTTCTGTTACGTTTTTCCGTACTACTCACAGTATTCCTGATTCGTATGGAATTGTCGTAAAAACTCCTCCAGGGCAAATTGTCCATACCGGTGATTTTAAATTTGATTTCACCCCTGTTGGGGAACCGGCAAACTTAACAAAAATGGCAGAAATCGGAAAAGAAGGGGTGCTATGCCTTCTCTCGGATAGTACCAACAGCGAAATTCCTGAATTTACGATGTCCGAACGACGGGTCGGCGAAAGTATCCAGGATATTTTCCGAAAAGTCGAGGGAAGAATTATATTCGCCACATTTGCATCCAATATTCACAGATTACAGCAGGTAACAGAGGCAGCTGTTGCCAATGGAAGAAAGATTGCTGTCTTCGGCAGAAGTATGGAGGCTGCTATCAATATCGGACTTGACTTAGGATATATAAAAGCGCCGAAGGAAACTTTTGTTGATGCTGGACAAATCAACCGCCTGCCTGCCGATAAAGTGACCATTCTTTGTACCGGCAGTCAAGGGGAACCAATGGCAGCATTATCAAGGATTGCGAACGGAACACACAGACAAATTCAAATCATTCCCGGAGATACGGTAGTTTTCTCATCTTCTCCGATTCCTGGAAATACGATTAGTGTCTCCAGAACGATCAATATGCTGTTTAGAGCTGGTGCAGAAGTTATTCATGGAAAATTAAGCAATATTCACACATCAGGTCATGGTGGACAAGAAGAGCAAAAACTAATGCTTCGATTAATGAAGCCGAAGTTCTTTATGCCAATTCATGGTGAATATCGTATGCAAAGAATGCATGCCCAACTTGCGGTGGACTGTGGAGTTGAGGAAGAGAATTGCTTTATTATGGATAATGGAGAAGTGCTTGCTCTTTCCGAAAATTCCGCACAGATTGCCGGAAAAATACCTTCCGGATCCGTTTATATCGACGGAAGCGGTGTAGGTGATATCGGGAATATTGTGTTACGCGACAGAAGAATTTTGTCTGAAGAAGGCCTGGTTGTCGTTGTTGTAAGTATTAATATGAAAGAATTCAAGATTGCCGCAGGTCCTGATATTATCTCTAGAGGATTTGTTTATATGCGGGAATCAGGAGATCTAATTAACGATGCGCAAAACCTAATTACTAAACATTTAAATAAAGTAATGGAACGGAAGACAAGCCAGTGGTCTGAAATTAAAAATGAAATTACCGACACATTAGCTCCGTTCCTATATGAAAAAACAAAACGCAGACCGATGATTTTACCGATTATAATGGAAGTCTAAGTAAAAAGAGAAGCAACAATTGCTTCTCTTTTTCTTATGCCATAAACCTTTTCTTATCTTGATCGCTACCAATTACGATTAGAACATCATTCGCTTTCATCATTTCTTTTTTTGTAAAGAAGTGTTCCCATGCTTTTTTCCAATAGAAAAAACTGTCCTATTCTTTACGGACAGTTTAAAGGTAATCAGTTATTCTGCTTTTTCCATTTCATCTAAAACACGATTAACACGCTTTTCAAGCATTTTCATACCGCTTCCACCTGCTTGGAAGTGTCTTAGTTTTCCATCTTTATCAAATACATAGTAGGCAGGAACATATTGATTTTCAAAAGCATCCGTTAATTTATGTTCACTGTCAACAAAGATTGGCTGGGTAATTCCATGCTCGTTAGCTACTTTTTTGATTTCTTCAATATCTAAATCATTTTCTGACCGCGGCATATGTACAGCCACGACATTTAATTTATCCTTATATTGATCACGAAATTGATTAACCTGAGGCATTGCTTCTTTACATAAGTGGCAGCTAATGGACCAGAAATGAATTAATGTCGGCTTTTCACCAACCAATTCATCCCTTGTTACCTGACCATTTAACCATTCTGTCGCGCCTTTTAACTCCGGCATAGGTTCACGCAGCTTCATTCTAAGATACCTCCTTTTAAAAAAAGACCTAACACTCGAATGTTAGGTCTATTTAGAAATTACACATTCAAGGTAGCCTGTCCTGGCTTCCAGTTGGCAGGGCAAAGACCGCCAGTTTGCAGGGCTTGAAGCACGCGTAACACTTCGTCTACTTCACGGCCGATATTGTTATGATGTACAACTTGATACATTAATTCGCCTTCAGGGTTGATGATAAATAAACCGCGAAGTGCAATACCTTCCTCTTCAATTAAAACACCGTAATCGCGTGCTACAACATGGTTTGTATCTGCAGCCAGCGGATATTTTAATTGGCCAAGACCGTTGTCTTTACGATCTGTGTTGATCCAAGCAAGGTGAGTATGAATGGTATCAGTGGAAACACCAATTACTTCAGCATCCAAATCAGCAAACTCATCATAACGATCAGAAAGAGCCACAATTTCTGTCGGGCAGACAAAAGTAAAGTCCATTGGATAGAAGAACAATACTGTCCATTTATCATTTTTCATGTTATCTTCAAGACTAACTTTCCCAAATTCTTTATTTGGCATTACAGCATCCATAACAAAGCGTGGAGCTTGTTTACCTACCATACGTTCTGGCATTCGAAATCCCTCCATTAATTTTTTGTAAAAAATTTATAGCAAGTTATATTGCTATCCTTCACATTTTCATTATAGAACAACCCTTATTAATAGTCAATATTAAATTATAATTAATTTAAATAAGTATTAATTATAATTATGATTGATCCCTTTAATAAGGTTTCCCTTTTCATACGGGAATAAACGGCAAAATGCAACATTTATCCCTTTATCCACCACCATTTTAGCATATTGAACCAATGGGACAAAATAAAATGAATTGCTATCTCTGATTTCCTTTAAACGTTAAATAATTGGTCATAACATGAACTGCTACATCAATTGCAGCTTCATTCGGCGATAACTTAGCATGGTGCAAACCAAACGGTGAATCTACGCCGAGCCAGAACATAAAGCCGGGTATTTCCTTTAGCATATAACCGAAATCTTCACCTGTCATCGCTTCTGTGCATTCAATCACATTTACTTTAGGATCCTGCCTCATAAATTCGATAAATTCTCTTGTCACCGTCTCCGTATTATATACTTGATGGTACATAGAACCATAATCAATAACGGCTTCACATTGGAACCCTTCTCTAATTCCGTTTACCAATGCCTCAATCCGCTGTTTTACCTTTTCCATTACTTCAGATGATAAGGTACGGATTGTTCCTTCCAATCTAGCCGTTTCAGCAATAATATTTTGCACAGTTCCTCCAGTTATTTTTCCGATGGTAATAACCGCACTGTCTAATGGATTAATATTTCTAGAAACAATAGATTGCAACTGAGTGACCAGCCAACAAGCGGCTACAACCATATCATTCGTTTGGTGTGGGTATGCCGCATGGCCGCCTTTACCTTTTAAGTCAATAAACAGTTCTGAAGTATTGGCAAATAATATCCCTTCTTTAATGGCAATGGTTCCAACAGGATATTCCGGTGCAATATGGAGTGCAAAAACCATATCCGGCAGCCATTCATTCATTTCCGGTGAATGGAGCATCGGTTCTGCACCACCCGGTCCTTCCTCTGCTGGCTGAAAAATAAATAATAAGTTATCATTTATAGGGTTTTGAACAAAATGTGTCAAGATTCCAAGCGCTATGGTCATATGAAAATCATGGCCGCAGGCGTGCATGCATAATTCATGTTTAGAAGAAAACGGCAAACCTGTTTCCTCTTTAATCGGCAACCCATCAATATCTGTTCTATAGCCCAATGTTTTTGCTGGATTTAATCCATGAATCATTACAAGCAAGCCGGTTTTCCATTTCTTTATTGAGATTCGTTCTTGCGGCAAAGACTGTATATACTGAAGTAAATAGGCTTGTGTCTTAAATTCCTGAAATCCTAATTCCGGAATTTGGTGCAGATCCCGTCGAATTTGAATAAGGGAATTCATTGAAATCACTCCTTTATAAGAAAAGCTACATGCTTTTTGCCTAGCGGCGATATAGGGAGAATGGTCGACTGGCAAACGGAGCGAAGACAGAGATTAGTCCCCCTTAATGCGCTTGCGCCTGGAACTAGACAATTTTCGAAGTCAAAATTTCTTTACTCTTTACAAAAGAAGCGTGGAATACTCCACGCTTTTTTAGGTTTTTATAGTTGACGTAATTCCTGCATAATTTCCGTTTTGGATTTTGTTTTTTCGTCAATGTCTTTAATTTTTCTTGCTGGAGCGCCGGCAACTACTGTGTATGGTGCTACGTCTTGTGTAACAATTGCACCTGCGGCAACAACTGCGCCTTTACCGATCGTTACCCCTTCTAATACAACAGCGTTTGCTCCAATCAATACATCGTCCTCTACAATCACAGGTTTTGCTGATGGAGGTTCAATCACACCTGCCAGCACAGCTCCAGCCCCAATGTGGCAATTTTTCCCCACTGTTGCTCTGCCGCCAAGCACAGCACCCATATCAATCATTGTTTTTTCACCGATAACAGCACCGATATTAATAACAGCACCCATCATAATGACAGCATGATCACCAATTTCCACTTGGTCGCGGATAATGGCACCCGGCTCTATACGTGCATTAATATTTTTAATATCCAACAGCGGAATCGCTGAATTACGGCGGTCATCTTCAATTACATAATCTTCAATTTTTTCTTTATTTTCTTCAATTGCTGTTTGTATTTCCTGCCATTCGCCAAAAACAACCCCAGCAGTTCCGTTAATAAATGCTTTTGCATTTTCTCCAAAGTTGATATCAGCCAAATCACCTTTTACATACACTTTAACTGGAGTTGACTTTTTGCTATTTTGAATAAATGCAATTATTTCATGTGCATCCATCATTTTCATCCATATCCACCTCTATTTCCATACTAAAAAATACTTTAACAAACAACCTTAATGAAGACAAGAAAAAAAACGCCTGCTAAACAGATTCTAAAAGATATTCCTTTACTACATCAACAAAGGCTTTCACTTGCTTTAATTGAAATGCTGTTTCATAACCTAATAGCCATGTATCCCGTTGGAGCGGTTCATTATTTTCATCTAACAGCGGAATTTTAAAGATCTCTTTCCCCGCTTTTGTTAAAGTAATTTTGGGCAAGATAGCATAACCAATCCCATTGAAGACCATTTGCTTACATGTCTCAATTTGATCCACAACCACCGTCCGTTTTGGAGAGGTTTTAAAGTTGCGGATCCACCAATCTTGGATAACCTGATAATAATTGGAATCACTTTTAAACTGAATAAACGGACGCTCTGTATGAAAAACTTTTTCTGGGCTGTCAATTTCCCTGTCTACCAAATAAAGCGGATCATGAAATAAATGAAGCTTCCTTCCCTTCCAATCCGGCGTACCGCGGATTATTCCGATATGTACATGATCGTCATATAAGGATTTTAAGATCTCACTGCTCCATCCTGTTACAAGCGATATCTTTACTTGCGGATACTTATCAATATAATTCTTCAGCACTTCGGGAAGCCAGTTTTGACCTACGATGGAAGCAACAGCAATTTTTAAAGTTCCAGAAACTCCTTCTTTTAACGAATAGATCATTTCCCGAACCTTTTCCTGCTTCGTTAAAACTTCATTGACAAAATCAATGACCACCTCTCCTGCCGGGGTCAAACAAAGCCCTTTTTGAGAGCGGATAAATAATTTCGTTCCCCATTCTTTCTCGATTGTCTGAAGGCGTTGTGAAAGTGCAGGCTGAGACACAAACAACCTCTCTGAAGCTTTACGCATATTCATTTCTTGAGCAAGCACAGATAATAATTGAAACTCTGATAATGAAGACATAAAACCACCCTAAAAAATATAGCCCCCTAAAGGGAGCCAGAAATTACTGTTGAATTTGTTTAAATCTTTTTACGATCTTATCAATTCGTTCGAGAACCGTACTTCTTGGCAAAATACCTGCAAATACCTCATCATCTGTCTCAACACAAAGAAATGGTTGATTGATAAGTAGTTCCAGGCATACATCGATCGATGCAGTCGTTTTTACACGTGGAATTGTCTTTTTCATGACTTCTTCTACATGTTTTTGCTCAAGTTGTTCAAATTCAATTCTTTCGAGACCCAGAATAGAATCCATAATAATAGGGGTGCTGATCAGCCCATGAAGCTTATAGTGCGGATCTAAAACAGGGATTGCTGTATAACCGCTTTTCGTTAACACAAGCAATGCATGTTCCAGATTATTGCCAATTTGAACATGGGCTACCCGTTCGGATGGAATCATTAATTCATTTATTTTCAAGTCTAAAAATTCCCCATTGGGAAGATTAATCATTACCGAAAACTCCTCTGTATGTTTTTCTACAGCTTCAATTCTATCATAGTTTTCGGAAGTCTGTGTAACCTTTTACTTCAAAATGCCCTGATGTTTCTATTGGATCAAATCGAAAATTTCAATTGTTATCATATCAATATTGTCAAATTGATATCGTTTTGGCTTTTCCTTTTCATTGTATACTTCCAATTCAAATGTTTCCGTTTTTGGATGGAATGTTACCTGGCACTTTCTTTCACCATTCACCTCAAAATAACGCTGCGCAGGCTCTCCGCTGGCCGCTTGGTCCTGAAGACTTTTTAATCTTGTTAGTATACCTTGAAGCTGTGACATTGGCTTCTTCTCCTTTCAAACACAAACAATCTATCTCTTCATAGGGTTCTCATTTGACATGTTTCTATCCTATTGGAACAAAATTCCCTTTATCAATTGCTTTTACATGCCAATATTAAGAATAAATTAATGCCCTCTATTTGTCCAAGCAAAAATGTAAAAACTCTCGAAGGTTTTAAAAAAAACAGTTCCATAAACCTAGACTGCCTGAGAAATCGTCGATACAAAAATTAAGCTATAGTATTTCATTCTTACAGAAGCTGATCATGTTCGAATAAATATTGATAGGAAATATCAATAAATAAATACTCGCTGCCGCTTATTGGGAATGAAAAAGTTCGGATTGTTTCCCCAGTTTCAATATCGCTGTATAAATCAGATAAAATTCCTTTTTGTTCATTTCTCATTTTAATAATATTTTCAAGAAAATAAGGTCGCCAGCTCCAGTTTTTATGTTCATATTCTTTTTGTATAAACCAGCCGTCTTGTCCTTTGAACATGTTGGCTGATTTCTGAAAGCCGTCTTCATCACAAATATACATTCGAAAAGCAATTTGATCCATTTCTTTTGCCATTGATTGAAACAATTCATCATAGCCAGCCCTTTTGTTTTTGTTCACAACTTCCTGAACTTTAGCTTGAAAAGATTCTGCTGTAAGATAAACAGTCTCCAATTTTCTTTTTTCATAAGATATAAAATCCCGGAACTTTTCTTTTAAGCGGGATTTTAGAATATCACTAGAGAGAAATTCAGGCTCCGGAGGCTGCAAATAATAGCCTTGATAATAGCGGCCACCATTTTTCCAAGCAAATTGCAGCTGATAGCTCATCTCAATATTCTCAAATAAAAGGGTAGCACCAATTTTCCTTGCCAGCAGGGATAAACTAAATAAGACATTATGATAATTGGTCCCGACAGCTGTTGACTTCAATGCTTCCAAATTAATATTGATGATGTCCGGTTTAAGCTGTCCAATTCGGTCAATATAATGAGACTGGCGATTAATACTGGAAATGGCAATTTTGATCCCATATGTTCGATAATATTGGAGGAGGTGATCGAATTGAGCTAAATCACCTTGATAATTTCGTTCAGATATTTCCAAAACAACTCTATGTAAGCTAAAACCTTTTTTCTCAAATTCAAGAAGTTCCTGCAAAAAAGGCTCCCCGTTTCCATACATTAACAAATCAGCATTTCGATTCAAAAAAATACTAACATCCTGATCTAATTGATGTATCGCCTTTTCTAATGCTTTTTTTACAATTAACATATCAACTTCAAATTTATATTCATCAGGAATTTCCTCATCGTGAAAAAAACTCCCTAAACTAATGATTTCATCCTCTGCTTCGTATCTGCCCAATACCTCATAGGCAATGATTTTTTGTTCATCAGCACTAAAAATTGGCTGAAAATAAGGGAAAACATGGTCGAGATTTGTGAGAATTTCCAAGGCATCCATAAGGTACCTCCAAAATATTTTTACTTATTATAGCATACACCTATCTTGTCATCCTGTTCTTGAGCTCTAGTATCCATTATTTTGCATTTATCATTTTTATTTCACTTGCAATCCAAAAAATTTTAAACGAAAATACAAATAGACTTGTACATATAATAGAATTGAATAAATGATAGGTTGGTTGAGAAAATGTCCAATAAAATAACAAGAAGAATGTTTTTGAAACAAACCATTGGTTCATTATTAACCATTCTTGGAATAGGTTCAGCAGGCTTGTTTTATGCGAATAAAATTGAACCATCATTACTGGAGATTACGGAGCACCCAATCAAACACCCATTAATCCCTAAAAGCTTTGATGGAATTAAAATGATCCAATTTAGTGATACACATCTTGGGTTTCAATATAGTCTTAACCAATTTGCACAGCTCGTTGCTAAAATCAATGACCTTGAGCCTGATCTAATTTTTTTTACTGGCGATTTATTGGATAAGCCTAATCAATATACAAAAATGAATAAATTACTTCCGATTCTGCAAAAATTACATGCTCCTTTAGGAAAATACTGCATTTACGGGAATCATGATCATGGCGGTTATGGAACAGAAATTTATCGCAATATAATGGAAATGGCTGATTTTATTGTATTGCTGAACACTTGTGTCCCGATCAAATTAAAGGACAAAAGCAGGATTTATATAGCAGGAATCGATGATGCAATGTTAGGAAGACCTGATCTTCCCCTGGCATTAAAAAAAGTTCCGCCTCATCATTTTACAATCCTTTTATCCCATGCCCCTGACCTTGCCGAAGAAGCATCACAGTATCCAATTCATTGGCAGCTTAGCGGCCACAGCCACGGCGGCCAGGTTAAAATTCCGTTTGTTGGCGCTTTAGTTATTCCTCCGTATGCAAAAATCTACCAAGAGGGTTACTATACGGTGGGAGAACATCCGTTACACTTGTATGTAAACCGTGGGATTGGCACTACCCGCCTGCCATTCCGTTTCATGGTAAAGCCGGAGATTACAGTGTTCACATTAAAAACAGACACCTAAAAATCAAAGAAATCTGAAAAAATACTTTATTTGAAATAATGTTTTTACATTTTACCAATTTTATTTTACAATAAATTAAAAAATGCAAACGAATTCTAAAAAATAGTAATTATTCTACTAAAGCATTGCCAATTAAATATTGGAGTAAAAGTAGATTATCCATTCTATTTTTAAATAAAAAAAGGTATAATATAGGTGTATAATAAATAGAAAGGAGTTTAAATGTTGAATCCCAGTCAGAAAGATCCCCAAAAATTACCTAATCTAACCATCGAAAACCTCGCCCAAGCAGTCTTTATCGTAAATCGGCATGCTAAAACAGCAATAGATCCCAAATTTCTTTACCGATTAAAACAAGAAACATTAAAAAAATTAATTCAAGAAGGAAAAGCTAAAAAAATAGGACTTCATTTTTCCGACAATCCTAGATTCAGCAAGCAGCAGTCAGATGTGCTTGTAGAATGTGGCAGATACACCTTCCATATTCCTCCAACGAAAATAGACTTTCAAACTCTTCCCCATTTAGGCAAATTGGATGGAAGTGTACGAAATCCAAAGGCAGCCCTATCACTGCATGCAGCCAAAGCAATTTTACAAGCCTATACAGGTATCACCGAAATGGACCACCATACTTCTTCGAATTTTCGCAAGAATAAACGGTCATACCAAAAACCAGTCTTCAAAAAACTTGGAGAAAGATATTAATTAAAAAAATCTCCAGGCGCCTGGAGCTAAACAATTTATTAAAAAGGAAGAACAGCAATGGAGCATTTAATTAATCATCGTGTAAAAAATCTTGAGATTTCAGGTATACGGAAATTTTCCAATCTGGTTGGACAAATAGAAGACATGATATCCCTTACCATCGGACAGCCAGATTTTCCTACCCCCTTGCATGTTAAAGAGGCAGGAATTTCCGCTATTGAGCATGACGTAACCTCCTATACACATAATGCCGGTACAATGGAATTGAGAAAGGCCGCTTGTGAGTTTGTGAAAAAAAAATATCAACTTCATTATCAGCCTGAATCTGAAGTGATTGTAACGATTGGAGCAAGCGAAGCAATTGATATTACATTTCGGACAATCTTAACCGAGGGAGCAGAAGTGATACTGCCGGGGCCAATTTATCCAGGATATGAACCGGTCATTCGTATGATGGGGGCTGTACCTATTCATGTTGACATACGCGGCCATCAGTTTCGCTTTACATTGGAAGCAATCAAACCCTATATTACAGAAAAAACTCGTTGTATAGTCCTGCCGTACCCTTCTAATCCTACCGGGGTAAGTCTAACTGAAACAGAATTAAAGGAAATTGCTGATTTTTTAGCGGACAAGGATATCTTTGTTCTAGCCGATGAAATTTATAGTGAGCTTACGTTTGACCGACCTCATCGTTCAATCGCGACTTTTTTAAAGGATCAAACAATAGTTATTAATGGTCTTTCAAAATCTCATTCCATGACAGGATGGCGGATTGGCTTCTTATTTGCTCCGGAAGCAATTGCAAAACATATATTAAAGGTTCATCAATATAATGTTTCCTGTGCTAATTCGATCGCTCAAAAAGCGGCATATGAAGCGCTGACTAAGGGAATAGATGATGCTCTCGAAATGAAAAAAGAGTATGCAGCTAGGAGAGATTACGTTTACGAGCGCTTACAAGCCATGGGGCTTAAAGCCGTTAAACCGGAAGGGGCATTTTATTTCTTTGTCAAAATCCCTAATGAAACGCTTAACAGCTCTGAATTTGCCCTTAAACTGGCGCATGAAGCGAAGGTAGCTGTTGTTCCTGGCAGTGCATTTTCGGAATATGGTGAAGGTTATTTTCGTTTGTCGTATGCCTATTCCATGGAGACTTTGGAAAATGGCCTGAACCGGATTGAAACGTTTTTAAAGAATGCTAACTATTGAGGCGAATGACCCCCGCATATGTGAGCAGGGGGTCCTTTATTTTATAGGCTAAATTATTGACCATGATATTTTCCATTATTTTTAGGAGCTTTTTCTTTTTTCGCTTTATCTTTATGGATTTTGTTTGTAGCTGCAGAACCCATTTCATGGGCAAATTCTTCATTAAGTACGGCAGAGTCAAATCCTTTTTTATTTTTCTGCTGCGGGTCATTCTTTTTTGTTCGTTTTGCCATAAAAAAATCCTCCCTTCCATCATAGTTTCATATCGGGAGGATAAATTTATTCACTTTAACTTTTCCAATATTTATAAAGGGCTTGTGTCCCGCTGTTTTCTTCGCCTCTTTCGGCCAGCTGTTCATATAAAGACTTAGCCAGCGCCAATCCAGGAACATCCATGTCCATCCGTTCGGCTTCTTCCAATGCGATCTTCATGTCCTTGATAAAATGTTTAATATAAAATCCCGGCTCAAAGTCACCTTTTAACATTCTTGGGACAAGATTACTTAATGACCAGCTGCCAGCTGCGCCAGTTGCAATGCTTTGTAATACAGTTTCAGGATTAAGTCCTGCCTTTTTAGCATAAATAATCGCTTCACAAACGCCGATCATATTGGAAGCAATTGCAATCTGATTACTCATTTTTGTATGCTGCCCGGCGCCCGCCTTTCCTTGATACACGATATTGGTACCGAGAAGCTTAAGAATAGGAAGAACGGCTTCAAACGCTTCTTTGTCACCCCCAACCATAATCGAAAGCGTTGCTTCCCTGGCGCCGATATCCCCTCCTGAAACCGGTGCATCCAAAATAGAGATTCCTTTGTTTTTGGCTTTCTGATAAATCTTTTCTGCAAGTGAGGGGGATGAAGTAGTCATATCTAAAAAAATGCTGCCAGGTTTACCATTTGAAATTAAGCCGTTTTCCCCTAGATACACTTCCTCCACATCTGACGGATAGCCGACCATCGTAAATATAACGGAGGCTGTTTCTGCAACCTGTTTGGGGGTCTCACCCCACTTTGCTCCTCTTTCCAGCAATTCCTGAGCCTTTTCCTTTGTGCGTGAGTACACGATTAAAGGATAGCCTGCTGAAAGAATATGCCCAGCCATGCTTTTTCCCATAACCCCTGTTCCGATAAAGCCGAAAACGGTATGATCTGGAATACTCAACAAAATCTTTCCTTTCACTATTCAATATTTTTAGCATTCAAAACCGAAAACAGGCAGGTTGTTTCGAAAATAGTACTTAAGACAAATTAAATAGATTTTACCATCCCGCCATCTACAAGAAATGCACTTCCGGTCATATAAGAATTTGCATCAGATAACAGGAATGTTGCAACATTCGCAAATTCCTCTGGAGTGCCATATCGCTTCAATGGAATCGCAGTTTTCATTTGGGCTTCAACCGTTTCTATGTCTACCCCAAGCTTGTCCGCATTTACTTGATCCAAATGTTTGACACGGTCTGTGGCAATTCGGCCAGGGGCAATCGTATTAATAATGATGCCGAAAGGCGCTAATTCTGAGGCGAGCGTTTTCGATAAGCCGATTATCCCTGTCCGGAATGTATTGGACAGAATCAGACCTGGGATCGGTTCTTTTATCGATGAGGAAGCAATATTTAAAATTTTTCCTCCTTGCTGCTTTAAATAAGGCAATGCTTCACGGATCATTCGAACATAAGAAAGCAAGTTTAATTCAAACGAATCTATCCACGCATCATCATTTAACTCTTCAAATGCACCCGCAGGCGGCCCTCCGGCATTATTCACCAGCATATCGATCGTTCTGAAGGTTTCGGCAGTATAGGAAACAAGCCGCTTAATATCTTCAGGCTTTGTAATATCCGCTGTTTGAAAAGCCGCTTTACCAGTGCCGAGTGCCTCAAGCTCACTTACCTTCTCTTTTAATTTCGCTTCTTCCCGGCCAGAGATCACAACATTTGCTCCTTCTTTCACAAGTTGTTTGGCAATTGCAAATCCCAGGCCTTGGCTTGAAGCTGCAATCAACGCCGTTTTTCCCGCTAAATTCAATTCCACCTGTCCATTACCTCCTTATGTAGAACTCTTTCAAACTCATTATACATGATTACCTTAGGAAATACTTGTAATCAGCAATAAGAAAGAGACAGAAGGCAGGTTCTGTCTCTTGATATTTAACTTAAAATGTATGGGCCATTTCCTTTGCTTTAGCGATGGCGTTTTCTTTAATTTCCTGCGCTTTATCCGGCATAGCGTTATGCCCTTCAATAAACAGGCCTTCAAGATTGGTAATACCGAAGAAATTCATAATAATGTTAATATAGCGATGCCCCATTTCCATTTCCGCTGCCGGCCCTTCCGAATAAAATCCACCGCGAGCTTGTATGTGCAGTGCCTTTTTGCCCGGCAGAAGGCCTACAGGGCCATTTTCCGTATATTTGAATGTTTTCCCAGCAACAGCTACCAATCAAGATACGCTTTCATAATTGGCGGAAAAGAGAAATTCCACATCGGAGTAACAAATACATACTTGTCTGCTGCAACGAATTACAAAAAATAAAACTAAGAAAAAAGAACCAACTATAGTTGGTCCTATTTTCCATTATTTTGAAACCACATTATTTACAGCATCAATGACTTGAGATGTAGTTTGCATATTGATGACTTCATTTGCAAGTTTTTCCATTTCGGATTTATTTAATTTCCTGATAAGTGAGCGTGCTTTCAAAATGGACGTAGCACTCATGGAGAATTCGTCAAGACCAAGTCCCAAGAGAATTGGTATCGCTGTTTCATCACCGGCCATTTCACCGCACATTCCAACCCATTTTCTCTCTGCATGAGCCGCATCAATCACCATTTTTACCAATCTTAAAATGGATGGACTATAAGGCTGATACAAATAAGATACACGTTGGTTCATACGGTCAGCTGCCATTGTATATTGAATCAAATCATTGGTGCCAATACTAAAGAAGTCAACCTCTTTGGCAAACTGATCAGCTAATACCGCAGTTGAAGGAATTTCTACCATAATGCCGAGCTCAATTTTCTCTGACACTTTCTGACCTTCAGTAAGAAGTTTTTGTTTTTCATCTTCCAAAATGGATTTGGCAGATCGAAATTCATCCAATGTCGCGATCATTGGGAACATAATTTTTAAATTCCCATAATTGCTGGCACGCAAAAGTGCACGAAGCTGGGTCCGAAAGATATTCTGTTCTTCCAGACAAAGGCGAATTGCCCGGAATCCTAAAAACGGATTCATCTCTTTCGGCAATTCCAGATATGGCAGTTCTTTGTCGCCGCCAATATCCAATGTCCTAACGACAACTGGTTTGCCGTTCATACCTTCCAGAACAGCTTTGTAGGCTTCAAATTGTTCTTCTTCGGTCGGCAGTTGGTCTCTACCCATATACAAAAATTCTGTCCGGTAAAGGCCAACACCTTCAGCACCATTTGCAGTTACACCTTTTAAGTCATTTGGTGTGCCAATATTGGCAGCAAGTTCTACATGTTGGCCGTCAGCAGAAATTGTTTGTTCATTAACCAGCTTGGCCCACTCTGCTTTTTGCAACTCATAATCTGCAGCCACTTTACGATATTGTTCAATAACTTCTTGTGTAGGGTTAATGTGAACCTCGCCTTTTAAGCCATCAACAATAACGAGATCCCCATTATTAATTTCGTTTGTTGCGAGTTTAGTACCGACAACTGCAGGGATTTCAAGTGAACGCGCCATAATTGCAGAATGTGAAGTACGGCCGCCAATATTAGTAGTAAAGCCTTTGACAAATTGACGGTTCAATTGTGCAGTGTCAGACGGTGTTAAATCTTCTGCCACAATAACTACTTCTTCTGCAATCATACTTGGGTTTGGCAATTGCACACCTAACAAATGGGATAACACACGTTTCGTGACATCACGGATATCTGCTGCACGTTCCTTCATATACTCATTATCCATTTGTTCAAACATGGCCACAAACATGTCAGCCGTTTCTTTCAGCGCTGATTCGGCATTTAATTTTTCTGATTGGATTTTATCTTCGATCGGTGAATTTAACTCCGGGTCATTTAAAACGAGAAGATGCGCTTCAAAAATGGCCGCTTTGTCTTCCCCAAGCTCCACTTTTGCACGGTCGCGGATTGTTTCCAGTTCAGACTTTGCTTTTGCCATTGCCTGACGGAATCGTTCAATCTCTGCTGCAGGGTTTTCAATCATTTTCTTTTCAAAGGATAAATCCGGTTCTACTAAACGGTATGCTTTTGCGATTGCTATCCCGTTTGAAGCAGCAATACCAAGTAAAGAAGTCATTATTCAGCCAAACCTTCTTTTTTCAACATTTCTGTAATACTATTAAGAGCATCATCTGCGTCGTTGCCTTCTGCTGTAATTTTAATCTCAGCACCTTGGCCAATTCCTAAAGACATAACTCCCATAATGGATTTTAAATTAACGGTTTTCCCTTTATATTCTAAATTAATGTCAGAATCAAATTTGCTGGCAGTTTGCACCAATAAAGTTGCAGGTCTTGCATGAATTCCTGTTTCTGCGATTACTTTAAATTGCTTCTCAGCCATTATAAATCAAACTCCTTTTTATAAAAATATGTAATAAAAATTATTCTTTGACTTTTTAAATTTATACAATTTGCTACTTTTAGTCAACTAAAACTTTAAAGGAAGAAAAGACTTTTGGATGCTATTGCATCGAAAGTTGATCTAATATTACGTTTATAGTTACCTATACTGAAAGCAAACATGTATAAAGGATGAAACTTATTTGTGTGTCTTTTCACACAATCGTTAGGATAACATTTTCTACTCATTTCGACAATTAAAAAACTCATAAAAGTAGGCCGAATTTCCAGTTTGTTATTTAACCCAATGCAATTGCCATTTTAACTTCTTGGCTCATTTAAATATTGAAATAATACATCCCCTCCCTGTTTTGCAATTCCGCGAAAATGTTTAAAATCTTTTCTTTTGATTAGTACTTCCCGAAAAGCCATAAAATCTTCATTTTTTACATAGTACTCCGATAATTCTCCGCTCTTAAGCCTGTTCAGTATATCTTCTGCCATATCACGATTCATAATTTCCTCCTATTATCCAATTGGTTTCTTTAAAGAGCGTGTCTATTATTTATGGTTTACATATTATTTTTCGGCAAATTTTACGAAATTGTCAAACAAAAACCTTTACGAATTGGAAAAAGTAGTGCAAACTGTTTTTAAATAGAATTTGAGAGGAGAGAGAATATTGAAAAAAGCAGAAGTAGGAAATATTATTGAATTCCGTGGCGGGCTGCAGGGAATTGTTGAAAAGGTAAATGAAAACTCTGTCATCGTTGACCTGACTTATATGGATAATTATCGCGATTTAGAATTAGATCATCGCACAGTGGTTAATCATAAGAATTATCGGATTATAAAAGAAAGCGCTTTAAATTAGAAAAGGCAGATTCAATCTGCCTTTTCTTTTATTTACCTACTTCTTTGGAAAGCTCTTTCAGTGATTTTACTTTTCCATGTGGGTTTTGATCTTGCTTTCTGACAGTCCACTCTCTTTCTTGCTGCCTCTGCGATTTACTCATCCTTTTCACTCCCTTCCTGCTTATTTTTCTCAATTTCTCGATTCTTATCAGCAAATTAGATAGAATGTTTTATAGCCTATTTCAAAAACTTTTTGGTATAATAAATTGGATTTTGAAAAAAGGAGCATTTAATGATGAAGAACCTCCTCAAAGACTATCGATTAATCATAGGATTAATTCTTGCGCACTTACTTTATTATTTTTCATTTCAGGAACCGGGGATATTTTGGTATATTTTCACTGGCTCGATCTTAGCACTGATTATTTACTCAATGCTGCAGCGAAAGGTTGACGATGAGCTGCCATTTATTCAGTATTTTCTCCTGGGGGCTATCTCGGGACTGCTATTATTTTTCGTTTTTTGGCTAGGGCTTAAAATTATGGAGATCACTCATCTTCCATTGATTAGCAGCATTCATCAATTATATGATTATTATGCCCCGGAGCAGTTTTGGGAGTATATGGGACTTATTTTAGTTGCAGCTCCCGGTGAAGAGTTATTCTGGCGCGGATATGTACAAAAAAAGCTATTAAATTATCTCGGGCCAGTTATAAGTATTGCAGCCGGTGCTATATTGTACACCTCTGTCCAAATTTATTCCGGTTCATTTATATTACTTTTAGCCACCTTTATTTCCGGTTGTGTATGGGGTGCTATATATTTTTGGAAGAAGAGTATGCCGCTAGTTATCATATCCCATATTATTTTTGATATTATGATTTTCATCATTCTTCCCTTCAAATAAACTTTATGAAAATGAAAAAGCGGCTGTAGCTCAAACAGCTGCTTTTTCATTTTATTTCACTTGGCGTAAATGGTTTCATCCATAAAAGGATAATAAAGACCAGACAAATATAGCCAAATAAAGGATACAAATAGGAAAGCAAGGTTCCATAATTGACAAGGCTAATCAAGCAGGATAAAGCAAAAATAACGGTTACGGACAGCGTTGTAGGAATATGCATATATGCTTGAAGCTGGCGATCAAGTCCAAAGACATTACCGATTACTGAGGTAAAAATCTCCCCGTAAATCACCAGCACAAAAATCCAATAAAAAAACGGAGCCAGGTTCTTCATAATAATTGCCATCGGGATTTCATATATTTCAACATTTGGCAGCATAATCAATGTAAAATGACTGGCGATTAAAATAAGTGTTAAGGCAAGTCCCCCAATAATGGCACCCCATTTGATTGTCCAATCATCCTTAACCTCCGCCGCAACAGGAACAAGTACCGCTTGTGCCAGTCCAAGGTTTAATGCCGCATAAGAAAATGGCGCAACAACGCTCTTCCAGCCATCATCAGCATGCGGGATAAACAATAATTGTTGCATAAAGTTCGGCATTCTTAAGCTTAATACCATTAAAATGAAACTAAAGCTAATCATCAGCGGAACGACAAATGTATTAACAGCAAACAGCCCTCTAGTCCCGAGAAGCATGACCAAATAGGATAAAATGATTGTCACAATCACTCCCAGCGTCTTCGGTAAACCAAGCTGCTCTTCAAATACTGCCCCTGCCCCCGACAACATGACCGCGCTAACCCCCAAGAGCATAACAAGCATAAAAATATTTATAATTTTCGACGGCCATTTTCCGAATAAATATTCATTAAATTCCTGATACGATTTTGCATTTATCTGTGCTGCCATTCTCATCAATTTAGAACCGATCATGACAAACAAATAACCGCTCATTAATATACTAATTAAGCCAAAGAAGCCAAACCGCGAAAAAAACTCAACGATTTCCCTTCCTGTGGCGAATCCAGCTCCAACAACAGTTCCAACATATACTGCTGCAATTTGAAAGGCTTGATTCCAATTTCTCTTCACATCATCTCCCCCTCATCACAATATATGAAGGGGGAGGCCAACAAAGACGAGCTTTTTTCCTCCTCTAGCAAAAATTTCTATGACAAAACACTTGAAAGTCAAAAAAGGTCAGAGTATACTTAAGACATAAGGTCAAAGATAGTCAAAGTCAAAAATCGATAAAAGCAAAAATAACAAGGAGGTTATTTAAAATGCTTTGTCAAAAATGTAATCAAAACCAAGCAAATGTACAATTAAGTCTAAATGTGAATGGCCAACGAAAAGAAATGAAATTATGTCATGATTGTTATATAAAAGAAAAACAAGCAATAGGATCAGGTTTTGGATTGAATATGAACCCATTCCACAACATACCGTTTGAGGACCTATTTATGAAGCCAAACTTTTCACAAGAAAATTTGAATGCACAAATTATGCCTCAAGCTGAAAGAAATTCAGGACGCGGCGGCTTTATTGATCAGTTTGGCCGAAACTTGACGCAAATGGCAAAAGCCGGCCTTATTGATCCTGTTATTGGCCGTGACGACGAAATCAAACGCGTCATCGAAATTTTAAATCGCAGAAATAAAAACAATCCCGTATTAATCGGCGAACCTGGTGTAGGTAAAACAGCCATAGCCGAAGGACTTGCTTTGAAAATTACGGAAGGCGATGTCCCGGGAAAACTTCGCAATAAAGAAGTCTACTTGCTCGATGTTGCCTCGCTTGTGGCCAATACAGGCATTCGCGGACAATTTGAAGAACGGATGAAGCAATTAATTGCGGAATTGCAAAAACGAAAAAATATTATATTGTTTATTGATGAAATCCATGTACTTGTCGGTGCAGGTTCTGCGGAAGGTTCTATGGATGCAGGCAATATTTTAAAACCGGCTCTTGCCCGCGGCGAACTGCAAGTAATCGGAGCCACGACGTTAAAAGAATACCGGCATATTGAAAAGGACTCCGCATTAGAACGACGCTTCCAGCCAATTTCTGTCCAAGAGCCGACACTGGATGCAGCTATTGAAATATTAAAAGGAATTCAAAAGAAATACGAAGACTATCACGAGGTTACTTATTCAGATGAAGCCATTCGTGCCTGTGTGACATTATCACAGCGCTATATTCAGGATCGATTCTTACCGGATAAAGCGATCGATTTACTGGATGAGGCTGGGTCAAGATTAAATCTGACTTCAGATTATAAAAGCCATGAACAAATCGAAGTACGCTTGAAAGAAATTGCTGCCGAGAAAGAAGATGCACTTAAAAAAGAAGATTATGAAAAAGCAGCAAAGCTTCGCGATGAAGAGGTCAAACTAGAAAAAGCTTTGAATCACGAATCTGGTTCTGAAAGACCGGTTGTCACACTTTCCCATATTCAAGAAATTATTGAACAAAAAACTGGTATTCCTGTCGGCAAACTGCAACAAGATGAACAATTTAAAATGAAACATCTAGAAGAAAACTTAAATAAAAAAGTCATCGGTCAAGAAGAAGCAGTACAAAAAATCGCTAAAGCCATTCGACGCAGCCGTGCCGGCTTAAAAGCTAAAAACCGTCCAATCGGTTCATTCTTATTTGTCGGACCGACTGGTGTCGGTAAAACTGAACTGTCCAAAACACTGGCAGAAGAGCTATTTGGTACGAAAGATTCAATGATTCGCCTGGATATGAGTGAATACATGGAAAAACACAGTGTATCGAAATTAATCGGGGCACCTCCTGGTTATGTAGGCCACGATGAAGCAGGGCAGCTTACAGAAAAAGTCCGTCGCAATCCATACAGTATTATTTTATTGGATGAGATTGAAAAAGCGCACCCGGACGTACAGCATATGTTCCTGCAAATTCTTGAGGACGGCCGCCTGACGGACAGCCAAGGAAGAGTCGTAAGCTTTAAGGATACGGTGATCATTATGACAAGTAATGCCGGAGCCGGCTTCAAACCGATTCATGTCGGTTTTGGCAAAAACGAAACTGCCCGTGAAGAAAGTATTCTTGATTCATTAGGCAGCTTCTTCAAACCAGAATTCTTAAACCGTTTTGACAGTATCATTCAATTCCATTCACTTGATCAGCAGCAAATCTTAAAAATTGTTGACCTTATGATTAATGAATTGAAGGAAACATTAAAAGAACAAAATATAGAGCTTACTGTTTCAGCAGAAGTAAAAGAAAAATTAGCCGAATTAGGCTACCATCCATCTTTTGGGGCACGCCCATTAAGACGCGTAATCCAAGAACAGCTTGAAGATAAAATCGCTGATTTTATCCTAGATGAGCCTGATGCCGTTAAATTAGCCGCTGTATTGGAAAACGGTGAATTAAAAATTACAGCTGAACAAGTTCCTGTGCAATAAAATGAAAGTGAAGCCATATAACAAAATATGGCTTCACTATTTTTACAAATTTTTATCATCGATGGAATTAAGCCATTGTTCAATTTCACCAGCAACGGACTCGACGCAGCCATTTTCAAATGGGGAAATTAAATTTGCGGCTGCTACAAGCTTTGTAAAGGACATGCTGCCACCCAGTTTACATAACTTCACATAGTCAGCCCAAGCCGTTTTTCTGTCTTCTCGCGACCGCTTCCAAAATTGGAACGCACAAATTTGCGCTAATGTATAATCAATATAATAAAACGGTGAATTATAAATATGGCCTTGGCGCTGCCAAAACCCACCGTTCTCTAAATAATCATTTCCATCATAATCTTTGTGCGGCAAATACTTTTTCTCAATTTCCCTCCATTTTAATTTCCTCTCTTTCGGTGTCGCATCCGGATTTTCATAAACCCAATGCTGAAACTCATCAACGGATACACCATACGGAAGAAACAATAAGCAATCGCTTAAATGCAAGAACTTGAATTTATCGGTTTCTTCCTTAAAGAACAGTTCCATCCATGGCCATGAAAAGAATTCCATGCTCATTGAATGAATTTCACATGCCTCATAAGTAGGCCAGTAGTATTCCGGGATTTCAAAATGACGGCTTAAATAAACTTGGAAAGCATGGCCTGCCTCATGTGTTAGAACCGTTATATCTCCTGATGTTCCATTGAAATTGGAAAAGATAAACGGTGCTTTATAATTTTCAATGAACGTGCAATAGCCTCCGCTCGCTTTCCCTTTCTTTGCCACAAGATCCATTAGGTTATGTTCCTGCATAAACGAGAAAAATTCTCCCGTCTCTTTCGATAGCTCTTCATACATTTTCTTCCCATTTTCAATAATCCATTCCGGGCTTCCTTTTGGCATAGGATTTCCTGTTTGGAACATAAAGGCTTCATCATAATATTTTAATGTATCAAGCCCGAGGCGTTCGCGTTGTCGTTCTTTCAACTTGGTAGTAATCGGAACAATGATCTGTTCGACCTGGCTTCGAAAACTAGCGACCATTTCCGCATCATAATCCGTCCGCATCATACGGTAATAACCAAGCTCCACAAAGTTTTTAAACCCTAATTTTCTTGCAATATCTGTTCTTACCCTCACCAGATCATCATAAATGCTATCAAGCTCCGCCTCATGCTCGGCCAGAAAACCGAATTTTGCTTCATTTGCCCGCTTTCGCATCTCCCGATCGGTTGACTGTGCAAATGGCTCCAATTGAGCAAGGGTTCTTTCTTCCCCTTCAAACTCAATTTTGGCTGAAGCAATCAGCTTTGTATATTCGGTGACTAGACGATTTTCCTTTTGCAGCAATGGGACAATTTCAGGTATAAACGTCTTTAATTGTCCTTCGGCAAGTGCAAATAATTGCTGGCCCCACTTTTCTTCAAGTTCTCGGCGGAATTTGGATGAGGTTAATGCCTCATAGTATTTTGTCACTAATCCTTCAATTTCAGGAAGCAGTTCATCCATGTAGTCCTGCTCCTGTTTATAAAATTCATCGTTTGTATCAATAGAATGGCGGATCGATACAAGATTGTACATGGTGTCCACATTATTTCGCAATTGATTGATTTCATTGATTGCCTCACATTGTTCTGAAGCAGAACCTGCAATTTTAAAGCGTCTAAGTGCTAGGTCAAATTTTTCCTGAAGATCTGCCAAATCCGGTCGTACATATGTATAATTTTCAAATGCCAATGAAATATCCCCCTTTTTAAAATTTTCCAAACTATATACTATTCTACATTTCCTAGCATTATTCCTTTTCATATCTTGAAAATTTACTTGATGAACATTTAATGGTAAATCTTATAAAGCTGATTCCGGTGAAATTAATCGAGGCATTCGGAAAATTAAAAAAGCAAGGAATAGATCTTGCCTCCCTGCTTTTCATGCTTTCGATTTTGATTCCCCTCAATTTTTAAGTTTTATTAGTAGAC
>NZ_BCUZ01000019.1 GCF_001591485.1 Neobacillus fumarioli NBRC 102428 | reverse complement strand
ACACTACCGTTACAGTTGGGGGAACTGTATGTTGACTTCTAATCGCTTTTTCTGTTTGTTCGATTTCTTCAACGGTAATGTAATAATCGGTATCGTACTGGAATGATCGGACGAATAATGTAACAGCTACCCCAATTAGCCCGATAATTCCCATCCAGAACCATTCGAACGTAAACCCAAATCCTGCAATAAAGAAAAAACAAGCCATGATGAAAGGAACCCCGGTATTCTTTGGCATATGGATCGGCTCATATTCGTACGGTTCTGGTTTTGAATCTTGTTTCCTTATTTCTTGTTTTTTGTACCACCATGCATCACGACCATGAGCCTCTGGCAGCACAGCGAAGTTATAAACTGGCGGCGGAGATGGAATGGACCATTCTAATGTCCGGCCATCCCAAGCATCGCCCGTAAAATCACGCTCACCGTATTTGATGCTGTAAAGAATTTGCCATACTTGAAAAATGAAACCTACCCCCATCAAGAATGCACCGACCGATGAGATGAAATTGAGAGGAGCCCAGCCCATATCCCATCCTAAGGAGATACCATAGGTATAAATTCTTCGGGTCATTCCCATGAAACCAAGGGCGTATTGCGGCATGAAACATACATAGAAACCAATTTGCCATAACCAGAATCCCCACTTGCCCAATCGCTCATTTAACTTAAATCCAAACAGTTTTGGCCACCAATAATACATTCCTGCCAGATAGCCAAACACAACACCCCCGATTAAGACTTGATGGAAGTGAGCTATGAGGAAATAACTATTATGATATTGATAGTCTGCAGGAGCAGCAGCAAGCATAACACCTGTTGCACCGCCGACCAGAAAGCAAGGAACAAAAGCACAGAACCATAACATAGGCTGTGTCATACGGATACGACCGCGGTACATCGTAAACAACCAGTTAAATACTTTCACACCTGTTGGAATCGCAATAATCATCGTACAAATAGCGAAAACGATATTAACATCTGCACCGGCACCCATTGTAAAGAAATGGTGCACCCAAGTATAGTAAGAAACGACAGCGATCGCAATCATTGAAAATACCATTGAACCGTAGCCAAATGTAAGCTTTTTCGAGAATGTTGCCACAACCTCCGAGAAAACACCGAAAGCCGGTAATACAACGATGTATACCTCAGGATGGCCCCACATCCAAATCAAATTGACCCACATCATAGGATTCCCGCCGGCATCCATGGTAAAGAAATGGCCTCCAAATAAACGGTCGATTGTCAACATCACTAGTGCTGCAGTAAGTATTGGGAACGCCCCAAGAATCGCAATCGATGACGATAACACTGACCATGTAAATAACGGCATATCTCGTAAACGCATGGAAGGCGCTCGCATTTTCAAAATCGTTACAACAAAGTTAATGCCTGTTGCAAGACTCCCGATACCGGAGATTTGAATCCCCCATATCCAGAAGTTTTGTCCCGGTCCCGGACTAAATTGATCTTCTGATAAAGGTGGGTAGGAAAGCCAGCCAGAGTCAGCTGAACCGCCGATGACGAAAGAAATATTAAAAAGCATAGCTCCAATAAAGAACAACCAAAAGCTGATAGCATTTAACGCCGGATAGGCAACATCTCGGGCCCCGATCTGCAGCGGAACAACCATGTTAAATAAAGCAAACATAAATGGCATAGCCATAAACAAAATCATGATTGTTCCATGTGTTGTGAAAATTTCATTATAGTGTTCCGAAGCTAAAAAACGATTATTTGGAACCGCCAGCTGTATACGCATGAGGATGGCATCAACCCCGCCGCGGAACAGCATAAGAAGCGCCGAAAGCAAATACATAATGCCAATTTTTTTATGGTCCACCGTTGTAAGCCATTCTCTCCATAACCATCCCCATTTTTTTAAATACGTAAGGGAGGCAACAATCGCGATGATGGCCAAAACAATGGAAACATCCGCCCCATAAATCATGGGATCGCCTGTAACAAAGAAACCCGATGTATTCATAATTTCCTCCTTTTAATCAGCCGTTTTTTGCATATGCATTGTATCGCCCATATGGTGCATATGAGGATAATAAATTCCTCCATTTTTATTGACGATATTTTCGTATAAGTTCTTAGGGTATGAGGAAAAGCTTAATTCTTTTACGTTACCTGGTTTGGACAATTCTCGATATCCATCATTTGTAAGAGCCGGTGAGTTTTTCTTAAGCCCCGCTGCCCATTTATTGAAATCAGCTTGACTAACTGCTTTTACCCTAAATTGCATATGAGCAAAACCTCTTCCTGTAAAATTCGCACCAGAACCGAAATATTCTCCTGTTTTATCGGCTTGAAGCCATAAGCCCATGGACATACCTGGCATTGAGTATTCCTGCCCTCCAAGTTGTGGCACCCAAAATGAATTCATCGGCGCATCAGAGGTTAACACAAATTGAATCGGAACCCCTGCAGGTATAACTGCATAGTTAACAGTTGCAATTCTTTGGCCGGGATATGTGAACAGCCATTTCCAATCTAATGAAGTGACTTGAACAACAACGGGTGTTACATCCTTTACAGGAGGTTTTGTCAAATTCAGGGTTGTTCTTGCAGTAAAAACCCCGAGAATCGCAATGATCACCACTGGAATGCCCCACCAAACAATTTCCAGCACTTTGCTATCGGCCCATTCAGGCTGGTATGGAGCTTTGTTTCCAGGAGTGTCTTTATATCGAAAAATGATATGAAAAAAGATTGCCAACACCGGAATGATTATAACGGCACATAAAATGACCGAAATAATAATTAAATCCATCTCTTGCCGTCCTACAGGTCCTTTCGGGTCAAGAACAATAAATTTACTTCTGTCACAACCAGCCAACATTAGTGAGGCCAGTAAACCCAAGATATAGAATTTACCATATCGGCTCCTTTTTTTCACTTTCTATTCCCCCAATGTTTTAAAAATTTACTCCTAAATGTTTACACAATCCATCGGAACAAAAGAAAAGCTGTCGGCGAGACAGCTCTGTTTACATGTCTTCTTTCGAAAAGGCGCTTATTTAACTTTTGAATGGCGTTCCTTACCGATCGATCCAATCACCGAACCCAATATAAATGTGTATCCGGCACCAACAAAAAAACCAAGTGCAATAGTAAAGTGGAAATTATTATCCATTGTCCATGGTACGCCGGTATTTGCCCAGGGCTGGCCGGTTAGTAACTCATAAATCAAAAATAGAATTCCGATGGACACTTCGATCCACATTAGCTTCATCGCTAGTTTTGCCATATACATACCTTCTCTTCTTTATGATTTACTGTTAATTTCCCCTGATTGACATGATTTATTCGATATGTGTGCAATTCTTCCATTTAATACACATTGTTTTTTATTACCGATACTAATTTCTAGTGAAATGTTTAAACTATTTAATCCCGGGAAAATAATTTTTTGAGGAGAATTATACAGCGGCAGAAAAACGATGAAATGAGGGGATAAAGGGTGGATCCATATTATTGGTACACAATTGCCGACATTGGATTGTTTATAGCTGCTATGGGCGTTTCTACGTATATGTTTTTTAAAATGATGAATGAATAATCACATAGTTAGAACTCTCACCGACTTAGCGAGCCGACAGGGCAGTTTGATTAGAATCCTTGCCTTCCTGGAAAAATAAGAAAAAAGGGCCGATTTTAGCCCTTTTTTCATTCTTACATAAAATTTACTCTACTATAAAAATCTATCAAGAATTTCTCTGATGAGTTCTTGATCTCGGTTACGTCTGTTTTGACTACTGCTGCGGCTGCCGCGGTTTCGATTTCGATCTCTGCTGCTTCTGCCAGTGTCACCGTTCCGATTTTCTGCGCTGCTGCGACGGGTATCGGTAGTTCTATTCATTGGCGCATGATTCATTATTGGCTGCTGCCCATCATTATTTAATAAACAAGGGTCGTTCCATGCTGGCCCGGACCATTGGAAATAGTTATTTCCAGTATTCAAAATCATCCACTCCTTTTATCATAAATTCCTTTTGCGATATAAATTATTCAAAAAAACAGTTTTAGCTTGTACATCCGCCTCATCTAAAATCTTTTTTTATAACAGGCTGCTGATAATCGACGTATTTCGTACATGATGTTATAGTAATAACGACTGTATTATCATGAATAAGGATTTAGGTGAATAAAATGGGAAAATTCATAAAATTTATCATGGTCATTGTGGCAGCTGCAGTTTTGATTTTTATCATTATAGGAGTCATCAGAGGGATTCCAAATATCACAAATGAGTCGAAACCGCCACAACAAAGTGCTTCTACCATGCCCAGCAAAGAAGACTATGACAAAGTGCGGATAGGAGATCCGAAGACTGGAAAAGGCGGCATGACGTTAAAGGAAGTGGAACAATTTCTCGGGAACGGATCCCTTCAAACTACAAGTAAATCAGGAAATTCGGTGCTTGAGGTTTATACCTTTGCCGGAAAAGCCGGTCCGAATTCCATTTTAGTTACTTTTGTCAATGGACACGCCTCCGGAAAATCACAAACAGGATTGGACTAACTTAATTCTAAAGAAACCCGCCATTTCAGCGGGTTTTTTTAAATTAAAATAAGCCGCGGTAATTGCACGACTGGCTTATTAGGGGGATATTAGCTGGAAGAATTTGTTGCAAAACAACTTAAGATGGCGACGGTTCTAATGGAATATGTCTTACCCCCCACTTTTTTTCGGTAATTTCCTTAAGTCCAAAACGAATCATAAGGATAACAAGTACCCATGAAAAAATCATTAGAAAAATTTGTCCGAATGGAAAGATACCCGGGATCGTGGAGTCCCATAAAGCATGCATTGCCACAACGAGAGAAAATATACTAAGGAATTTTGGCGACAATAGCATATTAAACCGAAAATTTTTTTCTCCTTGAACAATACAGACAGCTGCTCCTGTCAATGCTGCCCAGGCAACATGACCACCAGGAGCGAAAATACTGCGGAATAGGATCGTGCTATAAAGTGCCTGAAAACTTCCGGTTAAGAGCGCGCGTAATGCGTAACCAGCCGTTTCAAAAGCGGCAAATCCTGCCCCAATCGCAGCACCTATTAATAAACCATTCAACACATATCGGTATCTCGTATTACGCACGAAGAATATTACGGCAATCACTTTTGCAAGTTCTTCAGAAATTCCAATGGTAACGGGATTTATATTATTCCTGCCAAAGATATCGTAAAAAACGAGTGCAGCTAAAAGAGCAATGATTCCCCCAATAAACACGACATATACGATTTTATAGATCGCAATATTTTGGGGAGCATTCATTTCCCAGAAGAAAATCAAGGTTGTAAACGGAACGGCAAAAGCACCAACGATAATTAATCCAGGGATAAAATTAATATTTCTAAACACATTTACCCCAATAAACAATCCTATGTAGGCGATCATAGCCACCAAAAATACTCTTGAAAATAACCAGGGCTTCGGCCATGTATCCACTACCTCCTCAATTTTTGGAGTCGTAAGTGCGGTTCCTACAATGAAAAGTCGTTCTGCTTCCGTATCTGTATGTCTACGGAATACTCGCGAAAAAATATTCCTGAACTTTGGTTCAGCGGAACGGTGACTTCTTGGAATACCATCTGCTTTGTCTGCAAACCAGTAAAAAATACTGTATTTCTCATGATGATAATTTTCCCGATTAAAAAATTCACGACCACAATTTATGCAAAAATTTGCTCCATCCTGATTCAAATTTTCGCAGGAAGGACATTTCATTTATTTTCCCCCTCATGTAAGAAACTTTTGTGTATTAGTTTTACACACAAAAAAGGAACCATTCAGGCTAAATTTAGCCTAAGGTTCCTTTTTCATGTAATTTCATTGGAGACTCGATTTTTTCCTGGCTTTTAAAAACTTTACTGCATTTAAGACGATCGTTTTTCCAACTGCATAGGAGGGAACTGCCAAAATCATCCCTATGATACCAGCCAGATTCCCTGCCGCAAGCAAAATAATGATAATGGTTGCCGGATGAATATCCAGACTTTTTCCAAGAATAAGAGGTGATAATAAATTGGATTCAATTTGTTGTGAAACAATTAGGACAATTAGAACGAGTACCACTCTAGTAGGCGAATCAAAGCATGCAACAATGATTGCCGGTACCGCACCTATCACCATCCCGATGTATGGAATAAAGTAGGTACAAGCAACCGCTAAACCCATCACCAGAGCAAATGGCAAGTGGATGATCAGGTAACCTATAAAAGTCATCGTTCCGACTGATAAGGCAACAGCAATTTGACCATGGATATAGGATGAAAGTGTTTCACCGGTTTCTTTTAAAATAGTCAGGCCTTCGTCTCTCAACGTAATAGGAAAAAAACGCGATAAAGCAATCGGAAATTTATAGCCATCCTTTAACATGTAAAATAATAAAAATGGAACAGTGACAAGAATCACCGCTATATTAGCAATGACACCAAGTATATTCGTAATGCTGTAAGTAATTCGTTCAGGCAAAGTATTAGCAAATTTCGTAAGTTTTTCTTCAAAAGTTGGCAGAAGATTTTTTTGTGAAGTTACAGCCCATTGAAATTCTGACGATTGAACCAGTTTGTTAAAATATTTAACAGTTCGATTCGCATAATCTGGAAGTGCGGTTGCAAGGGCAGTAAACTGCTTACCTAAATAAGGCACAAGGTTTTCAGCGATTACCAAGATAATTCCAGCAACAGCCATATAGATAAAAATGATCGCTACTACTCTTGGCAGTCCCTTGCGATGAAGAAAACTTACGACGGGGTTTAACAAAAAAAATAAGAATCCGGCAATAATAATCGGAAAGAATAGTGTTGAAATAAACACACCGATCGGACGGAATAAAAAATCAACTTTCGAACAAATGTAAATAATCGATAGAATCAACAGTATCTGGATTAACCAAAATTGGGATTTATATTTCAACTAACTTCCCTCAATTTCCAATAAAATTTTAGTTTCACATTATCGTTATTCCATGGTGATTTCCAACACTTTCATGCAAAACCTCCTTCTTTTATGACACGTGTTGAATGAATTTTTCACATCTTGACCAAAATGGTATGTAAGGAGGTAGACAAATGAATAATGTTTTGGTTTTTATTGTAAAATTTGTCACTTGTATGATTGCCTATGCAGTCGGTCTTGATTTATTTTTCAAAGCGGCATGGACAGATGTTGTTTGGTTTAGTGTCCTAACAACAATTGTTTCTTTCATTGCCGGTGACATGATTTTACTATCCCGAATTGGAAATCGCAATGCGTTAATCGCTGATTTTCTTCTATCTTATATGGTTGTGTGGATTTTTGGAAGCGTCCTGCTTCATAACTATATGCAAATCGCGTGGGGAAGTATTATTTCAGCTATTATCATAACAGCTGGTGAAATGATCGTGCATCGAATGCTGTATAATTCCAATTATACTCACAGTAAAGGCGGCGTTTCCAAACGGTTTGCTTATGGAATGGAAATATCCGAGGAAAACGATCCAATAAAAAGAAAATAAATTTGCAGGTAAAAGCGCCGGTTTTCTACCGACGCTTTTATGTATTTTAAATCGGGAATAGATCAGATGATAAATAACGCTCTCCCGTGTCCGGCGCCAAGCCTAAAACATTTGTACCAGCGGGAAGTTTTTTCGCAATTTCTATTGCATAATAAATAGAGGCAGCCCCTGATGCTCCAACTAAAATCCCTTCCTCTGCAGCTAGACGGCGGGCTGTTTCCTGGGCATCTTGATCCTCAATTAGTAAAATCTTATCATAAATGGATTGATTTAAGATTTTCGGGATAAATCCTGGTCCTGTTCCAGGAATTTTATGCGGGCCTGGTTTGCCGCCGGATAAAACTGGAGATCCCGCTGGTTCAACAACATAAATCTTTAGACCAGAGATTTTTTTCTTTAATACTTCACCGGTACCAGTTACAGTACCACCTGTTCCTGCAGTACAGACAAAGGCGTCTAAATTGCCTTCGAAAGCCTCATAAATTTCGATAGCGGTTGTATCCCGATGGGCATCCGAATTAGCAGGATTTTCAAATTGCATTGGGATGAAACTTTCAGGAATTTCTTTCGCAATTCGATATGCCTCATCAATTGCCCCTTGCATCCCCTTTTCTGACGGGGTTAACAGAACTTCAGCACCATAGGCTTTTAAAATTTTCACTCGCTCTTCTGTGGCATTATCAGGCATGGTAATGATACAACGATATTTTCGTGCAGCACACACCATTGCTAAGCCAATCCCTGTATTTCCGGATGTAGGCTCAATAATCACACTTTTTCCGGGAATAATTTTCCCATGAACTTCTGCTCGTTTGATCATGTTAAACGAAGCGCGGTCTTTCACACTTCCACCTGGATTAAACGATTCCAATTTAATATAAACGGAGGCACCTTTTGGATCAGGCAAATGATTTAACTTCACAATTGGAGTATGACCAATTAGCTCTAAAATGGAATTGTATAATTTCATATTTATACAACCTTTCATTCAATTTATTTCCATAGGAATTATAAGCTTTTGTTTCAACAGTTTCAATATACGTCCCTCCGCCATGGTAAAAAAATAATAAACTTACCATGTCCTAGACTAAAATATAAATACAGCTATACTAAAATAGAGAATATTCATATTTATACCACTAATTTCCATGTTATTTTTCGACTTTTTCAGTGAAAATTTTTACTACGAACTATTTTCCACTATCTTTTTTTTTCAGAACACATTATTATATAGTGGGCGAGAATAATAAATTACTAATTTAAAAACTGTAAAAAAGGTGTGAGTTTTATTGAAGTTCATAAAGTTCTGTTTTTATGTGCTTTTAACCTTTATATATGTGTGGGTTAGCAGTGTATTTTTGGTGTTTCACGGACCATTTCCTAATTTAAAAAATTATGTAATAGGTATTGTTTCTACTTCGATGCATCCTCAATATTTGGAGCCACTGTCATTGTGGACAGTCTCTTTAAATGAAACGAAACCACAAATGAATAATGTTGCCGGAAAAGGATCAACGATTTTTGCTAGTTTTAAAGACGTAAATGACTCATCTATCGAAGTAAAAGATTACCATGCGCCTACTTTTTCAGCAAAAATCATGCTCGTTCACGATCCTAAACGAATAAGAGTAGCTGTTACAAAGTACAAAGGGGATGTGGGTCAAACGGTAAGCGAAATGGTTGATGACGCCCACGCGGTTGCTGGCATTAACGGCGGCTCGTTCAGTGATGTGGCTTATCGCGGTACTGGCGGAATTCCGCTTGGCAATACAATACAGGACGGAAAAGTTATTACAAGTGGCGACTCGGCTCCTACCATCGGATTTACAGATGAAGGAGTGCTAGTATGCGGCACTTATTCGCAGAAAGAATTGATTGAGGACCATGTAACACAAGCGGTTACCTTTGGTCCAGTTCTAGTGAAAGACGGAAAAGGAATTATCGAAGGAGACGGCGGCTGGGGATATGCTCCCCGAACAGCAATTGGACAGAGGGAAGATGGAACCGTCATTATGGTTGTAACGTCCGGAAGAATGGTAAACGGACCAGATGACCTCGGCGCTTCCATGAAAGATTTAATGAATCTTATGCTTAAATACGGGGCAGTTAACGCTGCAAACTTGGACGGCGGCTCTTCCTCCACGATGGTTAAAGACGGAGTATTATTAAACCAGCCTACTGATGTATTAGGAGAAAGAAAAATTGCCACCAGTTTTGTCGTTATGCCGGAATAAGGAGATGAGAAAATGAAATATTTTCTAATTTGTATACTGCTCATCACAGGGATTGAAACGGGAGTTTATTGGCATTATGACAGTCTCCTTAAAAATCCAAATGAAGTTGTACATGCCGGCACAAGCAAACCAGTTTCGGCGAGTATTGATCATAAGCAATCAGATAAGGGTGTAATCTTGGCAGCAAAAGATCCTGTGAGCCAAATAAAAATCTCCGAAAATCATCAATTGGCGGCATATGTCAACGATCAAAATGAACTTCATATTGTTAAATTATCCGACCAATCGGAATTGTATTCCACAACGGATACCCATGAAATTGTTTATTTAAAATGGATTCGAAATGACAGTTTGTTTATCGGATTAAAAGGAAAGAATTCTCTTATTTTAAAAACCTTTCAAATAGGTTCGCAGCAAGAAAGAACAATTGAAACATTTAATGGGGTCTCAAGCACCTCGACATTTAAATCCATTGCCTATAGTCCATACACAAATGATGTGTACATTTTAATTGGGAACCAGACGAGAACAAAAATGTATCACATTAATACGAACGGTCATATGTCCGTAATGCCTTTGGATCATAGTTACATCGACAAACCGATGATGTTATCAACCAAAAATGAATTATTCTATCAAGATGCAAATTACAATATTTGGGTTGTAGCAGACGGCGAAACGAAGAAATTCAAAAATAATGCGATTCCATTAGCCGTATATGATGACTCCTTCTATTACGGCATCTTGAATGATGAAGGAAGAGTTGCTTCCGTTTATAAGTATGACAAAGGAAACAAGGAAAAAGTAGAAGATCTTTCTACACCTGTTCATGCAAAAAATATTGTTGTTAAATCCGATGGAACCATCCTTGTATTGAAGGAAAATTCATATTACAATTCCAAGACTGGCAAAACCATCCTCCTTTCTGATAATGTCCAAACTTTTGTTGATGATAATGCATTATTTTTTATAAAGAACAATAAGACTTATCTAGTTGAAAGTTAAAGCTTGAGGACTTCTCAAGCTTTTTGTTGTTTCAATAGTACAATTTACCATTATTATTTTCGAAAAATATAAAATATTGTTTTATTTCCCTGTTCATCTTACTTATAGAGGAAAATCTTACATACAAAAATGAACGTTTTGTGACAAATCTCTATTATAGGCAAAACTCTATACTCAATTCCTTTTTTTTCTGTTATATTTAAATAGCATTTTACTAATATGTATTTTTATTAAAAACTTAAATTAAGTGAAGGGGGAACTCACATTGAGAAAAGGGATCCAATTTGCTAAATATTCCATCTTAGCGTTATTGGGCATGGTACTGTTGTCTGGTTGTGACAAAAGCCAATTTATTGTGCTGGATCCGAAAGGTCCTGTCGCCCAGCAGCAATTAGAACTCATTATTATTTCAGCTGTTCTTTGTGCCATTATTATTCTTCCGGTTATCGGCATCTTTATTTATATTACTGTCCGCTACCGTGATAAACCGGATAATAAGGCGCCATATCAACCAGAATGGGATGACAGCAGGCTGCTTGAAGTTGTTTGGTGGGGTATTCCGATTATTATTGTTGCTGTACTTGGATTCTTCACTGCAAAAACTACTTTGGCATTAACCAAGCCTCCAGTTAAAGATGTTAAACCAATTGTTGTCCAAGTAACATCTATGGACTGGAAATGGATGTTTACCTATCCGGACAAGAAAATAGCTACTGTCAACTATGCAGAAATTCCTGCAGGTGTTCCGGTGCAATTTATTCTTACTTCTGATGCACCAATGAACTCTTTCTGGATTCCGCAATTAGGCGGACAAGAGTATACAATGCCTGGTATGTCAATGGGGCTATGGCTGCAAGCTGATAAAACAGGCAATTATTTCGGTTCTGGTGCAAACTTTACCGGTAAAGGATTTGCGCATATGCAATTCAAAGTAAAAGCGGTCACACAAGCTGATTTTGACAAATGGGCAGACCAAGTAAAGAAAAACTCTCCTGCCTTAACAACCGCTGGTTATAAAGACTTGTCAAAACCAGGTCTTTCAAAAGAATTAAGCTTTTCTTCTTATCCAAGCGGATTGTTTGAGACCATTGTGAACAAAAACGGTGGAAAATACTATGATCATATGAACCATATGGGTGACAGCATGAATATGTCTGGCATGAATATGTCTGGCATGAATATGTCTGGCATGGATATGTCTGGCATGGATATGAAGTCACAAAATAAATAATTCAGGGGGGAATTATGGCATGAATACATCAGGATTTTTTGTAACAGGCGATCCGATGATATATGGAGCAGATGTTTCTATTGTGTTAGTATCCGTCGCCATTATTTTTTACCTCACCTATTTTAAAAAGTGGGGATGGCTTTGGAGAGAATGGATTACAACTGTCGACCATAAACGAATCGGGATCATGTATCTCATTGCTTCACTGTTAATGTTATTCCGAGGGGGCGTTGACGCGATTTTAATGCGTTTGCAGCTCGCAATTCCAAATGCCCATTTTCTAGAGTCTGAACACTATAATGAAATATTCACTACACATGGAACGATCATGATCCTATTCATGGCAATGCCATTTATGTTCGCTTTATTTAACATGGTTGTTCCATTGCAAATTGGAGCTCGTGACGTTGCATACCCAGCATTAAACGCCATCAGCTTCTGGTTATTCTTCCTTGGCGCTATGCTGTTTAATCTTTCATTTGTTATTGGTGGATCACCGGACGCCGGCTGGCTTTCTTATCCGCCTTTGTCTGAAAATCAATTCAGCCCTGGTCCAGGTCAGAACTTCTGGATTTGGGGTGTGCAGATTTCCGGTATCGGAAGTTTAGCAACTGGTATTAACTTTGTCGTAACGATTCTTAAAATGCGTGCACCGGGAATGCGATTACGTGATATGCCTTTATTTACTTGGTCGGTAATGGCATCTTCCATTGCGATTTTAGGAGTATTCCCTATTTTAACAGTTTCATTGATTATGTTAACGATTGACCGTTTATTCGGTGGACATTTCTTTACAATGACTGCCGGCGGTAACCCAATGATGTGGGTTAACTTGATTTGGATGTGGGGTCACCCAGAGGTTTATATCGTTGTCCTGCCTGCTTTCGGTGTTTTCTCTGAAGTGGTTGCGACATTCGCGAAAAAGCGGATTTTTGGATATGGATCCATGGTATTCTCTATGATTGCCATTAGTGTTGTTTCCTATTACACATGGGTGCACCACTTCTTTACGATGGGTGCCGGAGCTGACGTCAATATCGTCTTCGCCATTTGTACGATGATTATTGCGATTCCGACAGGTGTGAAAGTCTTTAACTGGCTATTTACGCTGTACCGTGGCCGTATTACTGTTACACAACCGCTGCTTTGGTTCTATGCCATGATCCCATGTTTCCTTGTCGGCGGTTCAACGGGTGTTATGCTTGCTGCAGCTCCTGCCGACTATCAATATCATAACAGTTACTTCCTAATCGCCCACTTCCACCAAGTATTAATCGGTGGTGTTGTGTTTGGGTATCTGGCAGGTATGTATTATTGGTGGCCAAAAGTATTCGGATTTAAATTAAACGATAAATTAGGTAAATGGGCGTTCTGGTTATGGCAAATTGGTTTCTATGTATGTTTCATGCCGCAATATGCTCTTGGTTTCATGGGAATGACACGCCGGATTTATACGTATAACCAAACCATGGGTTGGGATATGGGCTGGGCCCCGCTTAACTTTATTTCAACGATCGGTGCATTCCTAATGGGTGCCGGATTTGTATTCCAAGCTTGGCAAATTATTTACAGCATTAAACATGGCGAACGTGATGTTACTGGTGATGCATGGAATGGCCGTACATTGGAGTGGTCCATCCCATCCCCTCCTCCGGCTTACAACTTTGCAATTCTGCCGACTATTAAAGGCCGTGATTCTTGGTGGTATCAAAAACAAGAAATGCAAAATGGCACATACAAACAAGAACCAGTTAAATATGAGCCAATTCATATGCCAAAGAATACAGGAGTTCCTTTCATCATGTCATGTTTCTTCTTTGTAGCTGGATTTGGCTTTACGTTTGAATGGTTCTGGATGGGTATAATCGGATTAATCGGTGTGGCCATTACATTATTTGTCCGCTCCTTCCAATATGACACAGATTATTACATTACAGTAGAAGAAATCGAGCGAACTGAAAAAGCATTACGGAATAACGCTTCGGTTCAGCGAACAGCTAATTAGGAGGTTGAAAACATGCAACAAAGCGTTTCTGCACATGTTTCTGACCATGATCATGGTCATGTTGACCAAGACAGTTTAAAAATATTAGGGTTTTGGATTTTCCTTGTGACTGACTGTTTATTGTTTGGTACTTTGTTTGCAACATATGCTGTTTTGCATACACATACGAATGGCGGATTTACCGGAAAGGAATTTGATATTCCTGGTTTCGTGATTGAAACATTCGTCTTATTAGTAAGTTCATTTACAAGTGGCTTAGCTGTACTTGAAATGCACAAAGGAAATAAAAAAGGACTAATCAGCTGGCTGATTATTACCCTGCTTCTGGGTGCGACATTCGTCGGTCTTGAAATTCACGAATTCGTTAGTATGGCTGCTGAGGGGGCTACAATTTCTACAAGTGCCTTCCTCACCTCCTTCTTCACCCTTGTAGGGACACATGGAGCGCACGTTACGTTCGGTATCTTTTGGATGATTGGCTTAATTGTTCAATTAGCCAAAAAAGGTATCACTTCCGATACCAAACGAAAGATTTCAATTATTAGTCTGTACTGGCACTTTTTGGACGCTGTCTGGATTTTCATCTTCACAGTTGTTTATTTAATGGGGGTAATGTAATATGTCAAACCACGAATCGAACCATGGATCGGTTAAAGCATATGTCACAGGTTTTGTGTTTTCCATTATTTTGACCATTATCCCGTTAGTTTTAGTATTAAATCACATGATGGCAAAAACAGCACTGATGGTTAGCATTTTGATTGCCGCTGTTCTGCAATTTGTCATCCAGTTGTTCTTCTTCATGCATATTCGTGATGGAGAAGAACCTAGATACAATGTTGCGGCATTAATTTTAGGTATTGTCTTCGTTGTTACTATTGTTTCTGGCTCCATTTGGATTATGTCATTTAATTCGCAAGTTCAATAGACATTCGAGGCAGGCAATCCCCTGCCCCGCTAGTAAATACTTCTTTAAGGCTGGCTTCTCGGTGTACAATATTCCATGTGCAAAGAGAAGCCCCTTCTTTATAAAAGAGCTAATAGACAGCTTGAGTTCGCAAAAGGCACTTGAATGTGCCTTGTTCTTTGTTGTAAAGTTCAAGTCCAAGTGAAATTTTTAATTTAAGGACGTGAAAAAAATGCGTTATTTTTGGCTTTCCTTTATTGCGGCCGCTACAATATTTTTAGTAAATATCATTGGTTTTATTGATACAATGACAAATTCTGCAATGGGATGCGGACCTGGATATCCGCTTTGTAATGGGAAACTGTACCCTGATTTCTCTGACTACCATTCCGTCATTGAATATACACATCGTATTGTCGTTGCCCTTGCTAGTATATTATTATTTGTGGTTGCTTTCGTCGCATGGTTTCGTTATAAGTCCCCGAGATTAAAATGGCTTGCTGCTTTTGCTGTATTAGGAATTCTTGGGGAATCGACATTGGGAGCCTTAACCGTAATGGTTGCCCTTTCCCCGTTATTGCTGGCAGCACATCTTGGAGTTGCACTTATTTCGTTTTCAGCATTATTTAATATCGCTTATATCATTTACCATGAGGAAAGAAATCGGCAATATACAGGAAATACGCCTGCTTCCCTCTCAATTTTTTCCTGGGGGACTTTTATCATTTTATATTGTGCCATTTATTTTGGCGGATTTGTGGCGAAAACAGGTTCAGGTGCATACTTCCAGGGATTTCCCTTACCAACTGAACAGCTATCAGAGGCAGGAAATGCATTTTGGATTGATGTCATCCACCGCTTGTTTGCCCTTGTCTTAATCATCCTCCTGCTTGCCTTGATCGCGATGGCGAGAAAATCCCGTGCAGTACGCCCGGATCTCTACTGTCTGAGCTTGATCTCTTTTCTATTGATTATTCTGCAAGGATTGAGCGGGGCTGTTTTAATTTATACCCATTTAAGTTTAGGTTCTGTACTATTGCATATTTCTTTTGTATCATTGTTAGCTGCCACTTTAAGTGTAATTTGTATCCAAAGTACAGGCAGAAAAGCGGAGTAAGCGAAGTACCGACAAGTGCAAAACGAGCCAGTTAGAAGCATTAAAAAGCATGAGCGGTTTCTGCTCGTGCTTTTTTCTTTTATAAAATGAGTTTAAGAAATTATAAAAAATTTATAAAAAAACAATGCCATTTTTCATCTACTTGCATTTACTGTTTTTGAGAGGAGGATGTAATCAAACATGAACGAAAATACATTTTATTATTATGCCCATGAGCATGTGAATGAAGAAGTAAATGTTATTACCACTCAAGGTTCATTTGAAGGCAGGCTTCTTAGTGTAGGTAAAGATGTCATTCTAATACAAAACAGGATGGTACCGCGTCCACTTAAAATAATCATTCGAATTGAAGAAATTGTCGCACTTCACCGTGCAGAATTAGGCCCACGAGGTCCTTTCGGATTCATGCCGCGTCCAAATGAATTGGACGAATCAGGAGAAAGACGGGAAAATTAATCCATTTTTCATAAAATATCTGTGCAAATCTGGCATGATTGTCTATACGTCTTTTTCCCCTTCAACATAAACTGTACTAAAAGATGTTGGAGGTGAAAAAGCATGGGTGGAACTGCTGGAGCAGGTTTTGCTTTAATCGTCGTATTGTTTATTCTCCTTATCATTGTAGGAGCAAGCTATATGGGAGGAATGTTTTATTAAGATAAATCTTAATAAACGGAAATTCCAATAAGCTTAAAACCCTTATTCAATCAACTGTATTGAATAGGGGTTTTTTCAACTTCCTCTCCCCTATTATTTGCTTTTCATCATGATATGGTAAACTGTAAGTATCTAATTATGCTGGAGGCAGAGAAATGAACAAGTTTAAAATACAGCAATGGCTGCATCAATATCCTTTATTCAAAAAGCTAATTTCATTGGAAGAAGTATTTTGGATCAACCCTAAACTTGAAAACTTCCAAACTGGTATTAAGAAGGTGAAATTTGGACTTGAAGATGTACTGGAGGCGCAAAAACGATTACAGCGGTTTGCTCCCTATATTGCCAAGGCTTTTCCAGAAACTCAAGCTGCTAATGGAATCATAGAGTCTCCTCTAGTGGAAATCACAGAAATGCAACATAAGCTGGTTCGTGAATATCAAATTCCGCAATTGGGCAAATGGCTGCTGAAATGTGACAGTCATTTGCCAATCTCAGGATCTATTAAAGCAAGAGGAGGAATATATGAAGTACTAAAATATGCCGAGGATTTAGCTATGAAACATAAAATGCTGACCTTAGAAGATGATTACTCTATTCTAGACAGTGACAGATTCCGCAACTTTTTCTCCCAATATTCTATCGCAGTAGGCTCTACCGGTAATTTAGGCTTAAGCATCGGAATTATCAGTGCAAAATTAGGGTTTAAGGTTACCGTACATATGTCTCTTGACGCGAAACAGTGGAAAAAAGACCTGCTCCGCAGTAAAAATGTCAATGTCATCGAGTATGATTCTGATTACAGCCAAGCTGTTGCTGAGGGACGCAAGCAGGCACAAACTGACTCTTCCTGTTATTTCATTGATGATGAAAATTCACATGACCTCTTTTTAGGATATGCTGTTGCAGCTTTAAGATTAAAGAAGCAGCTAGATGAATTAACTATTCAAGTGGATCAGAATCATCCATTGTTTGTCTATCTCCCATGCGGTGTTGGCGGCGGTCCCGGCGGTGTGGCTTTTGGCTTAAAATTAATATTTCAAGATCATGTTCACTGTTTTTTCGCCGAACCAACTCATTCCCCTTCCATGTTGTTAGGGCTTATGACAGGACTGCACGAACAAATTTCTGTCCAGGATGTCGAGATCGACAATATCACAGATGCAGATGGGCTTGCAGTCGGAAGGCCATCTGGATTTGTCGGAAAAACCATAGAACCGTTTTTAAGCGGCTGTTATACTGTCAGTGATGAACAGTTATTTATATTGCTGAAGGACCTTGCGGATATAGAAGGTATTCATTTAGAACCTTCTGCCCTAGCCGGAATGGCCGGTCCTGGAAAATTGTTCAAGGAAGGCTTGGGTTATTTGCAGGAACAGAAATTAACGGAACAAATGAGCCAAGCTACACACATTATTTGGGCAACGGGCGGCAGCATGGTCCCTAAAGAAATACTTGCTCATTATTATATGAGAGGAAATCAATTTTTGTAATAAAAAAGTAGTAGAATCGGACTTCTTCTGCCGATCCTACTGCTTTTTATTCATTTACACCGTCCTTATAATTTTTCTCCCAATGTTTATCACCTTGGTGTTCAAAATCGGCAATTGTTTTCTCCAGTACATCTAAAAACAGTTTTTTCATTTCATAGATAGTTTCATAAAAAGTTTTTTCTGCTTCGCCATTTATTTTCATTCCAGCCAAAGCATTAGCGGCTGCCAGCTTACGACGTTCCTCTGCCTTTTGGTCCAAAGCATCGAAAACATGTTTAACATACTTTGTTACGTCTCTATGCTCTTTCTTAACTCGTTGTTGGATGTCAGCCACTCGCTTATCCATTATACACCCATCCTATTCCTTTAAAGACTTCCTTTTAATATAGTAAGCTGTGATTTTATTTTCGCAATTCGCTTTGGTGAATCTTATGAAAAATATTTCTCGACAAGATTTTTTAATGGACAAATAGCAGGAGCAGCCATTAGGCAAAAAACAAGCTCGTTCTTTAAACCAGCTTGTTTTTTGAACCTATATATTTATCTTCTAGATCTTCGTGAACCTCTTGTACCTCTTGTTCTACGGCTGCCTCTGCTTCTGCGACTAGGTCTTGATCTACGGCCACTACTGCTTCTGCGAGTGCTCCGTAAATCTCTCGTTCCGCGGCTGCTTCGACTTCCACGGATACCTCTTGAGCTTCTACGTGTATCTCTGCTCCCGCGAGTGCCCCGTGAAACTCTCATTCCACTGCTGCCTCTTGTTCCACGACTTCCTCTTGTACCTCTTGATCTACGACTGCTTCTGCTTCCACGAGAACCGCGGGTCCCTCTCGTTCCGCGGCTGCCTCTTGAGCTTCTTGCCCTACGGCTACTTCTACTTTCACCTGTACCACGGGTTCCTCTCGTTCCGCGGCTGCCTCTTGTTCGACGTGTACTTCTTATTCTTCTCGAACCACGACAGCCTCTGCTTCTGTGCCTTTGTGCCTCTATTGGCTTATTTTCTAAAAAATCTATTACCCCATTCGCTTGAGCCTCAGCAAGTAATTCCTCCATAGTCAACCTCATAACCAAATAGCCACCACTTTCTATAAATATTTTTCATCCATAATTTATGGAAACAAGAAAGAAATGGTTATAGACAAAAATTTATTTTTACAATTGATCCATTCAGCCTCAAAAACACAATTAGCATTTTAAAGAACCATTCAACCAGTTCAATTACAGCATTAAATATATTGTTTTCTTTTTTGCCTATTTTTCCCAAAAAAAAACATGAAAAAAGGCTCCTTTATTAGTACAACATCATGCCATGATACATATAGATGCAGTGTAAATGTTTATTTAACTTAAAGGAGGAAAAACGTTTTATGGATAGAGATATGTTGCGCAGTTTGATCGGAAAAATTATCAAGATAGACCGCGGCGGCCCTGAGTCAAGAATCGGAAAGTTATTAGATGTAATGGACGATCATCTCGTCATCATTACTGAAGATGATGGTGTTGTTTACTACAACACACATCATATTAAAAGCGTCACCGAAAATGCGAAGGAACAGCTTGCATTTCACATAGAAGTTCCAGAAGATTTCGAATATAAAAGAGCGGATACCTTCCATGGCCTTTTGGATTCTCTAAAATTTCAATGGGTGAAAATTAACAGAGGTGGCCCTGAGAAATTGGAAGGTGTCTTGAGTGATGTAAATAATCATTTTGTTTCCTTAATTAATAAAGAAGAAATCGTCCGCCTGTCCATGTACCATATTCGCAATATCAGTTATGGATTAAAGTTAGAAAAAGCAGAAGAAGAAAAATCCGATGATAATCAGGCGAAAATGTCAGAAGAAGAAAGACAACAGCTACGTAACCGAATTGTCAATTCGGAATATGCCAGAAATAAAGAAAGGTAACACCATGTCGCTTCTCGAATAGAGAAGCGACCATCCATCTAAAGGAGGATAAAAAAATGGGTGTAGATCATTTTTTATCTACATTAGATTCATTAGTCGGCTTTAATGTTAACTTATATGTTGGAGAAAATGTTTATAAAGGTAAGCTAATTGGTGTGGAATCGGATCATGTCATTATCGAAAATGAAAATAATTACATCTTTTATTACAACATCAATCAGATTCAAGCCATCACCAAAAATACGAAACAATTTCAAGGTGAGGAAACAACCACTGATTATCTGAAAACACAAAGCTTACGTGAACTCTTACAGTCACTGGCTAATTCTTGGGTCACAATTTTTTGCATTAGCAAGCAAAAATTTACTGGAATTTTAACGAATATTGGTTCAGATTATCTCACACTAATTAATGGTTCAGATGGTATTTTGATCCAACTTCACAATGTTTCTAATGTAATTAAAGGCGAATTAAAAGAAAACGAAAATACCGAGTCAGAAGAAGTGGAAAATCAAATAAAAGCACAAACAGAACAACTTAGCTATGCAAGTCCTGTAGTATTGGATGAAGAATTAGTTTCGACTCAAAAAATAGAAGATGCAGAGGCCGCATCTGAATTAAAACACAAAGCTTCTATTGAAAATGAGCAACAAAAACCAGCTTGGTCCCAGCCAATCAAACAATTCCCAGAAGAACAAATAGAAATGCTTTTAGGAATAACAGCAGATCAAGAAGAAACCATTTCAGTGGGAGACGTGTTAGAATATCATGCAGAACCAATAATCCAGGAAGAAATGGAACAGACTGAAAAAAACTGGTCCCAACCGATTAAAAATTTCCCGGAAGAACAATTAAAAGTTAATTCGACCATACCGACAGAACAAGAAGAGTCTGTTGAAAATGTAACTTTAACATCAGTGACACCTAAATATCATGCAGAACCTATCATCCCGGAAGTAATTGAACAGCACGAAAAAGATTGGGCCCAGCCTGTTAAAATGCAAATTATTCCGGAAAAGCCACGAAAACAGGAAAAAAATTTCGAAGAAGTTGCCTCCATTTCGGAAACGGAGCAAACTCAAGCAGAACCATCAATCAAAGTGATCAAAGAGGAAATGAAGCAACCTGGAAAGGTATGGTCACGTCCGATCAAAAATAATAATGATAAACTAAATGAGGCAATATCTAAAAAAATGAAAAAGGAAAAAACAGTTAACACCTCTAAGATGAAGGAGAATAAGAAGCCAGTAAAAGAGATAAAGGCCACACAAAAACAGGAAACAAAAACAGGAAATAAAGCACAGGAAGCAAGTCTAGATAAAAAGAATGAACCTAGGCAAACAGAACAGCCGGTTAGAGCATTCCGATTTTTAGGTGAACCAATTCCTCCCCGTGAGCTTAACCGTCCAAGCATTTTCGACGGATGGTTCAGTCGAAACAGAGATCCAAGATTTTAATGAATTTGTTTTGTTCTTAATCATGAAAACTTCTTATGAACATTCCAAGACAGTTCATAACTTGATCAATCATATGAAACGATGAGCAGGGCAAGAAAAATAAGCAGACTTATAGGTATGAATGGTAATTATGTTGTATGCCCTTCTCATTTCGATAAACAGACGGTCATGGAAAGGATGTGATGTGAGAATGAAAGAAAATATAGGAAAATATATAAAAATCGAGATATCCGGTAAGAAATTTTTAAATGGAAAGCTAATCGATGTCGGCAGTGATTTATGGGTTATATTTAATGGAATTGATTATCTTTATATCCCCACGATCCATATCCAAAATTGGCAGATTTTAAAACAGGATGAAATTGATGAAATTACCTTTACTGATGAGCCAGAACCTATCTATAATCACAATGAAGAAATTTCTTTAAGAAAAACACTTACATCAGCGAAAGGAATTTTCACAGAAATATATGTTACAAGTAAACAAGCACTGCATGGCTATATTATTAGCATAATGAATAACTACTTTGTTTTTTACTCCCCGATCTACAAAACAATGTTCATCTCACTCAGCCATTTAAAATGGTTAATTCCATATACAAATAACCAGCGTCCATACGGTTTAAGCAACTCCAGTCTTCCAGTCAATCCGAGCAATATAACCTTTGCAAGATCATTTGAAGTGCAAATCGAAAAATTAATCGGCGAACTAATTGTATTCAACATCGGAGAGAACGAAAATGTAATGGGCCGCATCCAAGCAATCAAAAACAACTTTGTCGAACTCATCACCGCAAAAGAAGAACCCATCTACCTCAACCTCCAACACATAAAAACCGTACACATGACATAAAAGTGGTGTCACCATGGTGTCAGGCACCACTCGTGGACAAATCGCAGTTTTGTCCGTCTGGAGTGGACATTTTGATAAATAGGAATGGCTGTTTCCAAAGGATGCAATAATCTAAGGAAACAGCCCAATTTTTTTCTTTATTTTTGATGATTCAGGTTCTAAATAACGCCGTAAGGGTCGACAACTTTGGCGTATTTTGCTCCCCAAAATGTGTCCTGCAGCTCCATGTGAACTTTCCCTCTTTCTTTTAGTGCATCGTATATTTTTTGAATTTCTTCCTCTGATTCCAAATCCAAAGCCAATGAAATATTATTTCCGATTACAATCGACTGTCCCGGAAAACAGTCTGAAGCCATGATAAACAAATCGTCCTTTTTAAATTGCGCGTGAATCAGTCTGTCATTTGCATTAGGGGCATCCTTATATCCTGCATCGGCATAAGTTTGCAAGTTTAATAATTCCCCGCCAAAAATACTCTTATAAAACTCTAAAGCTTCTCGGGCATTTCCATCAAACATCAAATAAGGAGTTGCTTGTCCTTTCATATTGAACACTCCTTTCAATTTAACATCCATATTATTTACTACATCTGTCTCATTAAATCCTGCAAGAACAAAAATTTATTTGGTCATGCCAAATGTTTCAAACGAAAGCCCAACACTTATCTGAGTTTACTAAATTGTTTGTCTTTTCCCACAAAAAAAGAACCTTTGGAAAACCAAAGGTCCAATCTAGAGCTTAATGGTTTCAAATAAGCTCTCACATTAGGAGGTCTAAACTCAGAAGAATTTAAACAAGTTTATTTTAACATTTTCTTAATATTCTTTCAATGTTTACAACAGTAAAGGATAAAAGTAATCAAAAAGACGCAGATAAATATTAGATCACTCAGTAAAGTCGTCATGATATTTTACAAATATTAGAGAATTCGTAATGGTTAATTCACTTCAATTCCAAAATACTGCTTTGCCATCTTTTTAAAATTAGTCTGATCTACCTGCGTCTTTACTTCCCTCCCATCAATCCATTGTGTTAAGGATGTATCTGTTAATGTCAATATTCCATGTTCTGTAAATTTTGTGAGTAATGTTCTTTTATTAAACGGAGAAGCTGGGCTCTCAGCGATGACTTGCTGGACCAAATTTAAATCACAAACGCCCTTTACAGGATCAGCAAGGTCAAAGGCATATCCTATAACCCAATCTGAATCCCTATTTTTTTACTTCATCTCCAAAATATAATCTCCAAATTCACTCTTCTCCTTCCGAACGCGAAACTCCCCATTCCTGGATGTGACAATTGTACTGTCAACCGGGACAGGTTTTAACGGGCAGTTTCCGCCAAATCCGGTATCAACGACAAAGTTTTTCTCTTTATAAGTTAAAATATTTAAAACATGCGTCCTTCCGGTTGGACTCCATTCATTGGAACTACGGTTGAAAACTACCCCAAATACTAAAATCGCATTGAACCCATTTTCTATTAAAAAGGCATTAAGAAGTGAATTTAATTCATAACAAAGACCGCCTTCATTTCTTACTAAAATTTTCTCACTAACATTTTCTTTCGTTATATCTTTTAAGTTGTTTTTCATAATACATAAATTTTCGAATGGAATGGTTTTTGCTGTTTTTTCAATAATTTCATGCAATCGATCAAAAGTGACTGTTTTATCCTGCGAAAATCGGATTCTCGCTCGAAATAATTTATTGATAGTATTCATTTTTCAGCCCCCCATTTTGTAAACCAATTTGCTAAAATATACATAAACCAACCACGAGGTGATTTTATGTGCGGCCGCTTTACATTAACAGCCACGATTGAAGAAATAATCGACCGATTTGCCATTCAATCTTTCTTGGAAGAAGAGAAATATTCCCCTAGCTATAATATAGCACCTTCACACCAAGTTTTAGCAATTATAAATGACGGAAAATGCAATCGAATGGGCTATTTACAATGGGGTCTGATTCCACCATGGGCAAAAAAGTCATCAATCGGCCATAAACTGATTAATGCCCGTGCTGAAACACTTCTGGAGAAACCAAGCTTCCGTAATCCTTTTAAAAAGAAACGGTGTTTAATTATTGCCGACAGCTTTTATGAATGGAAACAGCACGATGGACAAACAAAAATTCCAATGCGTATTAAACTGAAATCCAGTAAATTATTTGCGATGGCTGGACTTTGGGAGAAGTGGCAATCCCCTGAAGGAAACTCGATTTTTTCCTGCACTGTGATCACAACCACACCCAATAACTTAGTGGCAGACATTCACAATCGAATGCCAGTTATATTAAAACCTAAAGATGAAAAACTATGGCTAAACCCGGCTGTCACCGATTTGAATATACTTCAGAAACTCCTAGTTCCATATGATGAAAACCAAATGGAAGCGTACGAAGTGTCAGCGCTCGTGAATTCACCGAAAAATAATTCGATCGAACTGATTCAAAAATTATGTTAGTGAAAAATTTTTGCTGAAATGGACATGTTCACTACATGCAAGTCCACTAACCGGCATATAACTGTATTACCCATTAAGTTTTTCCTTCTTTATTAAAAGTGGCCGCCGCCACTTTCTTTTTTTTGGCGGTCTTATTCCTCACTCATTTGAATATATTGTAAAAATACAATTCAAGTTTTTCCTCAAGAAAGGAGCTTCGGGGATGTTTTTTCTTCCGACAAAGGTCAACATTGTGAATATGGATATTAATAGTACAGAACATAAGAGCAACGTATCCTTCGGGTCTAATTTTATAACCAGAAAATATATTCAGGCAAAAAAGAACCAAGCCTTTGGTCAACAATTAGCAGATTTCTCCGCAGTCGTTATCCCAATCGGGATTACATTTGATGAAGAATTAATTGACGCTCCTGTAATTAAATTAAATCGAAACATATAAGATGATCAATTGTTTGTACAAATATCTGCAAGGGAGTGATGTAATTGAATATTGCGCCTATGACTATCAATTTTTTAGGATTTAAGGTCAATACATTGGACCATTCATCTCTTATAAATCTAGGTCCTAATCAATTCATTGATCAATTTGTATCCTACAAACGAAATCAGGGGGTTGGTGAACAAAACGGGGATATATCACCTATTTATATTCCGATTTCTTGGGTTGTCGATCCTGATCTGACCGACAGTAATTCAGGGAAAAACAGCCTAATTTAATTTTTAAAGGGGTGATAAGTTGCTATTTGCACCGATGGCCGTGAATCTTGGAAATATAAAAGTAAATTCCATTGATCATGGATCCCTATTAAATATGGGGCCTAATCAGCTTACGGATCAATTTGTTTCATACAAGCGAAATCAAGGGTATGGTGAACAAAACGGAGATTTCGTACCAACCATCCTCCCAATATGTACCATCTATGACTCCGACTATATTGACAGCTGGACCGGAAAAGAAAGTTTTATATAATAAGCAGCTGGAATACTCTTCTGGCTGCTTTTTAATAAAGTAAAAACTCCATTTCCTCATGAAGGACATGGAGTTTCTTAAATCTTTAATTTTCCTTTTTTCAATTTAATCATTCTATTGGCCAACCTTTTTCCTAATTTAAGACCCCTTTTTAAAAGGTGAGCAATCCCTTCGAAGATGACTTATAAAATAAATTCACCGATTACCTCCAGAAAAAAATGCATTGGAATCCCTTCTTCAAACCTATTTTATGAGGATATTATACAATGCAGTTTAGTCTCTTACAATCTAATTTTGTTGAATCGTTTCTTGTGAATTTCCCCATTCAACTACTTCGTAAATGCCCAGTACCTCTCCCTTTGCTTTTTCAAACACCTCAAACGAACCATCTTTTGAGAATGAAAGAATATAATAGGAAGGCGTGTCACTTAAAATTCTATAGGAACTGACTTCCCCATTCTTCATTTCCACCATATAAACTTTACCTGGAACAACCTCATTATTCAGTGCTAAATTTTTCAATAATGACTCAACTCCTTCATATAGTTTTAATATTCATTATATCACGTAATTATTAAATAATTTTGATAATTTTTATTAAATGAAGAAAAAAGGGGCAAAGCCCCTTTGAGTTAATAATATTTATCAATGTTCTATGCTCATCTCAGTTCTCATTAGAAACCAGTTGTGCCTCCTCCAATTCCACCCATTCCAGGGGATCCTGGGAAATGTCCTGTTGTTCCCGGATACATGGTTCCCATGCCAGTCATTCCTGGGTAGCCTCCCATTGTTCCTGGATAACCACCTGCTGTTCCCATGCCAGGATAGATCCCCATTGTTCCTGGGTAGCCTCCCATTCCACTATAGCTCATTCCTGGATAGCCGGTATAACTGGTTCCTGGAATTCCGCTAAAACCGCCAAATCCACTATAACCATGATATCCTGGGTATCCGCCCATTACGCCGCTATAACCAGGATAACCTCCCATACTTCCGGGTAGGAATGGATATCCCCCCATACTTCCCATACCACCCATTAATCTAATATCATTCACTTGAGCATCCTCCTTTAAATAGGTTACAGTCTAGACTATGTTAAAATCAGGAATAAGCATGGGCGGATGCCCTGCATTTTTTATACAAAATGGATGGAGTTTTTTAAGAATCATTGTTTTAACTGTTGATCAAAAAGATAAATTTTTATATACTAAAGATGTCAATTTTAACGGGAAGTAGCTCAGTTTGGTAGAGCACTAGTATGGGGTACTAGGGGTCGCAGGTTCAAGTCCTGTCTTTCCGATACAACTTAAAGAAACCCGGCTTTTACTAAAGGCTGGGCTTCTTTATTTGATCATTATGCTTAGCCCATTTTTTGTCTATTCGCGAAGGAAACATTTAACTATCTAAAAATCGTTAAATAAACCTAATAAAAATGAAGATAAAACAAACATGACTGTTAATAAATATTTAGAATTTTAACATTATATAAATAAATCATCCTATTTCTCCCCTTTCGCTTTTAGTAAAATGATAATGAAAACGATTTCTTGTTTTTTCGAAGGGGTGGATTGGATGAATATTGAAAAGAGAACAATTGAATTTATTCCTGAAGAAGAAAGGCATGGCAGTGTCCGCAATTTATTTTCCATCTGGTTCAGCGCTAATATGCAAATTACGACACTTGTTACTGGTGCACTTGCCATTGAATTTGGTTTATCGGTATTTTGGGGGATTGTGGCTGTATTAATTGGAAATTTACTTGGTGCCATTTTTATGGCCTCCCACTCTGTACAAGGCCCAAAACTGGGAATCCCACAAATGATCCAAAGCCGAGCACAATTTGGCGTAGTTGGCGCAGTCGTTCCACTTTTAATCGTGATCCTAATGTATCTTGGTTTTTTTGCCAGCAGTACAGTACTCGGTGCTCAAGCAGTCAGCAGTGCATTTTCAATTCCGTTGAATTGGGGAATTGTAATCATAAGTTTCATCGCCCTCATAATCACCCTTTTTGGCTATGATTTAATTCATAAACTGGAAAAATATTTCGCTATTATTTTTGCTATTGTATTTGTTTTTGTCACGATCCTTGTGTTTCAATTGCCAATGCCTGCGCATATTTGGACCCCAGGCCATTTTACTGCAGGAACTTTTTTATTAACGGTCAGTATCGCAGCCACTTGGCAATTAACATATGCCCCATATGTTGCTGACTATTCTAGATATCTGCCAAGCAATACACCATCATCCAAAACATTTGCTTATACGTATGGTGGAACAGTCATCGGTACCGTATGGATGATGACCTTGGGGATTTTGTTAACCGCAATCGTACCAAAGTTCTTAAATAATTCCAGTGCCGGTCTTGCGAAACTTGTTGGTCCACATTTTGCCGTCATTATGTATCTTGTCATTGTCCTTGGTGTTTTGGCAGTAAACGTGCTTAACCTTTACGGTGCCTTTATGTCGATTACCACAACATTAGAAGCTTTCACAAAGTTAAAAGCTACCACAAAAGCACGTTTCTGGCTTGTCTTTACTACCGCTCTGATTGGAACGATTTTAGCAATCTGGGGACATGGTAACTTCTTAAATAATTTTGAGAATTTTATTCTGTTACTTTCCTATTTTATGGTTCCGTGGACCGCAATCAATTTAATCGACTATTATTTATTGCGCCGCGGCGAATATAATGTCTGGGATGTATTTAATGCAAATGGACAATACGGAAAATTTAATTGGGTTGCCATCATCTCCTATGTTATATCTGTTATTCTTGAAATTCCATTCGTCAATACCACCATGTACGTTGGGCCGATCTCCAAAGCGTTAGACGGAACAGATATTGCCTGGATTATGGGCTTGGCAGTTCCATTGGTTCTCTACTATCTGCCTATAAAAAAAAGATTAAATCAAAATACGGAACAAATTTTAAATCAGAAAAACCAAACATTCTAAGTGCAAAACAGGCAGTCTCTTTTGCGGGGACTGCTTGTTTCATTAACAGTACTTTACTTGATTACGATGTATTCTTTATGACATTATTAAAGCTGGAAGAAAAAAAGTCTGGAAGAAGTGATTGTTCAGTGAGTCTGATTATAGAAAGAATGCTCGAAGAATTTAAAGCAAAAAAAAGATTTTTATTAGACGAGAAAAATCTTAAGGATTTAATGGAGCAAAAACGGGTGGAAAATGCAAAACCATATGTTTTACCGAGCTACCTGCAACAAAAATTCCGCATTACAAGAGAAACAACCGATGGGATGGATAGCTACATTTTGAAAGGAAGCGACCACCTAGGTGAAACATACATCTTGTATCTACACGGCGGTGCTTATATAAGTCAGCCAACACCGGAGCATTGGAAATTCCTGCACAAATTAGTAACGAGGATAAATGCCACCGCGATTGCACCAGTTTATCCCAAAGCACCGAACCATCAGTTTCAAGAGTCATTTGAAAAAGTCCTTCCTATTTACGAAAGAGTATTGGCAAAAACGGAATCGAAAAACATTGTCCTGATGGGTGATTCATCTGGCGGTGGATTTGCTTTAGCGTTGGCACAAGTTTTACAGGAAAAAAGCCTTCCGCAGCCAGGAAACATCATCTTGCTTTTTCCCTGGCTTGATATTACAATGACAAATCCGGTTATTGAGGAACTGGGTCTAGAGGAAATAGATCCAATATTAGGAGTAAAATATTTAGCCGCAGCAGGAAAAGCCTATGCCGGAGAGGCAGATCCGGCATGTCCTTTGTTCAGCCCAATTAATGGACCATTAACGGGTTTAGCGAAGATGTCTGTCTTTGTTGGTACACATGATATCCTTTTGGCAGATGCCCGCAAACTGAAGCAAAAAGCGGATAAGCTTGGAATCGATATCAATTATTTTGAATTCCCCAATATGATCCATGGGTTTACCCACACTCCATTTCGGGAAGCGAAACAGGCGTTTGAAATGATTATTGATATTATAAAAAAATAAAATATCAGGGGAAAACTCGACAGCATCTATTTTTGAATATGACTACATGATCGTGTTTTGTCTTTCATACCATTGAAGAAGAACATTTTCCCGGATGATCGTAGTCAGATTTGTCCTTCATGAACCGGATGAAGGACAGTTTTCCTATCGCTCAATAACCTTTTGTCTTTCAGAACCCTGATGAAGGATTTTTTCCTTGGTAATCGGTTCCTGATTTATCCTTCATGGATTAGATGAAGGATATTTTTTCTGTTGCCCGACAACCTTTTGTCTTTCATATACCGGATGAAGGCGTCACTTTGTTACACAATCAGTGCTTGGTCTTCAAAATCCCCTCCTATTGATCCAGCGCTTCCACAAAAAAAAACGCATAGGAATTCAAATAAGAATTCCTATGCGTTTTTTGTTTATTCACTTAAATCAACATTATGATAAACCTGCTGCACATCTTCCAAGTCTTCTAAGGCGTCGATTAGTTTTTCAAACTTTGCTTTTGCATCTTCTGGAAGGGTAATTTCATTTTGTGCGAGCATGGTAAGTTCGGCAACAGTAAAATCCGTTACGCCTGCCGCTTTGAAAGCTTCCTGAACGGCGTGGAATTGATCTGGTTCAGCATAAACAATAACTTGGTCATCTTCAGCGATAATATCACGGGCATCTACATCTGCTTCCATTAAGATTTCTAATACTTCTTCTTCTGTTTTTCCTTCTACGCCGATAACAGCTGTAGCATCGAACATATAGGCAACAGAACCGCTGACACCCATGTTGCCGCCGTTTTTACCGAAAGCAGCGCGAACTTCGGAAGCAGTACGATTTACGTTATTCGTCAGGGCGTCTACAATGACCATGGAGCCATTTGGTCCGAAACCTTCATAACGAAGATTGTCGTAGTTCTCGTCGGCACCGCCTTTTGCTTTTTCAATAGCACGGTCGATGATATGCCGTGGAACATTGTATGTTTTTGCCCGTTCAAGGACAAATTTTAATGCCTGGTTCCCTTCCGGATCCGGTACACCTTGCTTGGCAGCAACATAAATTTCACGGCCAAACTTTGCATAAATCCGGCTCGTATTAGCGTCTTTTGCCGCTTTTTTATCTTTAATGTTGTTCCATTTACGACCCATACAGTACACTCTCTCTTTCTCATTTCTCAATATTATATCGAAAATTTAATTTGATTTTTTCACAAATATAATTATACCTCATTTCATATTTTTGTTAAGTGTCTGAACCGAAAATCATAACAAAAAGACCTTCAACGAATGAAAGGTCTCCGATCATGTCATTTTAGACAAGCATTTGATATAACGTACTGTCTTTATTTACTTCCCGATATAAAAACCCTTTTGCTTTAATGCGTTCCATCAATGGAAAATAGTCCGCTTTATCCTTTAACTCAATCCCTACCAGCGCCGGACCGGTTTCGCGGTTATTCTTTTTCGTGTATTCGAAATGGCTGATATCATCATTCGGACCAAGGACATCAAATAAGAACTCTCGCAATGCTCCGGGACGCTGTGGGAATTGGACAATAAAATAATGCTGCAGTCCTTCGTAAAGCTTGGATCGCTCTTTAATTTCCTGCATCCGTCCGATATCATTATTCCCGCCGCTAATAATACAAACAACAGTTTTGCCCTTGATTTCTTCCGCATATGTATCTAAAGCGGCAACAGATAGGGCCCCGGTTGGCTCGGCAACGATCGCATTTTCATTATATAGCGATAAAAGCGTTGTACAAACCTTCCCTTCCGGAACAACAACAATGTCGTCAACTACCTCCTTGCAAATGTTGAATGTCTTTGTACCAACTGTTTTCACTGCAGCTCCGTCGACAAATGGATCAATTTTTTCCAGGGATGTTACGTCACCGTTTAAGAATGATTCCTTCATCCCAGGAGCTCCTTCAGGCTCTACCCCAATTAATTGTGTTTCAGGTGAATAATGTCTTAAATAGGTTCCTACCCCGGAAACAAGTCCACCACCGCCGATCGCAGCAAAGAGATAATCAATTTTTTCCGGACAATCGTTAAGAATCTCGACACCTACCGTCCCTTGCCCTGCAATGACATCAAAGTCATCAAACGGGTGAATAAATGTGCGATTTTCTTTGACGCAGCACTCCATTGCTTTTTCGTAAGCATCATCAAATGTATCACCGACGAGAACAACCTCCACACTGTCCTTTCCCCAAAATTTAACCTGATTGACTTTTTGCTTTGGGGTGGTACTTGGCATGAAGATTTTCCCGTTAATTTTTAAATGATGACAGGAGTAGGCAACCCCTTGGGCATGATTGCCGGCACTTGCGCAAATAATTCCATGCTGCATTTCTTCGATACTTAGTTTTTTAATCCGATTATAGGCGCCGCGAATTTTAAAAGAACGGACACTTTGTAAATCCTCACGCTTTAAATATATGTTGCAACCATATTTTTCCGATAATAGATGGTTATATTGCAGCGGTGTCGGGGAAACCGCATCCTTGATTGTATGACTGGCAATGATGATATCCTCTACAGTAAGTGTTCGTTTTTCAACTTGTTGGTTCATTGTATTCCCTCCGTTATTTAAATCCTTCATTTATACAACAAAAAACCCGCCCCCTTATAGGGACGAGTTACCTCGCGTTACCACCCTACTTCCGCAAGGCTGAAATGAAACCTTTTCACTTGCGGCGCTCCATCAACGTACCATTCCAACGATACGTGTTCCTTTTAACGGCGGACAATCCCGGTATAGCTTACTGGCTAGTGTTCAGCTATACATCTCAGAGATGATTTTCAGATCGTCCTGCCACCGGCTCCCACCAGCTGCCGGCTCTCTTGAGACACGGAACCAATCCTACTCTTCTCGTCATCGATTGATGATTAATTTGAATTTAGGTTACCATCGAAAAAAATATATGTCAATATATTTTGACTATTTTCTATATTAAGACAATTATTAAAGCGCTTTCACAAAACCTTGTACTGCCCCAATAGAAAAATTATGCTATAATAACAATAGCAAGATAATTCTGAAGGTTAGGAGTGTTATTATGATTATACCTTACAAAGGCAAAACTCCTTCTATTGATGAATCCGTTTTTGTCGCACCAGGTGCCTATATCATTGGGGATGTAACCATTGGAAAAGGTTCATCAGTGTGGTTTAATGCGGTACTACGTGCTGATGACGGCCCTATTATGATTGGGGAAAGATGCAGTATTCAAGATAACACCACGATCCATATGTTTGAATCTTGTATGATTGAAGATGATGTAACAGTTGGGCATAATGTTGTACTGCATGGTTGTAAAATTGGAAAACGTACCATTGTCGGAATGGGCTCAACGATTCTAGACAACGTGGAAATCGGTGAAGAATGCATCATTGGGGCACACACATTGCTTGCAGGAGGCATTAAAATCCCACCCCGCTCCCTTGTTCTCGGTTCACCCGGGAAAGTAGTGAGGGAACTAACCGAAAAAGATTTGCAAATGTTGAGAACATCAAGTGAACACTATGTGCAAAAAGGAAAAGAGTTCATAGAAATTTTAAAATAGCAAGGAAAATCCACCCTGTCAGGTGGATTTTCCTTTCTTTATTTTCTTTTCATATTCAATAAGGATGAGCCGCTCATTTACGGCAAATTCCCCAGTCTTCCGATAGCCTAGCTTTTCATAGAAATGCCGGTTTCTTCGATTATCTTTTGGCGTATCTAAACTCCATGTTTTCACTTGCGGAAATTTCTTTTCGATTTGTGCTAAGATTTTCGACCCTAGACCTATATTTTGGTACGATGGGCTTAAGAAAATACGAAATAATCGATAATGTGTATCAGATACTTTGACAATACAAACGCCCCCGGCAATTTTACCGTCTACAAACATCGTATAATGATAAGAATGATTGATTCTATATTTAAAAAAATCGATCGTTTCAGTCGCCGGACTGGTGTCATAATCCTTGTATTTCTTTAAATCAGACGCAAATACTTCCCTTTGAATCGAAAGCAACTTATCCGCTTCCGTTAAGCTTGTTTTATTAATTTTAACTTCCATCGCCTTCCCCCCGGATTCATTTCCATCAGTATATGAAAACACCAGGGGACTGACGTCAAAAATTTTACCCTTCGTTCTCACGATAGCTTGCGGTTTTGGAAGGAATCCAAAAGCTCAACAAAACGGTTACTAAACTTAGAATAAATGCATATAAAAATACATTTTGCATCCCTTCGGCAATCGTTACTGCGTGATTTATGATTAAGCCCATCACCATTACCCCGATAGATGTGCCGATATTTCGTAGAAACATTTGAAGCGATGTGGAAAGCCCTTTAATATTTGCCTCCGCAAACTCCTGTGAAGCAATTGTTCCTACTGCAAATAATAGTCCAAATGAAAACCCCTGCACTGTTAGAATCATAAACAAAGGAAAATAGGATAATTCTTTGATAAATAAGAACAAGGCCAAACCAGTCAATGCCGTGATGAAGCTTCCGATAATGAACAGATTTTTATATCCAAAGCGCAAGATCCACTTACCGGCAGGCGTACTGCCAAACATCCACCCGAGGGCAATACTAAGCAAAATAAGCCCACTTTTGTAAATACTCATATGACTGCCTTCTTGCAGATATAAAGGGATAAAATTGGATGTTCCAAAGAATGAAAGACAATAAAAGAGCATGAACAGGTTTGTCGTTAAAATCCCTTTGTTTTTAAACAGAGTGACAGGAAGAAATGGATAAGTTTCTTTTCTTTCTACCAATACAAAAACTAGTAAACCAATGATACTAATAATTAGGTACCAAATGGGATTCTTAACGTTTGTAGACAAGAGTAACAGGGTAATGGAAATCCCAAACAGAAAAAAACCTTTATAATCAATATATGTCTTTTTGAATTCACTCTTCTCTTGATATGGAATTAAGCAAAGAATCGTAGCTATTCCAATTGGAATATTAATAAAGAAAATCCATCTCCAAGTTAAGGCTTCTACAAAGAATGAACCCATCACAGGCCCGATGATGGATGAAATTGCCCATATACTGCTGAAAACGGCTTGAATCCGACCGCGCTTTTCGATTGTGTACAAGTCACCAACGATAATCAACGATAGCGGAATCATTCCTCCGGCACCCAATCCTTGAATACCTCGATAAATAACCAGTTCTATCATGGAATGGGCAATTCCGCAGAGGATCGACCCAATGGTAAATAAAGCAACAGAAGTAATCAATAACCGCTTACGCCCATACATATCCGACAACTTCCCGTATAACGGAACCGTCACAGTACTTGCCAGCATGTATACAACGAAAATCCATGCAAATAATTCCATGCCGCCCAACTGCTTGACAATGGTCGGGCTTGCAGTTTGCATTACGTTCGCATCGAGTGCAGAAATAAGCGTAGTAATCACTAGCCCCCAAAATACATAAATATTTCTTTTCATATGAACCCCCCTGAAGTCACCACC
>NZ_BCUZ01000018.1 GCF_001591485.1 Neobacillus fumarioli NBRC 102428 | reverse complement strand
TTAATCTTTCTCCTAAAGAAACCCTTCCGGCACTCTAGCACGAAAGGGTTTTTCTTCAAGGTTATTTATTTAACAATGCAAGAACAGTATCTAAAATCACATTGACTCCTTTTTCGCAATCTTCCCAGGTGGTCAGTTCTTCTTCGCAATGGCTTTTTCCATTAATACTTGGGACAAACAGCATGACCGATGGGACGAGGCTTGCGATGAACTGGGCATCGTGGCCTGCGCCGCTGACCATTCGCTTGTTGGAATAACCGAGCGACTTTGCGGATTGTTCCAAAAGCACGCACAGTTCCGGTTCGAACCATACCGTATCCCGCTCCCATAATTTAGCTACTTTCACCTCGCAACCTTCACTGACACCTAAATAAGGCAGCCCCTGAATGATGTTTTTGACTGTATTGACGATCTCCATATCTTTGTGCCGCGCTTCAAGTGTAAATATGACCTTATTAGGGATCACGGTATGAATGCTTGGATATACATTCACCCGACCGATGGTGAATACTAAATCTTCATCTAGTGAACCTAAGCGGCTGCGGATTTCATTAATTAAGTTATTCGCAGCAAAAAGAGCATCCTTGCGCATCTTCATCGGAGTCGTACCGGCATGGTCCGATTCCCCTGTTACCTCAACCTCATAACAGGCCATTCCCACGACACACTCCACTACCCCTATTGAAGTCGCTTCTTTTTCTAAAATAGGACCTTGTTCTATATGCATTTCTAAATAAGCGGTTCCTTTCCTTAACCGGTTTTCCGCATCACCGGCATACCCAATTCCTTTTAAAGCTTCCTCAAATGTAATGCCCGCTGCGTCTTTCTTTTGCATCATAGCCGACTTATCAAATTTACCAGACAGAACACCTGAGGCCATCATGGACGGTTCAAATCTCGCTCCCTCTTCATTGGTAAAATTGACAATCGTAATCGGGATTTTCGGTTTTATTTTATGATCCACCAGCGTTCTAACCACTTCTAACCCGGCTAATACCCCTAATACCCCGTCAAACCGGCCTCCTTTTTTAACTGAATCAAGATGGGAACCTATAAGAATGGGCGGCCTATTCTCCGTCCCTTCTAAGGTTGCATACATACAGCCCATATCATCAACCGTGACTGACATCCCTAACTCCTCACAGCAAGAACGGAAATAATCCCTTGCCTGTCGGTCTTCCTCTGTTAATGCCAGCCTTGTCACCCCATTGTTTTCTGTTCGGCCAAACGCAGCAAAACGCTCCAATTCCTGTTTTAATCGTTCCCCATTAATTAACAGTTTTTGTTTTTGCATGTATGCAGCCTCCTTCAAGGTTATACAGATAGTTCTATTATATAGTGATCGAAACCGCTGTCATTAGACAAAACATAAAATCTTTCGTATGGATTGTTTTATACATTGTAACCTTGTAATCTACTTGAATTTATATTAATATATTTGTATAAAAATACAACAAGGAGCACAACATGATTCCAACAAAATTAGTAGATGCAGAGTTAGCAGATTGGGCTGTAAAGCAAAGAAGGCATTTTCATATGTATCCGGAACTGTCAGGGCAGGAATTCGCCACGGCAGCTTATGTAAAAGAAAAATTGGCTGAGTTCGGAATTCCGATTGATTCTCGTTTCTCGGCACCTAATGTGGTCGGGTATATAAAAGGAACCGAAGGGAAAAAGACCATTGCATTAAGGGCAGACATGGATGCGCTCCCTATACAAGAAGAGGGTGACAAACCTTACCTTTCAACGGTTCCGGGAGTTATGCATGGATGCGGCCATGATGGACATACCGCGGTTTTGCTTGCTGCAGCAAAATGGATGAGCCAAAATCCGCAATTCATCAAAAATAATATTGTGCTGATTTTTCAAAGTTCGGAGGAAGCTTCACCGAGCGGCGCACAACAGCTTGTCAAAGAAGGGGTGCTGGATGGTGTCGATGCCATTTACGGGATTCATTTGATGTCCAATTTACCGCTTGGAAAAATCGGCTTTGCTCCCGGCTATGCCATGGCATCTTGCAATGATTTTGACATCACGATCGAAGGAAAAGGCGGACACGGCGGCCAGCCGCATGAGACGATCGACCCCATTTATATTGCTACCCATCTGATTCAGGCATTTCAATCCGTTGTCAGCCGCAATTTAAACCCGCTTCATGCTGGGGTGATTTCCATCGGCGGGATGCAGGCAGGTCATTCCTATAATGTCATTCCGTCTGAAGTAAAGATAAAAGGAACAATTCGCGCGATGACCTATGAGGCTGCCGAGCTAATGCATGACAAAACAGCACAGCTTACAGAATCGATCTGTTCCAGCTTTGGCGCCAAGGGCACTTATCAATACATTGAAGGAACCCCTCCACTTTACAATCATCCGGAGGCTTGCGAATTTGCGAAACAATTGATTGAAAATACATTCGGTCCCGATATCTTTACCGTAGTAGAACCGAGAATGGGAGCTGAAGATTTTTCCTATTATTTAAAGGAAAAAGTCGGAGCCTTTATCAATGTGGGAATGCAAAGTGAAAAAAGCAAGTACCCACACCATCATCCACAATTTGATATCGATGAAACTGCCATTCCTACGGCTATAGAACTGATGCTTCAGCTGGCCTTAAATAGCTGAAACAGCAACCCAAGAATTGTTGTTAAATCAACATTTCTTGGGTTTTTTACATTGCTTGCTCTTTCATATATCCCTTCAGTGTTTCAATAAAGGTTTTTAGAGCTTTCGTCTGAAAGGCGGAACGGGATACAAGGCTAAAGTTTCGTTTAAACGGTAGTCCTTGAACTTTCAACATGGCTATGTACCCATTGGTCAGCTCTTTTTCAATCGTCCACCTTGACAGCAGGCTAATCCCAAGCCCTGCCTCAACGGATTCCTTAATGACCTGGGTACTTCCGAATTCCATTATGTGTTTCGGAGTAAACTCATGCAATTGAAAAAAGTGATCTGCTGCCTGCCTTGTGCCGGATCCCTCTTCCCGCAATATCCACGTCTCGTCCTCTAAATCTTTTATCCTCAGCTCTTCGCTCTTGGTCAAAAAAGGATGTTTGGGTGAAGCCACAATGACCATTTGATCTTCAGAAACAATTTCCGCATTCATTTGCTTATCTTCAAAAAATCCTTCGATAATGCCGATATCCAATTGGTACGTGTTGACCATATCGATAATTTCTTTTGTATTATGGATCGTAATGGACGGGCTGATCAGGGGATATTGTTTTTTAAGCCTTGCAATAATATGCGGGAGAATATATTCGCCGAACGTGTAGCTCGCGCCAATGGAAATCGCACCGCTTGCATGATTGGTCAGGTCATCGACTAAGTATTGCATTTTTGCATAAAGGGCAAGGATTTCCTTCGCATGATGGTAAACAATTTCCCCTGCCTTATTCAGCCGGACATATTTGTTGCTACGTTCGAGTAGCCTAGTACCTACCGACTGTTCCAATGTTCTGATATATTGGCTGACGGCCGGCTGCGTCATGTGCAATTCGTCCGCGGCTTTTGAAAAATTTGCTTTTTCGACAACTTTTGTAAATACATGTAAGTGCAAATCCAATGTTCTCACCTTCACCCATTTTTTACTTTGCAATTGGCTGAACCCCTTACAAAAACTCATTTATATCATTTTACTTATCATCCTCATTATATATCATTATTTTCCTTATCTATAAGTCAGAAGTACACTTATCATATAAAAAAAATCAGAGGTGAGGTTATGGAAAGCCAAGGTGCAAGAACTTTGACGATTAGAGAGGAAGAAAATCAACAAAAGAAGTCCAAACCGCGTGATTCGGCTGGATTATGGCTAGGGGGAATTGCATTCACCGTTGTGATTGCTGCCATTGGTTTTGTGCTTGCAAAGGTGCCTGGATTTGATCATGTCGGTCCGCTGGCCTGTGCGATTGTAATCGCCATCATTTACCGGCAATTTTTCGGCTATCCGGAAGCGATCAGGTCGGGAATTCAATTTTCCGCTAAACGTTTTTTACGCTTTGCGATTATTTTATACGGTTTAAAGTTAAATATTGATGTGGTGTTTCATCAAGGACTCAGTCTACTTGCCCGCGATGTCGGGGTGATTGCTTTTGCGATATTGACGACCGTTTGGCTAGGAAAATTATTAAAAGCTGAATCAGCCTTATCCCTGCTCTTAGGAGTGGGAACCGGGGTCTGCGGTGCGGCTGCCATTGCGGCGGTTTCTCCGATCGTGAAAGCCGATGATGAAGACACAGCAATTGGGGCTGGCATCATCGCTCTTGTGGGGACTATTTTTTCACTGGCCTATACGATTATTCGGCCTTTCCTGCATGTATCAGCTATCCATTACGGTATCTGGAGCGGAATCAGCCTTCATGAAATTGCCCATGTCGCCCTGGCAGGTGCGCCCGCTGGCCCGGATGCACTGGCAATTTCCTTACTGGCCAAGCTAGGCAGGGTTCTGTTGCTAGTTCCTTTATGCTTTATTCTAATGTATTGGATGAAACGGAAAAATAGCGGGAATACGGGGGATACGAAGATTGAATTCCCGTGGTTCTTGATCGGCTTTATGCTAATGAGCTTGTTCGGCAGCTATTGTTTAGGCAAGTCGATTCATGTTTCGCAAGGATTTATGAACGGAGTTTCCAACCTCACGACCTTTATCTTAACATCAGCAATGGTCGGGCTTGGGCTGAATGTCAGCCTGAAAGACCTTCGCACAAAAGCATTAAGACCGCTGATCGCTATGCTGATTACATCTGTGGTATTGTCGGTTGGTGCGTTTTTTATTGCTTAAAGGTTTTTCTTATAGAGAATCGTTTATGAATAAACTTTCAATAGGAGCCGGGTCCTTAATAATCCCCGACTCCTTCTATATTACATCCAACCGTCCACCCCACACGGACATTTGTCCACGAATGGTGTCAGGCACCATTATGACCCCATTTAATATCCTTTCTTATGCGGCTGGTGGCTCCAGGCGTTGAAGGGTTCGTAGGTGTTATCTGTCGGGATGTGAATCATGGGAATGCTGCGCTTCTGTTTAGGTAAGGTGAATTGGTGGTAGATATATTGATCTTCGAATCCAGCTTGGGCTGCATCTTGACTAGTACCAGCGTAATAGATATATTTCAGTCTTGCCCAATAGATAGCTCCAAGGCACATGGGGCATGGTTCACAACTTGTGTACAGTTCGCAGCCAGTCAGCTGATAACGATTTAAATATTTGCAGGCCGCACGTATGGCTTCGACTTCGGCGTGAGCGGTCGGATCATTTTTGGCTGTTACTTGATTGCGGCCGATACTGATGAGATGTCCGTTTCGCACAATTACCGCCCCAAATGGCCCACCTCTGTTGGTAAGCACATTCTCAAGCGCAATGTCCACCGCCATCTTCATAAAGATCTCTTCTCTCACATGCGATCCCCCAATTGTTTAGACATTTTCCCTATTTTAAAGTATTATCATTTGTTCGAAAAAAGAATGTCATTTACTAACAATTCTAATAATCCTTCTTGATAGGCAGCCACCCCTGTTCGAGCCATAATGTTTGCGGTTTCTTTCAGAATGGGATCGTCGATATTTTTTAATTGTGAAAGTCTGTTTGTGATCGTCTCCTCTGACATGGCCTTCTTATACGATTCGAAATCCATTCTCCAGATTTTAACGTGCTCAGGGTATCGCCTTTTCAACCTTTGGGCCATTAATAATCCTTCCGGGTCGAGATCCCCTGAATAATAGATGGTATATCCGGATTCCACCAATCTGTCGAAAAATAACCAGCTTGCTACTTTAAATTGGCCATGTGTACAGACAATCGGTTTATTCGGCACTGCATCCATAAGTGCCGAGCAGACTCCCGAGTTTTCTACCACCCAAACGGTTTCGCCTTCTAACGGCACGATTCTTTCAAGAATTACCAGTTCCCTTACTGGAATATTCATGACAGTCCCAAGCTGGGCGGCCGCTTCCCATACAGGATGCTCTTTCTGCTGAACAAATGCCTTAAAGCCTCTGCACGTCACAAAATTCCATAAATCATCACGGAGAATTCCATAGTTTAACAGCAGTTCATTCACTTGTTCTGTACTTGATGAAACAAATCCTTTCTCCGGATGCCATGTAAGATAATGCAAAAATAATTTTCCAAGGGGCTGGGTCCGGTCAAATGAGTGAGGATTACCGGTCACTCTTTGAGAAAACAATGGCAGCCGCTCATATTGCCCCGGCTCAGGCAACATTTCTACTGCATGGGCCAGCTGCTGAATCAAGCCCTCCAAATCATTTGGGTTATGCTGATACATCATTTGAATAAAGCGGGTATCCGGCTCTTTATTGATCACCCGTTCAAGCCACCCCTTCAGGTTCGGATTCTTCGCGGCCTGCTGCTGGTAAAATGTTATTTCCGCCTCATTTTTAGCCGCTTTCTCCTCAGCCTTCGAAATAAGCGGCTCTGCAAAATACATCTCCAGCAATTGCTTTAACGACAGCCCCTCCAAGTTGGTTTTTGCCAACTGCTGTTCAAACACTTTTAAAGGGAGTGATCCTTTTTCTCTTAAAAAATTAGTGGAGCTGCCCAGAAATCCGGCCAGTGATTCCAGCTCTTCTCCTGAAAAATCATCCAGTTTCACCGAACCACCAATCCTTCCAACAGAACGGTATTTATCACGAAATTTCCGAAACAGCTTATCAAAGCCTGGATCCTGACGAAATAATTCAATTATTTTCACTGTACTTCACCTCAAAAAAATAAGCCCTTGCAGCAGAACGCTGTGCAAGAACCGAAAGACATAAAAGACGGTCTGTGCGAGAGTGATGATGAATCATCCAAGAGTTAAATTCATTTAACCGAGAATAAATGATTCATCCGAGAGTTAAGTCGACTTATCCGAGAATAAATCGACTTATCCAGTAAATTCCGCATAAACCATGATCGTTACTCCTGCAGTACTGGTTCGGGGAGATCGAGTACCTTTTTCTCTCCGTCCCATTTATAGCGGATCACGGTCACGAAGGCGGCATTTTTCGGGCGGACCAGTTCGCAGATGGACAACCCTGATACTGTATCATAATCGCCCCATAAGGCCTGTGAATTCATGATGTAATTAAAGCCAAGCTCCTCTACTACCTGGAACATGTCGCGAATATTATTCTCATCCACACCGGCAAACGCCTCATCAAGTGAAATGATGTACGGTGCTGTCGGCGCCGCCTCCTGGTAGCGCGAGAAGGCTGCAGTGAACAGCGGAATATACATCGCCATTGCCTTCTCACCGCCGCTGAATTTATAAAATGCATTGTTCGTAAGTTCCCGCTTTGGTTCCCCTTCTCGGCGGTAAGACAGAATAAATGAAAACCACTTGCGGTAATCGAGCACTTCTTTTAATACCTGATGAAGAGTATTCCCTTCATTGCGAAGCTCGATCAATTCTTTCGCTTTGGCAATTTTCGATTGGAAGTGGCGGGTAATTTTATTTAAATCCTCTTCTTTTAAAAATTTGCTGTTCATTTGCAAAAGTTCAACAAGTTCCTGGGTATCCAGCTCTTCCTCTGTTTCAGCCGTTTTTGGCTTCCAGGAGATAGAGAAGGTTAGCCCGGATGAGGTATTGCGGTTTTCCATCAGCCTGTCCATATCTTTGATCCACTTTTGCGCCCGGTGGATCCGGCCCCGTAAAACACTGCCGACTGATTTCAAGATAATATCCTCATATAATTGTCGGTCTTGTTCATCAAGCCATTGCTGCTGGTTGGACAGCTCTTTCTCCAATGAATCAAAAACATAATATGGGCTTACTTTCTGGCCTTGATATTCCATCAAAATCATTTTTCGCCGGTTTACTTGCTTCCACAGCTGCAGCTGAACACTTTCATTTTCATTGAGTTCGGCAAAATCAAGCGACTCTGGCAGTTGGTGTTGCTCGTCATATTCCGTTAAACGGTATTCCATTAAGTTCGGCTGCTCATTATAATACGCTTTCGTCAGCTGCTCATTCATTTTCGCCCGGTCATATTTTTTCAGCTCGCCTCGGAAAGCTTCATGGATTGCTTGGGGCGCCGCATCTTCTACTTGAATAAATTGGCGAGAAAGCTCTTGTTTAAAGGCTTCTTGCCATGCCGTAAACAGCCCCATCCAAAATGCAGCCTCGCGTTCGGCGGCTTTCAGCTTTTCTTGCTGCTGTTTTAACTTTTCTTCTTTAGCAGGGAGTTTGCCGTTGACGTCTTCCAGATGCCGTTCAATCGCTAATAACTCCTGCTGCACCTCTTCAATCCGCTGAAGAATGTCATCCATTCCTTTCAGATTTAACTGATTTTGAATGGCTTCAATCTCGGCCTTAGTCTTTTTGATCCGGCTTTCAAGCTCATTTTGTTCAGCAGCCGTTTCAAGAATTTCTTCTTCAAGCTCTTCCAATCTCTTATGAGCCACTCGGGAATCCTTATGGAAGTTTACAAGATGGATTCTTACCTTTTCCAGCTCGTTTAAGAAATTTTGATAGCTTTTCATATATTTATGGGCGGAAAAATAGGTTTCCATATCTGGCTTGAGTTCCAGATGTTTTGATTTTTCCTGAATCTTGTGCTTCACTTCTTGGAACTGAGCTGCTGCCTCCTTATATTGGCCATCCACCCGGTTCCAGGCTATTTGCTTTGCATCGATCTCATTGCGATACGTCTCGATCTGCCGGTAGATTTCTTTTAAATCGCGGTCTTGCGGGAACGTATCCTTGACGAGTTTTGCTTCCTGATAGAAACCATCAAGCCGTTGTTTCTCTCTCTCCAGTTCATGCAGTTCCAGAGTAACCTCGGCTATTTGCGCCTCAAATTCAGCAATTTTTTCCCGTTGGAATCTTTTCCGAGAAGAGCGGCCGATAAAGCGTGATGTTTCCCCTTCTTTTGGAGCATGTCCAAATATATCCCCCATACGATAATAGCCATTTTCATCGATGCTAATCGACCCATTTGTATCAAAAGATGGCTCCTCGCCAATTAGGATCGTTCTTAACACATCATCAACCAACTGAGGTGACACTGGATGATCTTTATCAAGGTCCGGCTGTAAATAATCTGCCAGTGTATGACCAAACACCGATGGATTCGGGCGAATATACCGGTCATCCTGGATTCCCTCCGGATTTTCTATAATCAAACTATCCAGAATCCCGGAATGTTTTAATGCTGCCTCAATTCGTTCCTTTTGCTCAGTAGTTACATGTTCCTGAAATTCAACAGCCGCATAGAACGGAACAAACACTTTCCCTTGTTCTGTTAATTGTTCCCGAAAACGAGTTGTTGCTTCTGCCCGCTCCGGTTCCGGATCGGTCATGTTTTTCCATTTATTGAGTTCTTCCTCATAACGTTCTTTTTCGCGCTTGTTTAGTTCCAACTGATGTTCCAGTTGTGCGATTTGCTGGATGAGTTTTTGCTGATAAGCATAAATGGTCTCGAGAACCGGCGCCTTGACGTCCTCATAGCTTGCCTGATCGTAAAGAAAGTGAATTTTGCGGGAAAGCTCCTGCATGGCAGCATCTTCAAATTCCAGTTCCGGATGCTGCCGGACCCATTGGAAAACAGCAGTCTCAAGTGTCTGCCGGTCTGTTTCAAATAGCTTTTCCAAATCGTCTAATTCGTTCTTCAGCTTATCGATTTGCTGCTTTAATTCGGAAGCCTCGCGGAGCTTTTCTTCCATTTTACTGCGGAATTGCTCCTGAACGATAAAATCATTTTTGATTTCATCAAGCAAATCAGCATGGCGGGCGGCTTCCTTTTTCCATAACGTAAAGTCGAATAGTTGAACCCCGCTGTTGCGTTTTAAATCTTCTACATTGATTTCATGCTGAGAAAAAGCAGCTTTTCGGGCATCCCGTTCCATCTCATCAAACAGTTCTGCTTCCTGTTTTTCCAGGTGAAAGATTTCATTGCTGATTTCATCCAGCTTTTTCCGCTCGACAAGTTCTTGTGCTTTTTTCGTATCTAAATATCTCGTTTTCTTTTCTAAATCTTGATGATAAACAGAGAGTTTTTCCTGAGTATCGGTTAATTCTTTCTGTAATCCCCATACTTCATGCCGGTTTAGACGTTCCCGCTCTCCTTCAGCAACTGTTTTTCTCCGCTTCAATTCTTCCTGGTTGGTTTGAAGCCCGCTTATTTCCTCGTTTAACTGCTCAATCAGCATTTCCGTATCCTGCTTATTTTTTAATGCTGTTTGATAACTCTTTTCCGTTTTCAGCACATAATCTGCTTTTTCGGCTAAAATATAACGATTGTACGTATCATAAACATCGACGAGTTTCTTCGCAGCCCGGTGCTCTCGCTCCAGTTGTTCAAGCTGCTGCCTTGCCTGATCCATATTTTCAATCGTATCGGATAAATGCCTTAAGTCATCATCACTAAGGGGTGGCAGGGATGACTCAAGAATCTCGTAAATCACGGTCGGGCGGAAATCTTTTGATAGCTTCGGGCTGCGGAGCTGAATCAAAAGTTTGATTAATTCATCATAGGCCTCAAGCGTTTGGAAACCAAAAATGTACTTGTTCACCAGGCTCATATATTCCTTCTGGCCGCGCACTACCTCGCCGCCTTCGCCAATTCGGTTCTCCAGCTCCTTTGCGGACAGGGGAATTTTTTCTCCCTGATGGGACTGGTACAGCTGAAAGTCCACGCCAATTCGTCGGTTATCGGTGATGACGAAACCCCAGAATTTCATTTCCCGATGGCGCTTTGCCTGCAGGCCGATTCCAGTGGTGATAAATTGCTGGCTGTCTTCCTTTTTATATTCCAGAAATAAATACCCTGTCCGTTCATCGCGTCCAGCTACATCTTTTTCACCTAGGAGATAATCTTCCATTCTCCGTGCTTTTGATCCGAACGGGTCGAGCCGGTCAGGCGTTTTCTTCCCATCTAGCAATACCGGAAGAAAGCTCTGCATCGTGACAGATTTTCCGGAACCGTTGCTGCCGCGGAGCAACAGCTTGCCGTCGGTAAAATCAAAAATTTCTTCATCATAGTACCAGAAGTTCAGCAGCCCAGCTCGGTTCATTTTCCATTTATTCATTGGCTTCCACTTCCTTCATAAAATCTTTCGGGTAAGCGCCTGAAAGCAGACCTAACAGCGGCTTTAACATAATCATGCCTGTTTCCGCATGGACCTCTGCCATAAGCCATGATTCCATTACTTGCAGCAATTCATCAGCAAGTGCAGCCAGAGAAGAATCACGGTACGATTTCGTCCAGCCCTCGCTATATTTTCTTCTCAAGCTGTCAAGTAAAGCTTCGAACTCTCCTCTTGTTAATAAAATTTCACCCCATTCGTTTGGAATAAAATCGTCCTTTCGGGCATGAATTTCACCGGACATTTGCAAGATGATGTCACTCGTTCCTTTTTGGTCGGGAAAAGTCGTTTGGAAAGCTTTTGGCTCAGCTGTTGTCAGCATGCCTGCATTTTTATATAACGCAAATTGGAAAGCGGTATGCTTTTCAATATCATCCAGAATTCGGTTGCGGAAGGTACGCAAGTAAAGAAAATCCGGGTCGTTTTGCTGCTTCCGATAAATGACAGGAGAGATGAAAAGCTTGCGATACACTCTTTTCCTGCGCTCATCATCACCTTGTAGTTTCCATTCTTGACTTAAAATATCTTCCCAATTCGTATAACGGAAAAGATCGTCCGGATAGGAACGCATGAAGTAACGGCTGTAAATCGTCACTTCATAAAGTGCTTCCTGTTCCTGGTCATTATCAAATTTGTTTACATCACCATCAATTGCGCGGATTAAGTGGAAATTCATCATCACCTGGACAGCTCTGATTAATGATTTTCGATGGGTGTAAATCGTCCAATCAAGTGGGATATCTCCCGGATAATCAGCACGGATGCTCTCACATAACTCAGAAAGCAAAAACTGTTCATCGATGGCTTTTCCTTCGATAAACGACAGCGCGCACGAAAAGATAGCATAGTCCATTGGCTCCTGAAATTGCTGGATTCCCATCCAGCTTTCCGGCTCGACTGGAATTTTTTCCAGCTTAGCAAAGTAGCGATGGATGATCAGACGGAGGCCAAACTTTTCATCAATATAGCGGCGGAGCACTTTTTCCCGTTCACGAATTATTTGGTACCACTCCGGCCGCTCCGAACGCAAAATCCAATAATGGTCGAAAAGCAATCTTAGGGCCTGCTGGGCTTTTTCATCGAATAATTGGTCTTCCATGGGGCAATCACCTCCTGTAAAAATCAGTAGAGTATTGGTAATACTTTTGCTCGGAATCTTCCCCTTGCAAAAAAATATTAGCTTGCAAGACATACTCCAGTGTTAAGGATCCATAGTAAAAAATTGAAATCAACAACGGTGAAGTTCTAAAGATAAGCCCCATCTCATTAGCTTTCGGAAAAAATCAGTTCAGCATCAGGCATTTCTAACATACCGTCTTCAGAGCGAAGGTAAACCCGGTTATGTTCATCGAGTGTAACTTTAACGGTCATGCCAAAGTCTGTTTTGACCTTTTGCTCCTTGGTTGCCATTGATTTTCCGATCCATGTCAATAGCATTTTCCGTACAAACGGCTCGATCACCGGAAGTTCAGAAATTTGGATGCGGTTATTTTTCATATATTTTTGGATTAGCTGCTTTTCTTCTTCCAACTGTAGCAAATAAAGCTTTCGCATTGTTTCTTTTTCGGCCTGGTTGCCGATTATAGCTCCCGGCTTTGTTTTTTCACGGTAGCGGTTGGTTCGGGGTTTAATTGTAAGTTCAAGCGGCTTTATATCCCAAACATCGGCATAAATATCTTCAGTCGGCATCGCTTCGCTCATCATATGCCGGGTTTCAATCGTCCCGAACACGACTGCGGAAAGCTTATGTGCTTCCCGTATATCTTCGAGGCCGGAAAACCATTTTGCGAGATGAAGATAATCTTTTCTCCTGCTGCGAAAATTTTGATGGCGCTCTCCAATTCGCTGCACGTAGCGGGTAATTCTGCGAATCATTTCATTTGTTTGCAGCTGCAGCATATCAAGTTCGCTTTGATGGTTCGGGCTGCCAAGGAACCATTGGTATAGTGACTGCCAAAGATCGACATGTTCCTCCAGCAGCTCTTCTTTTGAAAGTCCCGCATCTTCCAAACGTGGAATCGAGAGTTTATGCTGCATGACAGCTTCATAAATTTGCGCACATTTTTCATCGTTAAGTTCGGTTAGCCTTTGCTGGATTTGCATGGATGTTTTTTGCAGGGAAACAATGAAATCGCGTAAGTAGGCGGTAAATTGATTTTTATAAACAAGAAATGCCTCTGTCTGCATTTGTTCCTCTGTTTTTTCACTATTGATATAGGCGATATAGTCCGCGGTGTTGCGGCGGATATTGCGGAAGTAGCTGAAAATGTCGTCCCATATTTGCGCGATTTCTTCATTATTAGGCTGAGGTTTGGGAGCCAGCTCTTTTTCTAGCTGGATGAGTGCCTGCAAGAGCCTGTCGAACTGTGTCCGCTCCAAGGATCCTTTGAAAGAGTCACCAAGTTTTTCTAAACTTTGCAGCATCCGCTCAATTTCAACAGTATATGGGGTACACTGGTAACGGAATCGCTTCTTTTTATATTCCTCAATTGTTTTTGCGTTTCCCATATCTTGGCGGGCGATCAGGTTATTCCACTTCACCAGCTGGGCAAGATCCAGGTGCAGCTGCTCCTCTGTATAGGTTTGAAATTCCGAAATGTCTTTCAAATAATTAAAAATTTCTTCTGGAGTAATATAATCTCTCATTCTCTCATGCTGAATAAAGAAAAAACGCAAAATCGTCCGATAACTCCAAGCCTTCTCAGCCGTCAAATAACTGGCTTCCACAACTTTCTTCATCGTATTCTCAACCATAACCTCACCACTTCTCCGACAAACTTACCTAAAGTATATCGAAGAAACACGAAAAATTGAAAGGAAATTATTAGGGGAACAAGAAAAGAGCAAGCGCCTTGGTCAGCCCCGACAGGCAAATGTTCTGCACTAAAAGTCTAGTTTTTGTCCCGTGGGGCTAGGCGCCGGGAGCTGGGCAATTTTCAAAGTCGGAACTTATAAATTCTTACATTATAAAAACACCAAAAAAAACACCGCTGTAGCTTCCAAATGTCCACTGGAGACGGACAAATGTCCACGAGCGGTGCCTGACACCTTTTTAAGATGCTCTTTTTACGTTTTTAAATTGTCCTTTTGAGAGGACGGTTTTTTCTAGTCGGTGAGCAAGAACTCCTGCTAAAATGGAGAGGATGATATCTTTGGGCAGGGGTGGAATCATCCATAACCAGGCCATTTTGTATGTAAATCCAGCCGGTGCAGCTGCCCATAGTTTAAAGGTAAAATACATCCAGTTTGTTCCAAACAGGTAGTTTACAGCCATTCCAATTAAAGCAGCGGTAATGTAGGCTGATAAGCTTGTCTTTCTTTCTATGATCTTACCTATGATGAATGCGACAAAAATAAAGGAAACAATGAAACCAAATGTCGGACTAAAGATGATCCGAAGCCCGCCGCTAAAGCCAGCAAAAACGGGCACACCTACCAATCCAACCAACATATAAACAATCATGGCAATTGCGCCTATCCTGCTCCCCAAAATTAAGCCGGCCAACACGGCAAAAAACGTCTGCAATGTAATCGGCACACCGCCAACATGCAAAAACGGCGCAATCGAAGTAATATTCGCCCCAATGGCTGTCAACGCCACAAACATACCAACAAGGGTAATATCAAGCGCTCTTAATTTCTTCATCTCATAATCTCCCACCCTAAAATAAAATTCCAACTAAAATTAAAATAAAGCGGTGGAGGATCTTTTGTCAACTAAAAAAAGTTTTTAGTTAACACTAGTATTTGGTGTCAGGCACCGCAAAAAGACAAAATAAAAGAATTGTCCATCCTGGGTGGACAAAATTGCGTTTTGTCCACGAGTGGTGCCTGACACCATATAAAGTGACACCCTATAAAGGGATACCTTATAAAGGGATACCTTATAAAGCTGTGAAACTGACAGCGAGTTTTGCTCCTAGTACGGCATTGTTTTTTACAAGGGCAATGTTGGATTCTAAGCTTTTGCCACCTGTTAAGTCTTTGACTTTTGCGAGCAGGAATGGGGTGACTTCTTTGCCGGATATGTGCTGTTCATTTGCTTCCTTCAAAGCCGATTCAATTACAGCTGTGATTGTTTTTTCATCCATTGCATGTTCTTCTGGAATGGGGTTGGCAATGACGGCGCCGCCTTTTAGGTTTAAATCCCACTTTGTCTTTAATGTAGCGGCAATAGTCTCAACATCATTGGCACGGAAGTTAACTGAAAAATTACTTGTGCGTGTATAAAAAGCCGGCAGTATATCAGTTTGATAGCCGATTACAGGTACCCCCTTTGTTTCCAAGTATTCCAAGGTCAACCCCAAGTCCAGAATGGATTTGGCTCCGGCACAAATGACTGCCACATTGGTTTGTGCCAGCTCTTCAAGGTCAGCCGATATATCCATCGTCGTTTCAGCCCCGCGGTGTACGCCGCCAATTCCTCCTGTAACGAAGATAGGGATGCCTGCCAATTCTGCACAAATCATCGTCGCTGCGACCGTTGTCGCTCCCTTTTTCTTCGTGGCAAGCAAATATGCCAAATCACGGCGCGATGCTTTTGCTACATCTGAGCTTTTTCCGAACATTTCAAGTTCCGAATCCGATAAGCCGATTTTAATTTTCCCATCTAAAATGGCAATTGTGGCTGGAATAGCGCCATTCTCGCGGATCATTTGTTCTACTTCGCGAGCGGTTTGAACGTTTTGTGGATAAGGCATTCCATGTGAGATGATGGTAGACTCCAATGCAACAATGGGTTTTCCCTGTTCTTTTGCAGTCCGTACTTCTTCTGAAAATGAAATATATTGGTTCATTCAAATTCCTCCATGTCTTTTCGTAATTGTGCAGGGGATAAATCCTGTCTTACCGTGTAGGCTGATCTCAATGTTTTAACAGCATTGACTGTCCCAGCCTTTGCAATGTCACGCAAGTTATTCCCTTCAAGCCATGAATAAATGACCGCGGCCGAAAACGCATCACCAGCTCCGGTAACATCGACTATTTCCATTGTTTCAATTGAAGGAATATGAAAAATCCCCTCTGTCTTATTGCCAACCATCGCTCCGTTTTTTCCATCGGTAATAATGGCATTTAAAATGCCAAGAGATAACCATTTTTCAAGTGCCTGGCACCATTCCGTTCGATTTGTAATTTTACTTTTAAAATAATTTTCCGATTCATCACGATTGGTAATCAACCAGGTAATACCATTTAAGTCATCCGGAAGATGCTTCATTTTTGGCGATGAAACTGGTATTAGAACCAGTGGTCTTTCGTGTTTTTTGGCAAAATGACATAAAAATTGCAGTGTTTCCTTAGGACAGTTTAAATCGGCAATGATGCATTTTGCTCTGCTTAACAACAGCTCCTGTTTTAAAAGGAGTCCTGGTGTCAGCAATTCATATACCTCCATGTCAGCAAGGGCAATGACTAACTCCCCATTTGGGTCTAATACGGCAGTATATGAACCGGTGGACATCCCCCGTATTTTTGCTGCTTTTTCTAGGTTCATATATAAAGAAGACGATTCTTCAATGAATGCCCAGTCACTATCCGAGCCACAAGCTGTGATTAACGTTACCTCCATTCCGAGCCGCCCAAGGTTCTCAGCGATATTACGGGCTACACCTCCTACGCTGCGAACGGATTTGACCGGGTTGGAAGTCCCCGACTGTGCCTGGTCTTTGAGATAGAATTTACGGTCTAAGTTAGCCCCGCCAATGCAAACGATTTCCTTTGATTCGTTTAAAATATAAGCTCTTCCTAAAATATGACCCTTTCTCGTCAGCCCGGATACAATATTAGCTACTGAAGGCCGCGATAATCCGACAGCTTCAGCAAGCTCCTGCTGGGAAATATAAGGATTTTTTCGTATTAAACTAAAAACCAGCTGTTCCTTCTCAGTCATACCTCCTGTCACACACTCACCTCATTTGATTTAAACTTTTGTTTATTCTGTAAACTTCTGTTTAAATTGTACTTCAATTAATTTTGTACGTAAAGCGTTTTCAATTCTTTGCTACCGAACTTACTTGGACTTTTTTAGCAATACCAGCTGCTCCCAAACATGCCTAAGGATTCAAGAAAAATGAATACATCCGAAGAAATCAACCTCAAGTATTCCGCCTCCTAACTATAAAAGCAAAACTATTTTCAAAAAGTGATCAATTGAGATTTAAAACAAAACTGTCCACCCACCGTGGACAAAATTGCGTTTTGTCCACGAGCGGTGCCTGACACCCAACGTTACCCCCCAACGATGCACATGTATATATCTGACTCATAAAATGGAAATAAAAAGGGAAAAGGGATATTATTAGAATGAAAAGATGTGATGTGTTATGAGGAAAAATATGATCAACCCTCTCTTGTTTCAGAACCTTCAGGAGACGGGGATGACGTTTGATGATGTTTTTAAGCGGATTGTCAAATTTATGAAAGCCAACCCCAGTGGATGCTTTCGGTTAATGGTTGGAACAGATTCCCAAGTTCATAAAGGGCATACGACTTTTATTACAGGGATTGTTATTCAAAATGAAGGAAAAGGTGTATGGGCCTGTATCAGAAAGTTCATTGTACCAAGAAAAATGCTCCAACTGCACGAGCGGATTTCCCTTGAACTTTCGCTTACCGAAGAGATTGTCAGCATGTTTACAGAAGAACGGAAAAGCGAACTGATCAATATTGTTCTTCCCTATCTATACCAAGGTGCAACCTTTACCATGGAAGGCCATATCGACATCGGGGCAGGTAAACGAAATAAAACCAGCGAATTCGTAAAAGAAATGGTAGCAAGAATGGAATCCATGGGAGTCGAACCAAAAATCAAACCCGATGCCTTCGTAGCCTCAAGCTATGCAAACCGCTACACAAAATAAAGTGTCAGGCACCACAAAAAGACATTTCCCTATTTTGTCCATCTGGGGTGGACATTTTGGTTTTTTCTGGAATGATCCGTCTTCAAAAAGCGCTTGAGTCCATTAATAATGGATTCAAGCGCTTTTTGTTTTGGCGGGTGATTTGCTCTTCTTGCACTATCATATTATCAAGAATAATTAAAACAATACTTCACTTTAAAAGGTTATTCAGGTGGATCCATTGAAGGGAAATTGCTTTTATTTTCATTCTTAAAAATATCAATTACAAACCCTGACAGACAAGAAAATAATCATTTTCAATTTCAACTGCATGCAGTTGGTAATAACGATAAAGAAAGGATATTTCTGGCGTTATCGTTATGTAATTAAGAACCTATCTCCTATAATAGAGATAAGTCCCTGGTTTTATCTCCTTAGCGGGAGAATTTCATAATAAGTTACGATTCGCCAAATCCATTCAAGCGGACCGAAGCGAAAGTACCTTAACCAAACAGTGCTGAACACAAGCTGAATAAAATAAATAATACAACAAACGAAAAGCGACTGGATATAGGTAATCCTGCCAAACAAATGGCTACCCGCCAAAATAAGCGCTGTTTGACCAACATAATTGGTCAACGCCATCCGGCCGTAATTTTTTAAAGAGAAAAATAACTTGCGAAAAAGCGGAATTTGCAAACTACAAAGCATGATTCCAACATAACAAGCGGAAACAATAGGACCAACCGCAATACCAACGCGTAAAAATTCCTGGCCCTCAACTTGCAAATAATGGTATTGCAGGATTAAAGCCATAATACTACCGATTAATATAACAAACGCAAAAATCAGCAGCTTCTTCCTCAGATGTCCAATCCTTTCAAACACCCGAAATTGGCCTGCAGCTATTCCTAATAACATAAGGGGAACCGTCATAAAAATTTTAATCGAAAATAAACTTAAGACGAATAATAAAACCGCCCCAAAGAAAAGATTCACAAACTTGTTTGCCTGATAAAATGGCAAAATGATCAGGCCGCATACGGCATAAATCGTTAATGCCTCCCCCTGCTGAAATTGCATATGAACCAGACCGAAGAAAAGCAGCACACACATCCGCCTAAAAAAACAAACCTTGGGATTCCTTTGTGCTGCTCTGGTCATAAAAATATAAAACCCAACCCCAAATAAAAAGGTGAAAATCGTGTAAAACCGCCCCTCGACAAATCCATATAGAAACTTCCAGTAAAAAGCGTCGAGCGTTTTCGATTCCGGCGGTTTTATGCCCAGCATATGAGTGATGTTCACAAGGATTATCCCAAGTAAAGCAAATCCCCGTAAATAGTCCAGTTCATCAATTCTCTCGCTAAGTTCAATGGATTTCATATCTAGCTCCTAAAAACATTAATAATTTTTAATTCGCTAGTATACCAACAAATCCCTCTTATCGAAACTTGCAGAGAAATGCCAAAAAGCTTAGATAAAAATTTATATCTTTAAGAAAACTGTTTGGAACCCGAACAGCCTCAGTAATACTTTTTGGGAAAAAAAACCGCTTGAACTCGTTCTCAAGCGGTTTTGTCAATCCTTTTTTGCAGATTTTTGCAATCTCATCAGCTACAAACTGCATATTTGTGCCTACAATCACTTGAATGCTTTGCTTGCCGACGATATTAATGCCCGGCACACCTGTAGCTTTAATTTTCTTTTGATCTGCGACATTCATATTTCACAATCGAGGAACCCAGTTATCCACAAAACAAGAAAAAATAATTTAATAAACGATACCATGGGATTTTTCATGTCCATCTGAGCCCTTTTGGATAATGATTTTTCATCACATGGTCGGATAATTTCCCCCAGCCAATCGAGAAACCGTCCACTTCAATCAAATACCAGCCCTTAGGGCCAGCCGCTTCTAAAGATTCCCCTCTTAAGTAAGAGTAGATTTCACGGGAGTCCATTCCCAAGCTCCATTTATGGTTTACCTGATCTCCGTTTAACGTTAATGCCAAGGCGTGTGAAGGTTCGAAACGATTCTTTTTCAACGTACCCAAGTGCCAGCCCGGCCGTAGCACCTTTAAATTTTCTAGAGAGAGCATGTCCTTCGGCGGTACATATAAATGCTCGCCAAATAATAGGTAATCCCCTTTTGGTGTCTCACGCAATGATTCATCGACGAATTGGAAATAACTTTTCAGCTGTTTCGGATTCGTTAAAAGATTTGCATATTTGCGTTTTGCAGGCTCCTCACCGTCCGTTTTACGCAAAACAGCAATATAATGCCCCTCCCCCTGAACATGGTGCGGCCAAATCCGGATTGTTTTTTCTATATTGGCCGCTGGATGTGGTATCCATTCTGCCCGTCCTTTGTCAAAACCTTCAAAAACATGAACGTCTACCACTTCGAAATTCGGATTCTCTTGCAAAAATGCGCTGATAGTCCCTTCATTTTCTTCCGGAGAAAATGTGCAGGTCGAATAGACAAGCCGTCCTCCTGGACGCAGCATGGTCTCTGCATGCTTTAAAATGTCAAGCTGACGCGCTGCACATAAAGCAACGTTCTCAGTACTCCATTCGGCACAAGCGTCAGGGTCTTTACGAAACATCCCTTCACCCGAGCACGGGGCATCGACTAAAATCCGGTCAAAGTAGGCGGGAAACCTTTCCGCCAGCCGGGCCGGGGTTTCATTGGTAACAACAGCGTTTCGAACCCCCATCCGTTCAATGTTTTGCGAAAGAATTTTGGCGCGGGCGGGGTGAATCTCGTTGGTCACCAGCAGCCCTTGCTGTTGCATTTTTCCGGCAATATGGGTTGTCTTCCCTCCGGGTGCTGCGCACAAATCCAGCACCTTCTCCCCTGGCTGCGGGTCGAGGAATTCACCAGCGGCCATGGCGCTTGGCTCTTGAATATAATACAGCCCGGCTTCATGGTATGGATGCTTTCCCGGCCGGTCCTCAGCTTGATAGTAAAAACCTTCCTTTACCCATGGAATTTTCTTCAAAGTAAAAGGACTTATGTTCAAAAATTCCTCCATCGATACTTTGAGGGTGTTCACGCGAAGACCCTGTGCCTTGTTTTCTTCATAACTTTGTAAAAAAGTATCATAGTCATCTTTTAAAAGTTGTTTCATTTTGATAAGAAAGTCCTGTGGAAGTTCCATTTTCCAACACTCCGTGCAAATTTCTAGTATATATCTAACCCATTAATGAAGATAAATATTTTGCCGTCATGGCTCCCTGTCCGACAGAAGAGGCAATACTGGAACAGATGGAGGGAGTGCACACATCACCAATAGCAAAAATTGCACTGTTACTCGTCTGCCCATTTTCCCCGGTTACGATGAGGCCTTGTTCATTTATGTCAACTTTTCCTTCTACCAACTCGCTGTTTCGTTTAATCCCGATTCTGACGAATACCGCATCCACATTTAAGGTGGAAGTCTCACCAGTATGATTCAGAAGGCTGATAGATGTCACGCGGTTTTCTCCGTGGATCGCTGTTACTTGGGTATCTGTCATAATGGTTATATTGCTTTTCTTTGTAGCCAGCTCGATAAATTGTGATCTTGCTTTAAAGGTTTGCGAGCGATGAATTAAGTACACATTGACGCCTGCATCCGCTAAAATAATGGCTCCTTCAAACGCACGATCTCCGCCGCCTACTACGGCAACTGTTTTATTTTTCAACTTTGGGCCATCCGAAGTGGCGGAATAATCTTCACCCCGTTTAAGCATTTCCTGCTCACCAGGAACGCCTAACCGCCTTTGCCCTGCCCCGGATGCAAGAACTAAATAGTGGAAATGGATGGTTTCAATTTTTCCTTCCTGATCAACTGTTACCGTTTTTTGCGAATCATCAATGGAAAGTACAGTCGAATTCAGGCTGCAGCAGCAATCCAGGCTGGAGATGTGCTCTGCAAATATTAATTGAATTTTACGGCCATTCTCAGCGTACATACCGGGATAATCAATGATTTCATTTTGAATTTTTGTCAGCTGGCCGCCCAATTCTTGCTTTTTTTCCAGAAGGAGATGGTCAATTCCCAGCCTCTTGCACCAAATGGCAGCGGAAATTCCTGCCGGCCCTCCCCCTATAATGATGACATCCACATGCCGCATATCCTCACTCCCCTCTCCATAAATGGTTAACGAACTTCTCAAACTCCAGCCAGCTCTTCACCCTTGGGACATTCACATCCCTGTTGTAAGGATAATCCATCGCCACTGCAGTTCTTCCTGTAGCAGAAAAGCCGAGTAGATTATGCGGGGCATCATCAAATAACAAATCACCGACAATCATGTCCTTGCGATGGGCAAAAATCAAATTCTTTCGTCCAATAAATGGAAGATGCTGCTCCACCCAGCATTCTTTCTCAGCATAAGCTGTGGAAACACTGCTCGTTACGATGAATATATGATGTTTGTTATGTAATCTTTCCAGCACCTCAAGAGCAAAGGGGAGCGGCTTCAATCCTAAAAACAACCCCGGCTCCTTTAAATAATCATAAATCCTCAAACCGCACTCCGGCTTCACATACCTCTCCGACTCCCAGCACTGCAGCCTGTCCACCGTCAAATCATCATCATAATCCCGATTATAGCGCCGATGCCACTCCGACATCAAATCACAAATAACCGAATCCATATCAATCAACAACGTCCTCATACGCCACAATCTTCCCCTTCAACACAACTACCCATAAACTGTAAATGTCCACCCCACGCGGACAAAACAGCAATTTGTCCACGAGCGGTGCCTGACACCAACATATAATAATGGTAAAATTAATCATACTATTTATTGACAGTCAAACCAAGTATGATGAACAAAATAGAGCGTTTAAGTTAAGGTTATTCCTTTAAATGGAAGATGGAGGTTGTTGCATGAAAGATCAATATAAAAATGAAACTATCTACAAAGTTTTTTTGATTATTGGGATTGTTTTTGTGGCGTTTAATTTACGGCCCGCTATTACTTCAGTGGGGCCCATTATTAGTTTGATTCGCGCAGACTTACATATATCGAATGGGGAAGCTGGGTTTATTACGACCCTCCCATTACTTTCCTTTGCCGTCCTTTCCATTCTTGCCCCAAGAATCGGCCGCGCATTGGGTAGTGAACGCACCATTTTCCTTGGGTTAATTGTCTTATTTCTTGGAATCGCCATCCGATCGGCAGGAATCATTTCTACCCTTTTTCTTGGCACTTTACTTATAGGGGTCGGCGTTGCAATTGGAAATGTATTGCTGCCAGGTATCGTAAAGTTGAATTTCCCTCAAAAAATCGGCATTATGACCAGTACATATACTACTTCAATGAATACTTTTGCTGCACTTGGGTCAGGAGTGAGTATTCCGCTCGCACAAGGCTTAGGATTTGGATGGCAGAAAGCCTTGGCCTTTTGGGGAATACTCACAATTATTGCCATTATCATCTGGATCCCCCAGCTTCGGCACCATCATAGTCAAATAACGAATCTGAATACCCGAGCTTCCAATAAAGCCATGTGGTTATCGCCGCTTGCATGGCAAGTCACCTTGTTCATGGGATTGCAGTCGTTTTTATTTTACTGTACGGTTACATGGCTTCCCCAAATATTAGGAAGCCAAGGAATGGATTTATCACTGACAGGCTGGATGCTGTCGATCATGCAATTAGTAAGCCTGCCTACAACATTTTTCGCCCCGGTATTGGCTGGTATTTTTCAAAATCAAAAAGGCCTTGTTATGGTAATAGGACTTTTTCACATTGTTGGCGTTTTAGGGCTCCTCCTTAGTACAAATCATGTATTATTAATAGTTTCCGTTCTATTTATAGGAATTGCTCAAGGGGCGAGTATCAGTTTGGCGCTTACGCTCATCGGCCTCCGAACAACAGATGCAAAGCAAGCCGCCGATTTATCGGGGATGGCTCAATCGATCGGATATTTGCTGGCGGCAATTGGACCAAGTTTAATCGGTTTTATTATCGACCAAACCCATTCATGGACAATTCCCTTAGTCATTTTGGCAATCGTAACTGTTATGATGATGGCAGCTGGATTGGGGGCTAGCCGGAATCAATATGTACTGCCGAATTCAAGAATTCATGAAAAAATATAGGATGGCTTCAAGCCATCCTATATCATCCATATATTCACTAATGTAACTTTGCTTGATCCCTGCTAATATCCCAGCCTCGAACATTTTACACCGTTTCAAGCTGTTTTCCCGAGAGGATTGCCATAAATTCTTCCCCTGTTATGGTTTCCTTTTCTAACAGGTATTTCGTCAATTCATGCAGTTTATCGATATTGTTTAATAAAATAGTTTTGGCGTTTTGATGGCAGGTTTTAATAATTTTCAGTACCTCAGCATCCACTTTGGAGGCCGTTTCAGCAGACACTAATAACGTTGTATCCCCACCCAAATACGGATTATTCACCGTTTCTAACGCCATCATATCGAATTCATCGCTCATGCCAAATCGAGTAACCATTGATCGGGCAATTTTGGTTGCTTGCTCAATATCATTAGAAGCGCCTGACGTGATGGTTTTAAAAATAATTTCTTCAGCAGCACGGCCGCCCATATAGGTTGTAATTTTGTCCAAAGCCTGCTCTTTCGTCATAAGGATCGTTTCCTTCTCATCAACCTGCATCGTATAGCCTAATGCTCCAGAAGTTCGCGGAATGATCGTGATTTTATGCACTGGCGCTGAATGGCTTTGTTTAGCAGCTACTAAAGCATGGCCAATTTCATGATAAGCAATCGTTAATTTATCCTTCATGGAAATCACGGCATTTTTCCGTTGATATCCGGCAATCACCACTTCTACCGATTCTTCCAAATCATTCTGCGTCACCCTATTCCGGCCAAGTCTTACGGCTCTCAGTGCAGCTTCATTCACAATATTCGCCAAATCAGCCCCTGAAGCTCCTGCCGTCGCACGGGCGATCACATTAAAATCAATATTATCAGCTAACTTCACTTTACGGGCATGAACTCTTAAGATCGCTTCACGACCGGCAAGATCAGGTAATTCCACCGGAACACGGCGATCAAATCTTCCCGGTCTTAGAAGCGCTTTATCCAATGTTTCCGGCCGGTTGGTTGCCGCCAAAATCACAATACCTTTATCCGGCTCAAAACCATCCATTTCCGTCAACAGCTGGTTGAGTGTCTGCTCCCGCTCATCATTTCCTCCGGCCATACTGGAATTACGGCTTTTGCCAATCGCATCAATTTCATCAATAAAAACAATACACGGTGCCTTTGCTTTCGCTTGTTTAAACAGATCACGAACCCTGGCCGCCCCCATTCCAACAAACATCTCGACAAATTCAGATCCGGAAATCGAGAAAAACGGGACTTTGGATTCACCCGCGACTGCTTTGGCCAGCATCGTTTTCCCTGTTCCAGGAGGGCCGACCAAAAGCGCCCCCTTAGGAATATTGGCACCGATGTCGACATATTTCTTCGAATTATGCAAAAAGTCAACAATTTCTTGAAGCGCTTCTTTCGCTTCATCCTGGCCAGCGACATCATTAAAGGTAATGCCTGTTTCCGATTCCACATAGACTTTGGCATTGCTTTTCCCAAAGGGAAAACCATTCCCCCCGCCGCCCATAATTCGACTTTGCATTCTTTTCGTTAACCATTGCCCAATTAAGATAAAAATCAGCAGCGGAGCAACCCATGTCCAAAAGAAAGTGATAAGCGGAGAATTTTCTCTTGGAACCACCTTAGCGAATTTTACATTTGCTTTATGCAAACGGTTAACTAAATCCGGGTCATTCATCGTTCCAGTCTTATATACCGTATCCCCGGTTTTTGGCTTAAAGGTAATATAGTCATCTTCAATTTGTACCTGTTTCACTTTCCCCTGATCCACCATCGTTAAAAAGGTCCCATAATCAACCTCTTTAATCGAATGCCGGACAATCGCCGGAAAAAGAAAGGTATTAAGCAGCATAACAACAATTAAGATTACGATATAATAATATATCACCGGCTTTTTAGGCGGCTTGATTTCTTTCATTTGCTTCCTCCAGGTAGAGTTGATTTCTTTCTTATACTTCCCAACTTAATATTAATTCATTTAAAGCATATGCTCCAAGTTTTTTGACTTGATGAATGCTTGTTTTTAGGATTTATCTCCTGCAGCAAATGTTTTATTTTTCTTTCCAAGGTTAACAGCCTTAGATTCAGGATTCCCAAAAAATAACATATATATATATATATTTATTTTGACTTTTTAAAAAGGCTTTTTACAAGTTCCATATTTCTTTCTTTTACAGGTAGTAAATTAGGCAAATCACAGTCGTTACAGTATCTTTGAAATTCGCAATCCCAACATCTTTTTTTAGAACGTGGTTCCGGATAATGATCTTCAAGTATAATTTTTTTAATCATCCAAGTTATTTTTCGAATATAAAGTTTATGTTGGTCGGTAATAATAATCGGGTAAGCTTTTTGCTCCGGAATAATATAGATATAGCCTTTCTTTACGCTAGTATTCGTCATTTCCTCTATACATAACGCGTAAGCTGCCAACTGAAATAGAATATTTTTGTGAATTTTTTGATCAGTGTCTTTACATTCAACCGGATAATAGCGCTGTCCTTCTTTATTTTCTGTATCAATAAGGATATCGATTTTTCCAGATAAATTGAGAATATTGGATGTAACTGTGACATCATAGTATCTTTTTCCTTCTAATAATCCGTAACGTTGAAGTGTTCTTCGTTTTTCTTTTACATTTAATTCATAATGTTGGGCTCTGGCGTATTCCATTTTAAACGATATTTTTCGAGGAACTGGTTCCACATAATTGTAATAAACAACTCGAGGGCAATAGATAAATTGTTTAATATCTGTGATTTTTAAAGGCATTTTACATCCCCCATTAAAACATTTCTTCTGAATAGTTGAAATCAAGTTTCACCACGTTTTCAAGACTGTCCTGGCTTAGTGGAAAGATAATCACACTGCTTCTTCCGCTATTCTTAAGTAACTGCTTTAATCTGCGGGTTAATTCACCATGTAGATTTCTGCTGATCTCTCCAAAAAAAGCGCTATATTGTACACGGAAAAGGCCATAATCCTTGCACATATTGGCAGTTTTGGTCCGCAGCTTATCTTCGGTAATATCATAGATTAATAGTATTTTCATGTTCTTACCACCTCGAAATATATCCCTTGAATTTTTTTCCATCTCTAAAGAAAGTGGCAATGTCTCTAGCTTGCATTTGAATGATGGTGCGGAGATAATAATCATTGCCCTTAAACTCTTCTTTTGCCTCAAGACGGTCATGAATATATTCACGAAGAAGTTTTAATGTGTTGTTATCGAGAAAAGTTGACCCATCTTCCTTTTCTTCTGTTCCTGGTTTATGGCCTCTTGTAAGAAGCGCAATGATTGGGCGGTCCACAATGGAAGGACGAAAGATTTCCATAACATCCAATACAAACGAAATCCTTCCCGAGCGGTCAACATGGAAAAAGCCAGCATAGGTTTCAAGCCCTGCCCGGATAATAGCGGATGTGACACGTGACCGTAAAATGGCATATCCATAATTCAACATCAGGTTAACCGGATCTTGCATGTGCCAGGCTCTCCCCGGAAAATCAATTCCTTTTTCAGTGAGGATCATTTTTACCGCCTTCCAGTAACGTTTAGCTGCGTGTGCCTCAGCAGAAATTATTTCACTTCTTACCGCTTCGATTGATTCGCCTTCTACTGCTTTAATTCGTTGAATAAACATTTTCATAGATTCCGCTTGTTCTTTTAATTCTTCAGCTATTGGGAGCGCCTTTCTGCTTTTCAAAAAATACTTAATGGTGTTAATTTGGTTTTGTATTTTTGCACTCAATATTTCCTTTGAAAGTTCTATACCTCTTTCATCGTGATAACCGCGCAACTGTTCTCTTCTTGCCTTTACAGATCCATGATGAGCAGGAGTGTAAAGCGTACTAAACGGTTCCTCTTTAAAGTCCACAAAATGAACTTGTGTACCGTTTTCAATCAATTCTTGCAGAAGACTGATTGATATCATTCCACACTTGTTTCCAATGACTAAATCCTGCAGCTCCTTAATGGCATGCTCCTCTACAACTTTCCCATGCTTCTTTATCACTAACCGCTCGCTTACTTTATGCAAGTTTAACCCATAGTCATCAATAATCAATTCTTTTAACACGATTCTTCCTCCCCTAGTCCTTTTAGTCTAGTTATCTCCAAAAAGGACAAAAAAAATAAGCCTTTTGACAGGCTTTTAAAAAATTTCTATTCAAATACTACTTTTATTTTCCCAAGGCCGAAGGTGGTATTTTTTCCAATATGAGTCCACTCTGCTAATTGCAACCAAGGAATAAACGGCTCTAAATCTCCTTCGTAGATTGCTTTTCCGACAATTCCACCAAGCTTCATTCGTTCCTTTTGGCGGTTTGAATATCTCTCCCAGTCATACCATTCGACATCGGATTGAACTAGTTTTACTTCCTCAGCATTTTTAAATAGTTTCTTAAAGTCGATGTCGAGTATTCTCTGATCATGATGGTAATAGAGCAGTGACGTGATCCGGCGGACGGCGGAGCGAAGAACAATATGAAATTCAGGTGTATCGGTATAATGACCATTAAACTTTAGACGGGTTGGTGTAATAAAGTGAGCTCGAATTGCCGATGTATCCTTGACTGGTTGAATAATGTTTTTACTGTTGATTATAGTAAAATTCTGTTCCATTTTATGATTACTATATATTTGATTTTGAAAATCTCCATTTTCATTAACTAAAAATACTTGTCTTAATTCAGCTTGCTGTTTTCCCTTACCGAATCCCTTATTTCCTATATGAAATAACACATATAAAAAATAATGAATGTAATTAATGGATTTTCCAAATAAGGTAATACGTACAGAAAATCTTTCATTTGGGGCAAAGTATTGCTGATTACTATTTTCGGGACTAATAATAAATGGACGTGGGATCTCCTCTGTGCCTAATAAGTTATTCATATCACTTTGTGAACGGGTTTCAAATATATAAGCATAAGGGCAGTTTTCTTGGTGGATTATTTCTCCGAATTTACCTTTAGGACAAGTACATGCAACATCTTTAAACACATGGCCGAAAACACCACGAAAAGTAGAACCTTGATAAGAAGGCAATCTAACCCCATTATTCCCTGCTTTATAAAACGCAACAAATTGAATTATTTTAATTTCCTCTAAAAAATTAATAATAGCTGAATCAATCATTTTTTTCTCCTAGAGCTAGCGATTTGTGGTTACTTCTTCTATAAAATCGAATGATCTTTGATCACTTATTCTTAGCTGCCTTACTAAAAACAGGTACAGCCAATACAAAACGGGATCAACATGCCAATAAACCCATTGATTGGTCCAATCCTTTTTATGTTCTATTTTTTTTAGAGACGTCTCAATGATTTGTTTGAGTTCTTCTGTCGTAAAATGCCAATCAATTTCTCGTAATAGTTTTTGTAAAATCCCAATCCCTTTAAAATGTTTCTGCAAATCTAACGTCACTGCATTGGATGAATGATGATGGGCTATTGATGTTAAAACAGAATGACTAATTTCGTAGTATTTCTCATTTGTTTTAAATAAAAAATATGCTATTACTGCTCCTAATACGGAGTGATTGGGAAATCCTACTCTTTTTCCACTCGGGTTATCAGTATGTGCTAGTAATGTTTCATTATTGAAATCAGCAATGGCTTGCAGTTGTATATCCATAGCAATAGATTGCCATTTTTTTGATAACTTTCCTGTATCATGCATAACTATTACAAAATCGATAATTCTGTTCATGTTTACCTTTGTTAGTTTAAAAAGCTCACCAAAACGGTTTATTGTATATTCGCATTTAGGAAAACAAATTTGTTTATAAGCCAAAAGACAAGCATGTATATGTTCTTCAAAAGTATCCATCTTGTAACTATACCGTTTTAAAATTTTTTCATTATTCTTAGCAGGGAATCTATATGATTTATTCAAGCTAGGCTCCCCTAGCATTAATCCGATATTTTCTTCATATGATGCCATTGATGGATGAATGATAATATAATCAAGATTATGGACGTCATTTACATTTTCTATGTTTTTAAATAAAAGTTTGTCCTCTTCATAAACAATTCTTCTTATCATTCCTTGGAATTTGGTAGCCGTTTTTTCTAGATTAGCTACAAATCCTTTCATTTTTCCAAGTGGAAACGAAACTGTTTCAAATAGATATATATTTTCATCCTCCGGTGGATGATCATGTATTATAATAGAAACACTTTCAATATTTCTAATTAGTTTTCCTGACAGGGCCTTATTATGATTTTGGAAGGCCTCCGCCATTATCCCCTCATGATTTTTCTTTTCGAGCTTAACTTTTTGCCATAACCCTTTATCTTTTAAACTATAAAGATTATTGATCATCTCATTTGATTTCGAATAGTCAAAATATGCCCCGCAAGCATTTTGTAAATAAATCTCTGCCTCAGTTATTTCATCTTTCTCGTAGGGCAGCCACGGTCGATTACTATCATTCTTATTTAATGAATATACATGAACAGTTCCTTCTTCTCCTTCAAATCTTGCATTTCGTCCAATGCGTTGGAGAAAAGATTCCGCAGAAGAGATTTCCGTCAGCATTACATCCGATGTAATATCAATCCCAACTTCAATTACCTGAGTAGCAATCAAAATCGTCTTTTTATTGTTCCTGTTCTTCCCAAAATACTCTTTTAACTTATTTTCAATAGATTTCCGTTCATCGGATAATAATTGGGAATGGAGCAAAAAAACTTCCGTATCGATTGGTTGATTCTTAAGGATCTCTTTATATATAGTAATCGCTCGATCAACTTGATTTACGATCACAATCGTTTTATACCTATGTTTTTCTAAAATTTCATTTGCACAAAGACAACTTGCATGTGTAATGACCTTTCTTTTTTTCTTATATTGGGACTTTATTTGCAGCAAATCTTTTTTCGTTACTTTGATATGTTCAGCATTTAACTCTTTTGCTAGAATTTCACGCAATTCCCTCGAAAGGGTTGCTGTCATGATTGTAAACCTTGTTAATTTCATATCAGCACACAATTGTTTCAACAAATGGACAGTGGTTTGAAACGATCTGTTTGGATCCAACAAATGAAATTCATCGAAGATAAGGTAACTTCCAGCCCATACGCCGGCATTAATATTTGCCAAACGAAACGGAAGCGATAAGGGGATGGTTAATGCCCCACTCAGAGCTTGATCAATTGTTGTAAATATAACATCCCCTTCAATAAAAAACGGATCCTCTTGAACTTCACCCGTTTGAACCTTAATTTTCCATAAATATGACATATCTCTTGCTTCATCAGCCAAACTATATGCCAAAGTTCTCATCGGTAAAACATAGATTGACTGGCCGGGAAAATCTATTTCCTTACATAAATATTTACTAATATAAAATGGAGCTAATGCAGCAAGTGTTTTACCGGCACCAGTTGGCGCATGTAAAATGACGTTTCTGCCTTCGTTCAACTGTGCATGTATAATTTTCTTTTGAAAACCAAGTGGAGTGAAACCATTTCCATTTTTATCAACTTTTTTCGTCATTATCTTAAACAAATTTTCAATTTTTTCATCAGATAAAAACAACGGTTTCACCCTCTTCGCTTATAACTGGTATAAGATCGATTCGAATATTTTTTTTCATAGGGTAGTACAAATATGTTTTGTAAACGAATATTCGTCTTTTTAGTATTGCTATAAATATTCAATTTTTCAAAAGTAACACTTTTATCGAAATCATCCATTTTTTTCAATAACCCTAACTGGCTTATATCAAACGTTTGATCAAACTTCTTGGAAAAACCCGGCGGTAATTGACCACTATCAATTATATTAAAACTTTGCCATTGAAAAAAAGATCCCCTATTTCCAAAATATTTCACATGTAAAAGTAAAAACTTCAAAGTTTCTTCATATTTAGCAAACTTATCAATTTTCGTCCAAAAAGCAATTTCAACGGAGTCTGATAAATAGGAAAATTCCCTATAACTGACAGTTGAATTAATATTAATTCCTGCATCTTTATCAGCTTTATCTGCTTTATCATTAAATTTTCGGATTTTAATCATCATATTATTGACAACTACTTCTGAGGAACCCTTTATATATACAGGGATTTCTTTTAAAAAGGAAACCCACTCCTCTACTCCATTCTTTCCATAAACTTGTAAATATAAAGATACAAGTGTCATTTTGATACAGAAAGGGGATGGATGTAAGTAGGTAGATGCAACAACATTTGTGGCATCACTTTCCCTCAATGAAAATAGGGATACAGGTAAATATTTAGCCGTCAGGTACAAACTGTACACCTACTTTCTTATGATAGTTCCTGGAGCATATTCCATAAGATCCCTTATCTTCTTCGTAAAATCACTAATACTTTCAAATGGTAATATTTCAACTTGTTTTTCGGTTGAAAGTTCATTTAGGTTTCTGGTGATATTTACAATTTCTTGTTTATAATCCCCGTTTAGTGGGCTAACAGATGGTGCCGGTAAAGTTGAAAAGCTAACTGTAATCATGCCTTTAAAATCATGAAGATGAGGCGCTTGAGAAGCTCTCATGGCTCCTTCAGTTTTCAAGAAAGTGTAAAGGACACTTTTTAATAGTGCATTATATCGCTTCTTTCTTTCCTTTTGGTCAATATTATAATTTAATGATGCTTCATTTAGTCCAATTCTTGATGTTTCCATATGAATAACAGTTGCATAAACCCCGGTATTTAAAGGACGATAGAAAATGTTTTGCCCAGAATTCTCGGCTTTATTTTCATCGACTATACTTGCATTAGTAGCCTTTTTTAAATGGAAATAATTGTTTGTATACGTCTTCTCCGGTTTTCCAACAACCCAGCCGAACTCAATAACCGATTTTCTCGCCACATTTTTATTATTTGCTGTTGCCATCATTCCTTCAATGTCGTCAATAACGCATTTATGAATTATAGACCTGTATACTTCTTCATCTGGTGTTTCCTTTTTATAGCTTGATGTAAATTCTTTATCACTTGCAATTCGATTGGAATCAAAATTTAAACAGCCATTACATAAATGTAAACCCTCTTCTAAGCTTATGGAATGCAGATGTTTAGCTTGGATATGTTTAAACATGTCACCGGAGATGGCATTTACTGTTGTTAATTCCCCTTCTTGGTCTAACACAGTGACTTTTCTTGTGAACGTTTGATTTCCCTCACTTCTTTCATTATTTAATGCGTGCAAATCAAGTGACAACTCACCTGAAATCGAAATAGAAAAGATTTCTTTCATCATGCGTTTTCCCTCCATTAATCTTCGAAACTATATTCGGTATCTTCCATTTTGTTATCAGTTTCATTACTACCTTTATTTCCCTGTTCTTTTTTGGCATATCCAAAAGCAACCAGTAAATTCCCTACAATATTACTACCATATTCGTCAATTAGCTGAATTATGGAGACAAGGTCACTATCAGTAATATTTTTTCTCGTCCTGCCATTTTCTCCCCGCGCCTTGCTCGATTCAAACACCCTAGCATTTTCACTATTAAATGTTGCTGCAAACTCGGTCAATGAAGTGATAAATTTTTCTGGATATGGCGCATTTTGTTTTAATTTATGCTGCAAATCATAATGAACCGGATATTTCCTTACATTTTTATCCTGATATTGCAAACCAATTGTCGCTGAAAAAATAGCCCTAGAAATATTTATAAATCCTTGGTCGCTAACAATTTTTGAATAAGACAGATTACTACGCATAATAACCTCCTGTAAATGACTGATAAAAAATGGCTCTAACCAATACTTTTTATCATAAATATAGGAAAATACTTTGGTATGGTAATCTTGAACAAAAAATAAATAGTATTCTAATTTGCCTGTAGAAATAAATGTAACCAAATGGTTTAGCGATTGATCAAGATCCTGCAGTAAATTCTCATCCCATCGAATTTTGTCACATTTCATAATCAATTCATCGAATATTTCATTGTATTTATATAGATCCTCATAGCTTTCAAATGTTACCCACGAAGGTAAGTGGTAATAAGAAAGATTCATAACAGCTTTTGCATTTCCTAAATCTTTAAAGTAAGTACTGTGTAAACCACGGACATAATTGGTTAAAGTAGGGGATAAATCAGTCTGCTTATCAATTAAGAACCTTAATATTTCTGAAATGGTGTAGGTTAATGTTGAAAACTCAAAGTAAGTTCTACTTGGTGCCTTGATTTTGCTTTTGATATTTTGCACAATACTATCAACAGCTGCTATTGATATTTCCTGCGGATCAATGACTTGAAGCAAACAATCGTAGGATCTTGTACCGGCTTTCACTAATCTTCCAATAGATGAATGTAAAACCCCTATCATTTTGAAAAACTCATCTAGAACAAAACTTTTTACTCCTCCAGGACTAATGCCGGATGCACTTTGGTTATTTACCCCTTTTGCCTGAATAGGATTAAAAAAAGATAACGCATTAACATTGGTGGATAAAGAAACTTTTTTACCGGTTTTCTGCTCATAATTTTTTACAATATCCTTAAAGGTTTTCACTTTTTCTTCCGAACCTAAAAATGGAGAATCACACGTTCTGAATATCCATTCATAAACTACTTTTATCAATTCGGGATCTTGTTGGAATACTTCGGCCATCTTATTATGGGCACTTAATACTTTCATACCTTGATAAAGTGAATAGATATGAAAATGGATATGTTCAGGTGGCGGCATTTCTCCATTTCCCTTATTGTCTTGACCTTCCCTTAAAAAAGTTTGAAAAGCCTCCCTTCTTTCCTTTTCGCTTTTTAAGTAGATTGTCAAGCCGTCAGAAGCTTTTCCATCACAATTATTTAAGTTTGGCAAGAGATATACTGGTTCAAATTTTTCAACAAGCGATTTCCAATTACTCATAATCTCATGCGATAATTCAACTAAATAGTAGGAAGACGATTGCCTTATTTGAATTTGGTTGTTACCTTGGTTTGTTAATAAACTAATTAGATATGCTATCCCAAACGTTTTTAGGCAATCTGAATATGTATTAGTTGTTTTCTCAATCCATATACAGTCCAAAAGACACCCCTCCTTTAGAAATAAATATATTTATACTTCAACATAACATTAGGAAATCCCTCCTATTTTAAATTTTTTTTACTACTTAAAACATTGAATTAATATCTAAAAATCCCCTAAAACGGGTCAAAAAACAAACAACATCTTAAAATTAATAAATGTTTCAAACCCTTATATCAGGTCAAATTCTTACATATAATCGTTAAACCGACATAATTAATCATGAAAGAGCTAAAAACCGTACATTATTATCTTGCTTTTCATCTTTACACACTTGCGGTACTTCTGTAATTTCTCCAAGAGCTTTTATTTTTTCAGAATTATTAACAAAATTACGGTTAAAAGAAATTCATAAAACTGCATGATTCCACCCCCCAAACCTAACTATATAAATTTTGCTCATTACACCATTATGTTATTCATAATAAACAACAATATCTTAATATTATTAAATAGGTTACAAATGTATAATCAATATTTTCAAATTGAAGTATTGCTT
>NZ_BCUZ01000017.1 GCF_001591485.1 Neobacillus fumarioli NBRC 102428 | reverse complement strand
GGGGCTAGGCGCTCCTCCTAAAAGCTATCGCTTTTAGGTGTGCGATGCTGATGCTGTCGAAGCATTTCTTGTGGAGCTGGACAATTTTCGAAGTCAACTTTTCTTATCTTTTAAGAAAAAGCATTGGGCTGATAACAGCCCAATGCTTTTTCCATGTATTATCGCGGTGGATATGTCCCCAATGAAGGACCGGCGCCATATGGATATTCATATTCAATTTCCTCTGAAAAAGTAATGTAGTCAACTGAGACCATTGGTATTAAATAGCGTGTTCCGGCTTGGGGATCACTTAAGATGACATGGTCCCGGCCGGCAGCTTCGATAATCCCGGTAAATTCTTTGGAATTCCACTGCGTGCTGCCTTCAAAAGTAGCATACAAGTGCACCAGTTTCCCTTTGTTTAAACGTAAAATATTCTCAATATATGACTGTTCAATTGGCAGCATGCCTGGTATTTGAGCTCCTGACGATACTGGCGGTCTTGGTACGGCTCCTGTCCCAGGTGGTGGGAATGATTGGTATCCAGGATGCCCCCCGGCAATTGGCTGGGCTCCCTGCTGCCCGGCCGCACCAGTATAAGGTTGGAATCCTTGTGGATTGTAATATTGGCTCATCTTTTTCCCTCCTAAAAATGAATAAACAAATGGCCCAACATTTTATAAATACTCCCTAAACCAATAATGGTTCCTATGGGAACGAGCTTTCTTTGTTCCCGGCTCTTTTTGATGATTATGAAGTGAGAAAATTTCTTAGATTAGCTGTTTAAATAGTATGAGGAGAAATACCGATATATGACTTGAGGATTAGAAAAATAAAAAAGTCCCCAAGGAGTGTTTGGAGACTTTTTCCGCTAGTTAGCAATTATACATAAAGAAATTGCGGAACGCGTTCTTCGGTTAAAATATTGCCGACGAAGAAGGCGCCGAATTCGCCGTAACGGGCGCTGACTTCATCAAAGCGCATTTCATAGACAAGTTTCTTAAACTGAAGCACATCATCCGCAAATAATGTAACGCCCCACTCATAATCATCAAAGCCGACAGAGCCAGTAATAATTTGCTTTACTTTTCCGGCATATTTCCGGCCGATCATCCCGTGGCTTTTCATCAAGTTGCGGCGCTCTTCCATGGGCAGCATGTACCAATTATCATTGCCCTGGCGGCGCTTGTCCATTGGGTAAAAGCAAACATGTTTAGCTTTTGGCAATGTCGGGTACAGACGGGCCAGCACTTGCGGATTTTGATAAGGGTCTTCATTTGCTGGGAGATAATTGCTTAGCTCCACTACAGATACATATGAATAAACTGGTACGGTGAATTCCGCCAATTTTGTTTTGTTGAATTCGGTTTCAATTTCATTGAGCTCTTCCATTGTCGGCCGTAAAATCATCATCATAAAATCTGCCTTTTGCCCTACGATTGTATATAAGGCATGGCTTCCTTCATTTTGTTTCTGGGTGGTATTCCATTTTTCAACGAGACTTAAAAACTCGTGGATTGCTGTTTGGCGTTCGTCACTGGAAAGCATTTTCCACGCTGGCCAGTCAATGGTTCGGAAATCATGAAGGCAGTACCATCCATCAAGTGTTTGTGCTGCTTCGCTCACAGTATCACTCCTAGGTCAACTATATTTAACAATAATTACTATATCATAGTTTGACCAAGTGATGCTCGAATAAAACCTTTGTTAGACAGAAAGAATAAGATGGTGAATATTTTGGCTTTGTGAGGGAATATATGAATTATTTCGAAAACAAAAATTTTTTAGGGTAAGCGCTGTCTGTGGTGTACCGGGCTTGAATTTTTACTTTCGTAAAGTATCCTAAGAATTGAGTTTTTGAACGAGGAGGATTTTTTGTGGATTTATTTGAAGGATTAAAAAAGAAAATTGCCGGACGCAATTTACGAATTGTTTTTCCTGAAAGTCAGGATGAGCGGATTCTGAAGGCCGTTGGTCGCCTGGCTGAGGAAAAGCTGCTGACACCGATTTTGATCGGAAACATTGAACAGGTTCAGGAAAAAGCACATAAACTTGGTGTTTCACTTGATGCGGTTGAAATTTATGACCCTATCAACTATGTTGGAATGGATGAGCTCGTGGCTGCTTTTGTGGAGCGCCGTAAAGGGAAAGCGACAGAAGAAGAAGCTCGGAACATTTTACTCGATGTTAACTATTTCGGCACAATGCTTGTTTATTTAAATAAGGCTGACGGGCTTGTCAGTGGTGCTACCCACTCAACAGCTGATACCGTACGTCCTGCCTTGCAAATTATAAAAACAAAGGAAGGCGTCAAAAAGACATCTGGTGTGTTTATCATGGTACGCGGTGACGAGAAATATGTATTTGCAGATTGTGCGATCAATATTGCGCCTGACAGCATGGATTTGGCAGAAATTGCTATCGAGAGTGCGAGAACGGCGGAAATGTTTGACATTGAACCGCGGGTTGCCATGCTTAGCTTTTCGACAAAAGGGTCTGCAAAATCGCCAGAAACCGAACGGGTTGTGGAGGCTGTAGCGGAGGCAAAACGGCGTGCCCCATACCTCGTACTTGACGGTGAATTCCAATTCGATGCCGCATTCGTGCCATCTGTAGCGAAAAGCAAGGCACCGGATTCCGTACTTCAAGGGGACGCAAACGTCTTCATCTTCCCAAGCCTTGAGGCTGGAAACATCGGTTACAAAATTGCTCAGCGCCTCGGCGGCTTCGAAGCAGTCGGTCCCATCCTCCAAGGCTTAAACCGTCCAGTCAACGACCTCTCCCGCGGCTGCAACGAAGAAGACGTCTACAAACTCGCCCTTATCACAGCAGCACAGGGGTTATAATGGTGTCAGGCACCATTCGTGGACAAATTGCCGTTTTGTCCACGTGGGGTGGACACCCGTTTTTATATAGTCTTTCTTATCTAAAGGTATACACCTTTTTGAGGCCAGTCCTGTTGGACTGGTTTTTTTCGGTTTTATTTTGCTACAATAGGTTTATTAATTACTGAAGGAGTTGCGGTAATGGAGGATTTATTGCGACAGGCTGAGTGGCGGATTATTGATCAGTCGGCAGTGGGCCTGCATTTTCAGGCGCTGCAGTCATTTGGGTTTGATGATGCGCTGTGTGCTTCTGTCGGGGCAGGAAAGGCACCGGCAACTGCGAGGACATGGGTTCATCATAATACTGTTGTTTTAGGGATCCAGGATACGAAATTGCCCTTTTTAGATGCAGGGGTTCAGTACTTGAAGGAAATGGGTTATCAAGTGATTGTGCGGAATTCCGGAGGACTGGCCGTGGTACTTGATGATGGTGTTCTTAATATTTCCCTTATATTCCCCGAAGCTGAAAAAGGAATTGATATCAACCGCGGTTATGAAGCGATGTGGCGCCTCATTCAGCAGATGTTTGCCGACTTTCCAGCAAAGATCGAGGCGAAGGAAATTATTGGATCATATTGCCCAGGCAGTTATGACCTCAGCATTGGCGGGAAGAAATTTGCTGGGATTTCGCAGCGCAGGCTAAGAAAGGGTGTTGCTGTGCAAATTTACCTATGTGTAAGTGGCAGCGGCGCGGATCGTGCAGAACTTATACGGGAGTTTTACAAGCGGGCTAAAGGCGGACAGTATACAAAATTCAGCTATCCGGAAATTATTCCCGAAGTTATGGCTTCACTGTCAGAATTGCTAAATAGCTCGTTAACCATTGCCGATTGTATGATGCGGCTATTGACTGAGTTAAAGAAAAACAGCAGCCGATTCTATGCGGGGCAGTTAAATGAATATGAACTTGAACTTTTGCCTAGTTATGTTCAAAGAATTACCGAGCGTAATGAAAAATTTGCCGAACTGTAAAAGGCCGCAAATCCATTCCTTGGATTTACGGCTTTAATGGTCCTCGAAAATGGCCCAGTTGTACAAGGAAAGCTTCGACAGCATCAGCATCGCACGCCTAAAAGGCTCACTTAGGCGGAGTTACCAGAGGCAGTAAGAAAGACTATTCTTAGCCAATCGGTCATTCTCTCTAGATTGCCAGTAGGTGGCTGCTTTTTGCTTTCTTATAACCTCTTCCTCGCTATTTTTCCAAAAATCTGAAGGGTTTTTTATTCCGCTACTTTCTCTAAATTTCCGTTTCGGTCCATTTTGAATTTAGTTGACGGCCTTTCCTCTTCTTCAAATAATACAAGCTTGCGGGCACGATTCATAATTTTCATTAACGTCTCGTAATCTTCCTGCATTGTTTCCTTGTTCTCCTCGAGTTCTTTCACTTTTGCCGTCAATTCCTCATTTTGTTTTCTCAAGTCAGCTATTTCCCGCTTTAATCTTTCATTATCTATTTTTAATGCATCATTTTGCAGATTGGAATGTTTAAAGTTTTGCAAGAAAGCAATGACGCTTTCCATAGTGAGTGTAGATCCGGCTTGTTTATAGGTTTGTGCTGCTGGTGTGTATTCTTGAACTGCCTGGCTTTGGGCAGCCATTTCGCTGTTCACATTTTGCACTTCCGTTTCTTCAGCCATTTCAATTGTAATGGGCATTACTTCCAGTTCTTCTACGGCAGGTATCGGAGGGCTATAAAGTAATTTTTTCTTGCCCCCTTGGTCTTTTCCTAAAATTCTTTGCCGTTGTTTTCGTTGTTTTTTCGCCAGCTGAAGTGCTTTTTCATAGCGATGGCGAACAACGGCATTCCATCTGAAACCGCATGCTGCTGAAGTCCGATTCAGCTTGTCACCAACTTCTTCAAAGGCATTGAGCTGTGTACTTCCCTCTCTTACATGCCGAAGGACTGTTTCAGCCAGAAGAAGATCATTCTCTTCTGTCCATGCATCTTGACGAACTTTCATTTGTTTCAACTCCTTATAAAATGTACGAATGAATCGTCAGCGCGTAGGAAGGGGTTCTTCCAGCCGACTTTAGTTTTCAAAAGTTCTAGTCTTATGATGGACAAGTTTTCTAGGCTTTATACCAAAATGGTTAAAAGGATAATAGATTTTTTCCTTTTTCAAAAAAAGAAATTATGACTTCGAGAATTGTCCAGCGCAAGCAGCCTAATCCCTTGGTATGTGCTCCTGCGCCATAGCTTATTCGAAGAAGCTTAAGTTCAGCTCGTCGCATGCCTACAAGGAGGGTTATTCGGAGAAGCAGGAAGCCGGCTTGGTTTTCCACTGCCTCTATCTTGCATTCGGTTGAAAGAAAATGTAAAATACCAAAGTTGATATGTTAAAGTACAAAAACCGTTCAAGGAAAAATGAATGGGTTTTTTCAAGCTGATGGTTTTTAAATGAAAATCTTACATGCCGATTGGCTAAAATAATAATAGATTGACTGGAGAAAGGGTTGAATGTTAACATGCCCAATGAATTTCGTGTTTGCGACGATTGCCAGGCTGTGAATTTAAAGACGCTAATTCCTCGTTTAAAAGAACTGGACCCAAAGGCCGAAATTAAAATCGGATGCCAATCCTATTGCGGCCCCGGCCGAAAAAAAACATTTGCCTTCGTCAACAACCGCCCCGTGGCTGCCCTGACAGAAGAGGAATTAATGGAAAAAATCAATAAAAAACTCAAATAATCACCTTCGAACTCATCCTTAGGTGATTTTTTTCTTTACCGTACTGTTTATGAAGTATATAACCTACATACATAACAGGGAAAAAAGCCTATTGTCCACCCCACGTGGACAAAATGGCAAAATGTCCACGAGCGGTGCCTGACACCAATCTGTTTTTGGGATATAATAAGGTCATTGTTATTGCAGGAAGAGGGAAATGAATTGTCTTATTCGGCGGAGAAGTTGAGTGAAGAGAAAGTGTTTAAGGATCCTGTGCATCGTTATGTTCATGTGCGGGACCGGGTGATTTGGGATTTAATTGGAACGAAGGAGTTTCAGCGCTTAAGGCGGATTAGACAGTTGGGAACGACGTTTTTGACGTTTCATGGAGCGGAGCATAGCCGTTTTAATCATTCCTTGGGCGTATATGAAATTGTACGGCGTATCATTGATGATGTATTTGCCGGGCGTCCAGAATGGAATGCAGATGATCGCCTGCTCACGCTTTGTGCAGCACTGTTACATGACCTAGGGCACGGGCCATTTTCCCATTCCTTTGAAAAAGTGTTCGAGTTAGATCACGAGGATTTTACCCGCGCCATTATCTTGGGGAAAACGAATGTTAACCATGTACTGTCAAGAGTCGGCCGCGATTTTCCTCAGAAAGTCGCCGATATTATTGCCAAAACTTCTGAGAAAAAACTAATTGTCAGCATGATTTCCAGCCAAATTGATGCCGACCGGATGGACTACCTGCAGCGAGATGCTTATTACACAGGGGTAAGCTACGGCCAATTCGATATGGAAAGAATTTTGCGTGTGATGCGTCCAAGGGAAGACCAAGTGGTGATTAAAAAAAGCGGTATGCACGCCGTTGAAGATTATATTATGAGCCGCTATCAGATGTACTGGCAGGTCTATTTTCACCCTGTATCACGAAGCGCAGAGGTGCTGTTGTCAAAAATCCTCCATCGTGCGAAGCAGCTGTTTAAAGAAAATTATCGATTCAAACATGAACCACACCATTTTACATCCTTTTTCTACGAGCAAGTGACCCTAGCAGATTATTTAAAATTAGATGAATCCGTGATTTTATACTACTTTCAAATTTGGCAGGAAGAGGATGATCCGATTTTAAGCGATTTATGCAGCCGGTTTGTCAATCGGAATTTGTTCAAGTATGTAGAATTCGACCCTGCTAAAGAGTATAAAAAGCTGACCCAATTAACTGCCTTGTTTATGAAAGCAGGCATTGACCCGGAATATTACTTGGTAGTCGACTCATCATCGGATTTGCCGTATGATTTTTACCGTCCCGGCGAGGAAGAAGAACGTCTACCAATTAACCTGCTAATGCAAAATGGAGAATTAAGGGAGCTGTCGCGGGAATCAGAGATTGTTGAAGCAATCTCGGGAAAGAGACGTACTGACCATAAGCTCTATTATCCGGCTGATTTTCTTGCGGATGAATCGAGTATTGGCGAGCGGGAGCTGAAGAAACAGATACGTTCATTATTGGAATAAGCGTTGTTGAAATGAGTAGGAGTGACGAACTTGTTAAATGATCATGCGAAGCTAATGCAGGCCATTAGGGTATCCGGTGAAATTGTCGGACGGAAAAAGCTGCAAAAGATGATATATATTGCGAAAAAAATTTCTTTTCCGTTCCAGGAAAGGTTCCAGTTCCATTTTTACGGTCCCTATTCAGAGGAGCTGACATTGCGGGTGGAAGAGCTTTGTAATATGGGGTTTCTTCATGAGGTGAAGGAAAAAAAGGGCGGTTATTTTCAATATCGCTATACACTGACAGATTCCGGGTTAGAGTTTTTGAGTGACAATGAAGTGGACATGCCGCATTTAGAGGAGTTCTTTTCTGATATGAACGACCAAAATGCTAGATTTCTGGAACTTGTTTCAACGATTTTATATTTTGATAATCTTCCAAAGGAAGAGGTTGCAACGAAAGTATTTACGCTAAAAAGCAGCCAGCGCTACACCGAAGCGGAAATTGATGAGGCATATCAGTATATTGAAACTCTAAAGGGTAAAGTTCAATAACTGCGCGCTTGGAATATTCCCCAGGCGTATTTTTTTTAAAAGAATATATTCAATTTTTTGCAAAAAATGTTATGATTTGTTTTATAGGGGGGAGCGCAATGATCGTTGGAGCACTTTCAGTAATTTTAGCGTTTGGTATACCCATTACTGCTATAATCACGAGCCATATTCAAAAGCAAACCAAAATGCAACAGGAAATGCTTAAAGACCAATTGGAATTGGAAAAACTTAAACACGAAAACTACCTAATCGAAACAGAAAAAATGAGGCTGGAACTCGAAAAAATACGCCTCGAAAACCCCAAAGACGAAATCAAACTTATGTAACAAAAGCGAGATTCCTATCAGGGAAAAAAATAGAGTGTGCAGCCTCAAAAGAAAGGTTCACACTCTATTACTAGGAATCATGTGTCCACTGGAGACGGACAAAACCTTATTTTGTCCACGAGCGGTGCCTGACACCATTAAAAACCATTACTTGTCGCTTGCTCTAATGCCGCCAACTGCGTAATGGTTTTTGCTCATTTCTTCGATGAAGATGGTGATGTTTTCTTTTGGGGCGCCGGTTGTTTCGCTGACTGCGGTTGTTACTTTTTCTACGAGTGCTCTTTTTTGGTCCTCGGTGCGTCCTTCGAGCATTTTGATTGTAACGTATGGCATGTTGTAACCTCCTTCTTATGTTTCTGTAATAGTAGTGTTCCATAAAAGGCGGAAAAGTGCAATCATGATCGTTGCTTTAATTTTCCCTTTTGAACGAGGTTTTTGTATACTAAAAGCACCATCGAAATAGATCGGCAATGGATTATATTTGTTAAAAGGAGAGGAGAAACTCGTTTGGACCAATTTCTTGCATATCCGTTAAGGCAAATTCCGTATGTGGCCATTACGCTGATATTTGCCTTTACATTACATGAATTTGCTCATGCTTTTGTTGCCTATAAATTTGGTGACATGACCGCGAAAAATCAGGGAAGGCTTACATTAAATCCAATGTCGCATTTGGATCCGTTCGGAACGCTGCTGATTTTAATCGCCGGCTTTGGCTGGGCCCGCCCGGTGCCTGTCAACCGCTTTCATTTTAAAAAGCCGCGCCTGGCTGGAGTCCTTGTCTCCATCGCCGGCCCTTTGAGCAATCTGATTCTTGCCTGCATCGGTTTTATTGTCGGTTACGGTTTAAACCGTTCGGGAATCCAAGTGACTGGAAATTTCTATGAATTTATGGAAATCTTTATTCAGCTAAATATTGTCCTGTTTATTTTCAATTTGCTTCCGCTGCCGCCACTTGACGGTTACCGGATTGTGGAAGATTTGGTTCCGGGCGGTGTCCGGGCCAAAATGACTCAATATGAACAGTACGGGATTTTAATTTTCCTTGTGTTAGTGATTACCCCGCTTGATCAATATACGATTCAGCCGATTTTCAGTATCGTTCTTCCCTGGATAACGGGAGGATTAAGCAATTTCTTTTATTCGTTGTTTTTCTAGGAGGTTTAAAGCATGGATGAAAAAAAGAAAAAACTGGCCTTTAACATTATTAAAAGCGACCCCACGGACGGGCACAAAGGCTTCGGCAAGGGAACTTTGAGCCTTGATAATGTGACGCCGGTCATTATCGATATTGAGGCTGGTACAGCTGAAATTGATATCGGTGCGATGCATGCCCGGAGCACAGTGGAAAAGGGCATTAAATTTTTACCAAATCAAGAAGAGGTACCAAACGGAAAGCCGTATTGGCTCGTCTGGGTCACGGTGGACCGGAAGGTAGAAGGGCCATATTACGCTGGGGTAGCGGCTTGTTTTATGACCGTTGATCGGGAAATCCGCCGCGGCTACAAATCACTGCCAGAGCACGTAAACCGTATGGATAAGTCAATGAAACGCCATATCATTGTCGACCATATGGATGACAAATCAAAGCGCGTGCTGGCTGAATTCTTACGTAGCCATAACGAGGAGTTATGGAAAAATTCATCATCGGAACTAAAGCACGCTTTATTGTCGGAATAGCGTACTGTTACGAAAAAGCTCCGGGGGACCATCCTCCGGAGTTTTTCTGCGTGACTGTACCGTGCTCTTTCTTCGCCGGCCGACGTCCTTTTTAGTGTTTTCCCCACGGGAAAATTCGCTTATACCATGGCTGTTTTTGCTTGTCTTTCTTTTGCAATGCTTGTGATTCGTCTTTTGTTAAATGATCGGTACAGTATTCGGTCGGTTGCGTTCCTTTGACATAATAGGTAAAGCGGCGGACCGGGCAATTCTTTGTAGCCAATTTGCCATTGAGCGGGTTCACATATACCCCGATAACTCCCTTAGGCGGTTTAAACGTCTTTAATGGTTTCCCTTGCAATGCCTCTTCCATAAAATGAGCCCATACGTTTTTAGCATAGGTTTTATCCGTGGTGAGTTCCAGTGGCTTGCCCGCATCATAGCCTGCCCAAACAGCGGTGACGAGCTGCGGCGTGAAACCGATCATCCAGCTGTCCGTTTCCGTTGACCCTGATTTCCCGGCATAAGGCCTTGTTAAATCTTTCGTGATCGTGCTGCCGGTTACAGTGGCATAGCCGTTTAGTTTCGGGTCGAAAACTCCGGTCATCATCTCGGTCATCACAAACGCTTTTGCCGGGTCCAGCACTTTTTTCGAAACTTGTTCTTTTTGATAAATCACATGCCCACTATAATCCTCCACTTTGGTAATGAATGTCGGAATGACACGTTTGCCGCTATTGGCAAACAAACTGTAAGCACCAGCCATATCAATGACCCGTACCCCGGACGTACCGAGAGCCAGCGAAGGAAGCGGAGACATTTTGGTTGTCAGCCCAAATTTCTTGGCAGTCTCAACCAATGTATCTTCTCCTAAAAATAGATGCGTTTTAACAGCATAAATATTATCAGATACAGCAAGAGCCTGAGCCAATGTGATTTCCCCATTGGCATATTTATTGTTAAAATTATGCGGTGTATAATCTGGACTGCCATTATCGAAATGGAAGGTCGTGGCCTCACTGCGCATCATGGAAGATGGGGTAAAGCCATGTTCAAGGGCCGCGTAATATAATAGCGGCTTAATGGTTGAACCGGGCTGGCGGATGGCCTGAACCGCACGGTTAAATGGGCTTTTTTCATAATCCCTGCCGCCGACCATGGCTTTGACATCGCCTGTTTTAGGATCCATCGCGACCAGAGCAGTTTGGATCTGGGATTCTGGGTCGGCATATTTTTTGATTTGCTCTTCGGCGGCTGCCTGATCTTTCAGATTTAAGGTCGTATACACTTTTAATCCGCCGAGGGCGATCGTGCGGTCATCCAAGTGCAGCTGATTTTTCAGTGCATTTTTCACGGCGTCTTGAAAGTATGGTGCTGTTTTAACGGTTTGCGTCGGATGAGAGCCAACCAGATGAAGCGGCTCATGTTTCGCCTTTTCCGCCTGATGCTCGCTTATATAGCCGTTTTTTACCATGCTTTCTAAAATCATCGCTTGGCGGGCTTTGGCATTTTTCATGGAGGCGAGCGGTGAGTACATGTACGGGCCTTTGGGAATGCCTGCCAGCATGCTGGCTTCGGCAAGCGTTAAATCAGCTGCCTTTTTACCAAAATAATATTGACTTGCCGCTTCGGCACCGTAAGCACCGTTGCCATAATAGATCGTATTTAAATAGCCTTCCAAAATCTCATTTTTTGAATAATTCATCTCAAGGCGAATCGTATAAAACGCCTCGAGTAGCTTACGCGTCCAAGTCTTGTCATGTTCAAGAAACAGATTGCGGGCGTATTGCTGCGTAATCGTGCTTGCTCCCTGTGCTTTTGAAAAAGATTTGACATCCGCAAGCACAGCCCCGGCAATTCGCTTATAATCAAATCCATGATGATGATAGAAATTCTTATCTTCAATAGAAACGGTAGCATTCACAAGATCGGGGGAAATCTCGTCGAGTTTATCCCAGTAGCGCTTTTGTCCGTTATTGCTCTCCCCTATTAGAGTGCCGTCATCAGCATAAAACAGTGTAGACTGCGGAACCGCAATCGGCGGTGCACCTAAAATTTTTGCATAGGCAAGGATGCTAATATAGATAAGAAACATGCAAATCATGCCTATCAAACTGATGAAGATAAATGCCCTTAAAATTTTTACTGTTTTTCGAAACCCTTGATCAGTCATGATTTCCATATGTGTCACCCCTGTTTGAATGTGGAAATGCCTTAGACACAGGTGGCAGCAATTCCATTTTTCGAAAAAGACGATAGTAATAGTATTAAAAAAATAGAAGTGTTTTAAACATTTCGCTAAAATTTTGCTAGACTTTTTTGCGTGTTTGTAATTCAATAGTTTGGGTAGTATAAAAATAAAAAGAGCTCGGTCCGCCCCGGCAAGCAATTCTGCTACTGATCAGGGGCATTTATAGTGTCGCGGCCGGACGTAAATATTATGATATGACGGAAAGGAAGATGAAGATGGCAGGGCTTTGGTTTACAGAAAAGCAAACTGAAAATTTTGGTATTACGATGAAAGTGAATAAGACATTACATACAGAACAAACGGATTTTCAATATCTAGAAATGGTGGAGACGGCTGAATGGGGCAACATGCTTTTGTTAGATGGCATGGTGATGACCTCGGTGAAAGATGAATTTGTTTACCACGAAATGGTCGCACATGTACCTTTGTTTACACATCCGCATCCAGAGAATGTGCTGGTTGTCGGTGGCGGGGACGGCGGTGTAATCCGTGAAGTATTAAAGCACCCTAGCATGAAGAAAGCAACGCTTGTTGATATCGACGGCAAGGTAATTGAATACTCCAAGAAGTTTCTTCCGGAAATTGCTGGTGCTCTCGATGATCCGCGTGTAGACGTACGGGTTGATGATGGGTTCATGCATATTGCCAAAAGCGAAAATGAATATGACGTGATTATGGTGGATTCCACAGAGCCTGTAGGCCCTGCTGTGAACTTATTTACAAAAGGATTTTATGCTGGAATTGCTAAAGCGTTGAAAGAAGATGGCCTTTTCGTGGCGCAATCAGACAATCCGTGGTTTAAAGCAGACTTAATCCGCAATGTACAGCGTGACGTAAGAGAAATTTTCCCGATTACCCGTTTGTATGTCGCGAATATTCCGACATATCCAAGCGGACTTTGGGCATTTACAATTGGTTCCAAAAAATACGATCCATTGCAAGTAAGCGACGATCGGTTCCATGACATCGAAACTAAATACTATACAAAAGAACTGCATAAAGCAGCATTTGTTCTACCGAAATTTGTTGCCGACTTAGTGAAGTAATTTAACGGAGCAACTTGATGATTTTTAAGAAAGCGAGGGATGCCTAATGCGTTTTGATGAGGCTTATTCAGGTAATGTGTTTATTAAGAGCCACCCCAGCTTTGAGGAAAGCAAAGTGGTTCTCTACGGAATGCCGATGGATTGGACGGTAAGCTATCGGCCAGGGTCGCGTTTCGGCCCTGCGCGAATCCGCGAGGTGTCAATTGGTCTTGAGGAGTACAGTCCGTATCTTGACCGCGAACTGGAAGAAGTAAAATATTATGATGCAGGCGATATTCCGCTGCCGTTCGGTAATGCGCAGAGAAGCCTTGACATGATTGAAGAGTTTGTTGAAAAAATTCTTGAAGCCGGCAAGTTTCCGTTTGGTATGGGTGGAGAGCATCTTGTTTCATGGCCGGTCATGAGGGCGGTTTATAAGAAATACCCGGATCTTGCGATTATTCATATGGATGCCCATACGGACTTACGAGAGCAGTATGAAGGCGAACCTCTGTCTCATTCTACACCTATTCGCAAAATTGCCGAGTTAATCGGTCCGCGAAATGTCTACTCCTTTGGAATCCGTTCTGGAATGAAGGAAGAGTTTGAATGGGCGAAGCAAAACGGCATGCATATTTCCAAGTTTGAAGTCCATCAGCCGTTAAAAGATATCCTGCCGGAGCTTTCTGGTCGTCCTGTGTATGTGACCATCGATATTGATGTATTGGACCCTGCTCACGCTCCCGGCACTGGCACAGTCGATGCAGGCGGAATTACTTCTCGGGAACTGCTTGCCTCTATTCATGAGATTGCCCGTTCGGATGTCCAAGTAGTAGGCTGTGACCTTGTGGAGGTAGCGCCAATCTATGACCCATCCGAACAAACCGCCAATACAGCAAGTAAATTGATTCGTGAAATGCTGCTTGGCTGGGTGAAATAACAAATATAGACGCCTGTCCCCATTGTAGGGGCAGGTTTCTTTTGTATAAATAGGAGGTGTAAAGTCTTTGGCGAATAATGAGATACCGGTAAAAATCGTCGTGAAAACAACAATAGATAAGGAAGAAACATTTGAACTGACCGTATTCGGCCGTTTTTTTCAAAAGGGACAAGCCTCCTACTTGCAATATGAAGAAGCAATGGATGAGGGAAAAGTTCGCACGATTGTGAAGGCTACAGCAGATGATATGTTGATTTTGCGCAGTGGTGCGGTAAATATGAGGCTGCCGTTTCAACTTGAAAAGACACTTCCTGGCCGTTATGAACTTCCATTTGCTGCTTTGGAGACAACAACACTGGCGAAGAAAATGCAGTTTTTTTACGAAAATGGCTGCGGGCTTATCGAAATTGTTTATGATTTTTCCATCGCGGGTGAACAAACAGGTACCTATCATTTGGAAATCAAATTCGAAAAATGCTCTAGTCTGTGAATAATTTCCAAAAATATGCAGATAGTATTAGAGAATTTTTCAATGAGGAGTGAGCCGCTCGAATGAATGTAGGAAGAGCAAAAGAAATTCTCGAATCAGCCGATATCGTAAACGTCACCTATGAAGGCACGCCGGTAATCATTCAACATGTAGATGAAACAACCAAAATGGCCCGAATCTATTACCGAAACAACCCCGAAAATGAATGCGACGTTCCAGTGTTAAATTTAATGGAAGAGTCCACGAGTGGTGCCTGACACCGCTCGTGGACATTTGTCCGTCTGGAGTGGACATTTTTCTATAGGAAGTAGGATAGGGTACCGGCGATGAGTTCTTTTAGGGTTCTGTATGGGTTGAATTTGGTCAAGGTTGCTAGTTGTAAGGGTTCGGAGTCGAGGAGGTCTTTGTTTAGTACCTCTTTTACTCTGGCGATGAAGTTAGGGTCATACAGGTAGTAGTTCATCTCCTTGTTTAGGTATAGGCTGCGTTTGTCAAAGTTGGCGGTGCCGATGTCGCAAATTTTGTCATCGATGATGAGTGTTTTGGCATGGTAAAAACCGTTTTTATATTGATAAACTTGAGCGCCTTCGCGAAGTAGCTGGCGCAGAAAGCGATAAGAGGCCTCTTGGACGAGTGCATGGTCAGCCGTGTAAGGAACAAGAAGCGTTACCTTTACACCATTCCGCAACGTAGACATTAATTCGGCAAACAACCGCTTGCTTGGAATAAAGTAAGGGGTGCCGATGATAATTTTTTCTCGCGCCTTTCTTACCATCATAATAAACCTTTCCTCAAGCAGTCCCGCCTCTGTTGGCACGAACTGATGCCGGACATCCCCTTTTTCAAGTTTGGGAAAATAATGACGTTCTGTCACATTTGGGAAATCATTTAAGGCAGAAACCTCACTGCCCACTTCATATAAAAAATTCCTGTGGGCAAAAAAACCACCCATTGCCCTTAAAGAACCCTTTCCTCCTTTGGTAAGGTCTGCTCTACGGTGGCGGTAAGGCTTGCCAGACTCCTGCAGCCCATTGTTCCGGGCGCGCCGCCAATCACGGAAAAATTCACTTTGCAGAAAGCTAACACCCTCGCCCATAATTTTTAAGTGATAATCCCGCCATGGGCTAAGCTTGGGCTTTTCATCAATATACTCTTTTCCGATATTGAATCCGCCCAAATAGCCAAGCTTTCCATCAATTACTGTCACTTTCCGGTGATTGCGAACCTGAGAAGAATAAAATACAAAAGGAAACTGAACTCTATCACTAAATGCTACTTGAACTCCGGATGCTTCAAGCCTCTTAACAAGCTTTCTGTTTATCCTCCGGCTGCCAAGACGATCAACGAGCAACCGGACCTCCACTCCTTCCCGTGCTTTATCTATTAGAAGCCCAAGAAATTCCTGACTGAACCGATCATCTTTCACAAAAATAGCACGTGAACATGGTGACGGGCATTACGGATTTCCCTGAAATAATCCTCGAAAAATTCCTTTCCATGCATAAAAATATCAAAATGGCCATGAAGAATGCCCGTTTCACGCTGATTCATAGAGAGAAGCTGTCGTCTTCGGCCTAATATAAAATCCAAAATTATCCACAAAACAATTGTAAGTAGCATAAAACTGGCAATAAATACAAAATTCATTGGGATCGATCCTCCAATCAGTTGTTTTAGTTTTTTCCCAAAAAGGATTTTTCTATGAAATCGAAAAATTAGTTGACTGAATGCTCACTCATTATATAATAGAGGTAAGATAAGTTCAGAAAATTAGTTATTTTCTCAAAGGAGAGAATAGAAAAACGAAAGGGGCGTTTTACATGAATGGTCTACTTTGGGTGAACCTCGTTGCGTTTTTGTTTGTAACCGCTTACGCTATTAGCTTGTTCGTGTACGTGGTCAAAACCCGGATCCAGTACATCAAGCTGGGGAAGAAAGCCGAGTTCGACAATAATGTCAAACAACGGCTGAAAAAAATCTGGATCATGGTGTTTGGCCAAAAGAAGCTGTTAAAAGATAAAAAAAGCGGTGCAATCCATGTCATGTTCTTTTACGGCTTCATTCTCGTGCAATTTGGAGCCATTGATTTTATTTGGAAAGGGATTAAGCCAGCATCACATTTGCCGCTCGGGCCACTTTATCCGGCGTTTACCTTTTTCCAGGAAATCATCACCTTAGTGATCTTAGTAGCAACATTCTGGGCGTTTTACCGACGCTATATTGAAAAGCTTGTCCGCCTAAAAAGAGGCTTTAAATCCGGTCTTGTCCTTATCTTTATCGGCGGATTGATGATTTGGGTGCTCCTCGGAAATGGCATGGACATGATTTGGCACGGTGAAGAACCTTCATGGTCAGAGCCAGTGGCTTCCCTTATTTCACTAGTTCTCGGCGGAATCGGGAAAACAGCCGCAATTGTCATTTTCTATATAGCATGGTGGCTACATCTGATCTTCCTGTTATCATTCCTTGTTTATGTACCTCAAAGCAAGCACGCACACTTAATTGCTGGGCCGGCAAACGTCTACTTAAACCGTTTAGATAAGCCTGGTAAGCTTACAAAAATTGATTTTGAAGATGAAACACAAGAGTCATTCGGAGTTGGAAAAATTGAAGACTTTACCCAGCTGCAAATGGTTGACTTCTATGCCTGTGTGGAGTGCGGCCGCTGTACGAATATGTGTCCGGCAACGGGTACAGGGAAAATGCTGTCGCCAATGGATTTAATCGTGAAACTTCGCGATCACTTAACATTTTATGGAGCGGCCGTGACGTCAAAGCAGCCATGGGTGCCGACCTTTGCCTTCGCGAATACGAAAGGCAATCAGCTGGCGCTTGCCGCAGCAGGACATGGAGCCAGCGAATCAGCAGCCGCAGCCTCTTACAACCCAAGCCTGATCGGGGATGTTATTACAGAAGAAGAAATTTGGGCCTGCACAACATGCCGCAACTGTGAAGATCAATGTCCGGTCATGAATGAACATGTGGAGAAAATCATCGACCTACGGCGTTATCTTGTGTTAACTGAAGGAAAGATGAATCCGGATGCCCAGCGTGCCATGACGAATATTGAACGTCAAGGCAACCCATGGGGCTTAAATCGTAAAGAGCGGGAAAATTGGCGTGAGCTTAGGGAAGATGTTCATGTACCAACAGTGAAAGAAATGAAGAAGGCCGGCGAAGAATTTGAATACTTGTATTGGGTAGGATCCATGGGCTCTTACGATAACCGCAGCCAGAAGATCGCTTTATCGTTTGCGAAATTGTTAAATGAGGCCGGCGTGAAATTTGCCATCCTTGGCAATAAGGAGAAGAACTCCGGAGATACGGCTCGCCGACTTGGCAACGAGTTCTTGTTCCAGGATCTCGCTGTGAAAAATATCGAGGAATTCCAAAATGCCGGTGTGAAGAAAATTATTACAACTGACCCGCATGCCTACAATATTTTCAAAAATGAATATCCTGATTTCGGACTCGAGGCGGAAGTATACCACCATACCGAAATTCTCTATCAATTGATAAAAGAAGGACGTCTCGTTCCGAAATATCCAGTAAATGAAACCATTACCTTCCATGATTCTTGCTACCTTGGTCGTTACAATGATGTATACGATCCGCCAAGGGAAATTTTAAAAGCCATTCCTGGTGTGAAGCTTATTGAAATGGAACGCAACCATGATCGAGCCATGTGCTGCGGTGCCGGCGGCGGTTTAATGTGGATGGAAGAAGATACCGGACAGCGTATTAATGTTGCCAGAACGGAACAGGCGCTGGAAACCAATTCAACAATCATTGGTTCCGCATGTCCATACTGTTTAACTATGCTGTCGGATGGAACAAAAGCAAAAGAAGTGGAAGACAAAGTAAAAACATACGACGTTGCCGAGCTGCTTGAAAGGTCAGTATGCGGAGAGCCAGGTACAGTGGCCTCATAAGAAACAACATGAATAGCAGAAGTTGGTTATTTCGCAAATTCAAAAATTTTAGGAATTTTGTGCCTAATAATTCAACTTCTGCTCTTTTTTGTGTAAAATAAAGATATTAATAAAACGCTTACATTGTTCTGTTTTTTTGACCAAGTATTGAGCGAGCGTTCAGTCAATTGAACATGCATGATTATTTAGATAGGGAGAGTGTTTAATATGGGGAGAACAGTCATTTTAAGTGGAGTTAGAACGCCTTTTGGTAAATTTGGCGGCGCGTTAAGCAGTCTTACGGCTGCACAGCTTGGAGGGGTTGCGATTAAGGAAGCGCTAAAGCGGGCAGATGTGGCACCAGAAGACGTCCAAGAGGTTATTTTTGGAACGGTCTTACAAGGAGGCCAGGGGCAGATCCCATCCCGCCAGGCGGCTCGGGAAGCAGGACTGCCGTGGGAAGTGAAGACGGAAACGATTAACAAAGTCTGTGCTTCCGGTCTGCGAAGTGTTACGCTTGCTGACCAAATCATCCGCCTCGGTGATGAAGAGGTCATTGTGGCCGGAGGCATGGAGTCCATGTCGAGCGCGCCGTATATTTTGCCAAAAGCAAGATGGGGCCTGCGCATGGGCGACGGCGCCGTACAGGATTTAATGATTCATGACGGGTTAAGCTGCAGCTTTACTGGCGTTCATATGGGGACTTACGGGAATTTGACGGCAGAAGAGATGAACATCAGCCGCGAAGCCCAGGATGAATGGGCTTTAAGAAGCCATCAGCGGGCAATTGCCGCCATCGAGTCCGGCAAGTTCGCTGAAGAAATAGTCGCTGTGGAAGTTCCGCAGAGAAAAGGTGCTCCGGTCGTGATTAAAGAGGATGAAGCACCAAGAAAAGACACCTCATTAGAAAAACTGGCAAAGCTTGGGCCGGCCTTTAACGGAGAAGGGACGATTACAGCCGGTAATGCTCCAGGGGTCAATGACGGTGCCGGCGCGCTTGTACTGATGAGTGAGGAACGGGCTATACGTGAAGGCCGCAAAGCAGAAGCTGTCATTATTGGCCAGGCTGCAATTGCAGTTGAAGCAAAGCACTTCCCGCAAACACCAGGTCTTGTGATAAATGAAATTTTACGGAAAACCGGTCGGTCTTTGGCGGAAATTGACCTATTTGAAATCAATGAGGCTTTTGCTGCTGTAGCGTTAGCGAGCGGGCAGATTGCCGGTTTGGATCCGGAAAAAGTCAATGTGAACGGCGGTGCGGTCGCCTTAGGGCACCCGATTGGGGCGAGCGGTGCGCGTATTATTATTACCTTGATGCATGAATTGAAGCGCCGCGGCGGTGGAATCGGGATTGCCGCGATTTGCTCAGGAGGCGGCCAGGGCGATGCGATTATGATCGAAGTGCCAAAGGCGTAGAATCATTGAATCGTATATTCGCAAATATCATCAGTTTTTACGCAAATAAACAGGCCTAACTTTTTAAAAAAGCAGGATGCAGCCTGCAGGTGGAGGGGAAAACATGAATGTTTCAAAAGTAATGGTAGTAGGTGCCGGACAAATGGGCTCAGGGATTGCTCAAGTTTGTGCCCAAGCAGGCTATCAAGTGCTGTTAAATGACTTAAAACAGGAATTAATTGAACGTGGTTTAGGTGTCATCAATAAAAATTTATCCCGGAATGTGGAAAAGGGCCGGATGACAGCTGAAGAAAAACAGGACGTATTAGGTCTCCTTATTCCATCAACGGATCTGTCAGATGCAAAGGATGTTGACCTTGTCATTGAAGCGGCTGTTGAAAATATGGAAATCAAGTCCAAAATTTTTGCCCAACTGGATGAATTTGCCCCGGCCCATACGATATTGGCCAGCAATACATCCTCCCTGCCAATTACGGAAATTGCTGCTGTGACAAAACGTCCGGAGAAAGTCATCGGCATGCATTTTATGAATCCGGTGCCGGTCATGAAGCTGGTTGAAATTATTCGTGGTTTGGCAACGGCTGATGAAGTATATCAAGTAATTGAAGAGATGACGAAAACATTAAAGAAAGTGCCGGTTGAAGTCAATGATTTTCCAGGTTTTGTATCTAATCGGGTGCTGATGCCGATGATTAATGAAGCCATTTATACATTATATGAAGGTGTCGCTACGAAGGAAGCCATTGATGAAGTGATGAAGCTCGGCATGAATCACCCAATGGGCCCGCTGACATTAGCAGATTTTATCGGTCTTGATACATGCTTGTACATTATGGAGACACTCCATGAAGGCTTTGGAGACGATAAATATCGCCCATGTCCGCTCCTGCGTAAATATGTGAAAGCAGGCTGGCTCGGCAAGAAGACGGGCCGCGGTTTTTATACGTACGAATAGAGCGCACATCATAAGGCGCACCACTAATTCTATTCATCTTCAAACAAAGATTTTGAGGGCCATTTTACAAACTCCAAAAGGGGAGAACAACATGAAACTCAAATTTACGGAAGAACAAGAAATGATGCGCAAGATGGTTCGCGATTTTGCCGCCAGCGAAATTGCACCGTTTATTGAAAAAATGGAAAATGGAGAATTCCCGGGCCCAATTCTTCGGAAAATGGGTGAGCTTGGCCTTATGGGCATTCCTGTTCCGCAGGAATATGGCGGTGCTGAGATGGATTTTACCTCCTATATTATCGCCATTAACGAACTGTCCCGGGTCAGTGCTACGATGGGTGTGATTTTATCTGTGCATACATCGGTCGGCACCAATCCCATTTTGTATTTTGGAACGGAAGAACAGAAACGCAAATATGTGCCGAAACTGGCCTCGGGTGAATATTTAGGGGCATTTTGCTTAACAGAGCCAAGTTCCGGATCTGATGCAGCTTCATTAAAATCCCGCGCAGTCCGTGACGGTGATCATTACCTTATCAATGGTTCCAAGGTTTTCATTACCAATGGCGGAGAAGCGGATGTGTATATTGTGTTTGCGAAAACCAATCCCGTACTTTGCAGTAAAGGAATTTCCGCTTTTATTGTGGAAAAAAATACCCCGGGTCTTGTGGTTGGCAAAGATGAAAAGAAAATGGGGCTGCATGGTTCAAGAACGGTACAGCTTACTTTCGAAGATATGCGAATACCGGTTGAGAACTTGCTTGGACAGGAAGGAGAAGGGTTTAAAATTGCTATGGCCAACCTCGATGTCGGCCGCATCGGCATCGCTGCCCAGGCTTTAGGAATTGCAGAGGCCGCACTGTCAGCCGCAACTGCCTACGCTAATGAACGTAAGCAATTTGGCAAGCGGATTATTGCCCAGCAAGGAATTGCCTTTAAGCTGGCCGATATGGCGACAAGTGTAGAAGCGGCAAGGCTGCTTGTCTACCATGCAGCTGACTTGAGAAGCATGGGGCAGAAATGTAGCATGGAAGCCTCTATGGCGAAGCTGTTTGCCACCCGAACCGCAGTTGAAGTAGCAACAGAGGCCATTCAAGTATTTGGCGGTTATGGATACACAGAGGATTATCCGGTAGAACGGTACTTCCGCGATGCCAAGGTAACAGAAATTTACGAAGGAACGAGTGAGATTCAGCGGATTGTGATTAGTAAGTTTCTTTAAGCTGGGCAGGTTGCTTAAAAATTGTTGATACATTAAAAAAATGTGTCGATATCGGCTAGAATGTGTCGATATCCGTGAAAAATTTGTTGATATATCTCCAATCATGTTGATATCAGCGTGCTATACCCTCATGTAAATGGGGCTGCTGCTTGAGTTTGTATTGTGCTTTTTAAGAAGGGGAGGACTAGAAGATGAATTTTCAATTAACTGAAGAACATGAAATGATTAGGAAGATGGTACGGGATTTTGCCCGGAATGAAGTAGCGCCGACGGCTGCAGAGCGTGATGAGAATGAGCGTTTTGACCGCGGGCTTTTTGATAAAATGGCGGAGCTAGGCTTAACGGGGATTCCATGGCCGGAAGAGTATGGAGGCATTGGCAGCGATTATCTTGCTTACTGTATTGCAGTAGAGGAGTTATCCCGCGTTGATTCCTCTATCGGTGTAACACTCTCCGCCCACACTTCACTAGCCAGCTGGCCGATTTATAAATTTGGCACGGAAGAACAAAAGCAAAAGTACCTTCGTCCATTGGCAGAAGGAACAAAAATCGGTGCATATGGTTTAACGGAACCTGGCAGCGGCTCTGATGCCGGCGGAATGAGAACGACGGCCCGTCTTGAAGGTGATCATTATGTGTTAAACGGTTCCAAAATTTTCATCACGAACGGCGGCGAGGCCGACATTTATGTCGTTTTTGCCTTAACAGATCCGGCAAGCCGTCAACGGGGCACTACCGCATTCATTATTGAAAAAGATTTCCCGGGCTTCTCTGTCGGCAAAAAAGAAAAGAAACTCGGTATTCGTTCGTCACCGACAACTGAAATTATTTTTGAAGATTGCAAGGTTCCGGTGGAAAACCGCCTTGGGGAAGAAGGCCAGGGCTTTAAAATTGCCATGATGACGCTTGATGGCGGCCGCAACGGCATCGCGGCACAAGCTGTCGGGATTGCTCAAGGTGCACTTGACGCCGCAGTGGAGTATGCGAAAGAACGTCACCAATTCGGCAAACCAATTGCAGCAAATCAGGGAATCAGCTTCAAGCTGGCAGATATGGCAACGGCCGTTGAAGCATCAAGACTATTAACCTACCAGGCTGCATGGCTCGAATCAAACGGACTGCCATACGGCAAAGAATCGGCGATGTCGAAGCTATTTGCGGGCGATACGGCGATGAAGGTCACAACCGAAGCGGTTCAAATTTTCGGCGGTTACGGATATACAAAGGATTACCCGGTAGAGAGGTTTATGCGCGATGCGAAAATTACGCAAATATATGAAGGTACGCAGGAAATTCAGCGCCTTGTTATTTCTAGAATGTTAACAAAGTAAGGATGGCAAAAGAATGACAAAGCGGGAGGTACATGCTTCAGTCAAAGATGAGCGCCTTGTACAGAAACGGCGCGAGCAGATGATTAAAGGAGCGGTAGCCCTTTTTAAGCAAAAGGGATTTCATCGGACAACAACCAGGGAAATTGCGAAGGCTGCTGGGTTCAGCATAGGGACGCTTTATGAATACATCCGTACGAAAGAAGATGTGCTGTATCTTGTATGTGATCAAATTTATGACCATGTCCGCGAGCGGCTCGACCAGGCGCTGGATCATAAAAAAGGAACCCTTGAGAGCTTGAAGGTAGGAATTGCTAATTTCTATCACGTGATGGATGAAATGCAGGAAGAAGTTCTCATCATGTATCAAGAAGTCAAATCGCTATCAAAGGATGCTCTGCCCTATGTGTTAAAAAAGGAAATCGAAATGGTCGCCATGTTTGAAAACCTGCTGAATGACTGTGTAGAAAATGGCGAGCTTAGTATAACGGAAAAACAGGTGAAAATCATTGCTCATGATATTTTTGTCCAAGGTCAGATGTGGGCTTTCCGCCGATGGGCGTTAAGAAAATTATTTACGTTGGAAGAGTACATTGACCTGCAGACGCAAGTTTTATTTTCCGGCTTGGGACAGCTTCACGGGAAGAGCTAGAAAATCTTCGAAAATAGGTTGGCTTGTGAAAAGAAATAAAGCTGGCAAACGGAAAATGAAAGAATAGGAGGAAAGAGGATGGGAAAATATCAGCCAAAGCACCATATCCGTTTTGTCACGGCATCAAGTTTGTTCGACGGCCATGATGCCTCCATCAACATCATGCGGCGAATTCTTCAGGCGAGCGGTGCAGAGGTCATTCACCTTGGCCATAACCGTTCGGTGGAGGAGGTTGTCAATGCCGCGATTCAAGAGGATGTACAGGGGATTGCAGTCTCCTCCTACCAAGGCGGTCATGTGGAATACTTTAAATACATGTACGATTTATTAAAAGAAAAAGGGGCGCCGCACATTCGCATTTATGGCGGAGGCGGCGGAGTGATCATTCCGAAGGAAATTAGAGAGCTTCATGAGTATGGGATCGCCCGTATTTTTTCACCGGAAGACGGGCGAAAGCTTGGGCTTCAGGGGATGATTGATCAAATGATAGAGGAATGTGATTTCTCCACAGTCGATGAAACGACTATTCATCAAATCGAAAAGCTTTCGTCAGGAGATGTCACTGCCATTGCGAAGCTGATCACGCTGGCGGAGCTGCATGTCGATACAAACTCACAAGCGGCTGCCACCGCGGAAGCAGCGCTGAATAGAGTGAAATCACTTGAGAAGAAAATACCGGTGCTCGGAATCACCGGAACAGGCGGTGCCGGCAAAAGCTCGCTGACTGACGAGTTAATCCGCCGTTTCATCAATGAATTTCCCGATAAAAAAGTTGCGATTTTGTCTGTCGACCCGACAAAGCAAAAAACGGGAGGCGCACTCTTGGGCGACCGGATTCGCATGAACGCGATTTTTTCACCGAATGTATATATGAGAAGCCTTGCCACAAGGCGTTCGAAAAACGAACTGTCGCTTGCGATTAAGGATGCCGTCTCAGTAGTAAAAGCAGCCGGCTTTGATCTTGTGATTGTAGAAACGAGCGGCATTGGCCAGGGCGACGCTGAAATTACGGAAATCTGTGATATTTCCATGTATGTCATGACGAGCGAGTTCGGAGCGCCGTCACAGCTTGAGAAAATCGATATGATTGATTTCGCTGATCTCATCGTCATTAATAAATTTGAGCGCAAAGGTTCGGAAGATGCAAAGCGCCAGGTACAAAAGCAGTATCAGCGCAGCCACATGCTGTTTGAAAAGGACATTAACGAAATGCCAGTCTACGGCACGATTGCCAGCCAGTTCAACGATACAGGCACAAACGCATTGTTTGCCGCCCTTATCGAAAAAATTAATGAAAAAATGTACACCGGCTGGGTTACTTCCTATAACAAAAAGGCTGAAGTCGAAAAACAAAATGTCATCATCCCGACGGACCGCCGTTATTATTTAAGAGAAATCTCTGAAACCGTCCGTCAATATCATAAAAAAGCGGAAGAGCAAGCCAATATTGCACGGAAGCTGTTCCAGCTCGAAGGTGCGATTGAAGCAGTAACTGACGAGAAGATCAAAGCAGCTTTGGAAGCCATTAAGCAGGAAACAGAAGCAAAATTAACACTCGAATCAAAACGAATTCTCGCTACGTGGGAGCAAACGAAACAGGCATATGCGGGAGAAAAGTTTGTGACTCGCATTCGCGATAAAGAAATCATCACCGTTTTAAAAACAAAAAGTTTATCCGGCCTTGATATTCCAAAAGTGGTCTTGCCGAAATATAAAGACTACGGTGAAATCCTCCGCTGGGTATACCGTGAGAACGTGCCGGGCTCCTTCCCGTATACGGCAGGAGTGTTCCCGTTCAAGCGGGAAGGAGAGGACCCGAAACGCCAATTTGCCGGCGAGGGCACTCCGGAGCGTACGAATCGCCGTTTCCACTACTTATCGAAAGACGACACCGCCAAGCGCTTAAGCACAGCGTTTGATTCGGTCACATTATATGGCGAGGATCCGGACTGGCGGCCAGATATTTACGGAAAAGTTGGCGAAAGCGGAGTCAGCATTTGTACGTTGGATGACATGAAGAAATTGTACGAAGGCTTTGATTTATGCCATCCGTCAACCTCGGTATCGATGACGATTAATGGTCCGGCACCGATTATTCTGGCGATGTTTATGAATACTGCAATTGACCAGCAGGTGAAGAAGAAAGAAGCTGAGCTTGGCCGCTTGCTGACAGTGGAAGAATTCGCTGAAGTGAAAGCGTATACGTTAAAAACCGTACGCGGTACGGTACAGGCTGATATCTTAAAAGAAGATCAGGGACAAAACACATGTATTTTTTCAACCGAGTTTGCATTAAGAATGATGGGCGATATCCAGCAGTATTTCATCGATCATCAAGTGCGGAACTATTATTCAGTGTCGATTTCCGGCTATCACATTGCGGAAGCGGGGGCGAACCCGATCTCGCAGCTTGCGTTCACTTTGTCCAATGGCTTCACCTATGTGGAATATTATTTGAGCCGCGGCATGAAAATTGATGATTTTGCGCCAAACTTATCCTTCTTCTTCTCAAATGGTCTTGATCCGGAGTATACGGTAATCGGACGTGTGGCGCGCCGCATTTGGGCGATCGTCATGCGGGAAAAATACGGGGCCAATGAGCGTAGCCAGAAGTTGAAATACCATGTGCAGACTTCAGGCCGCTCACTCCATGCCCAGGAGATTGATTTTAATGATATCCGCACCACTTTGCAGGCATTAATGGCGCTGCATGATAACTGCAATTCGCTCCATACCAATGCTTACGATGAAGCAATCACCACACCGACCGAAGAATCGGTAAGAAGGGCGATGGCGATTCAAATGATTATTACAAAAGAGCATGGATTAACGAAAAATGAAAATCCGCTTCAAGGTTCGTTTATTGTCGAAGAGCTGACCGACCTTGTGGAAGAAGCGGTACTAGCGGAGTTTGACCGGCTGAATGACCGCGGCGGGGTGCTCGGAGCGATGGAAACCCAGTACCAGCGCGGCAAAATCCAGGATGAATCCATGTACTATGAAATGTTAAAGCATAGTGGCAAATTGCCGATCATCGGTGTCAATACGTATTTAAATCCGAATCCACCTTCAGAAGAAGCCGTAGACAATATGGAACTGGCACGTGCGACAAAAGAAGAAAAGGAGCTGCAAATTCAAAACTTGCGTGCCTTCCAGGAAGAGCATAAGGACGAAGCGCAAGCGGCATTACAGCGCCTGAAGGAGGTGGCTGTCAGCGGCGGCAACATTTTTGCCGAACTGATGGAAACGGTGAAAGTGGCAAGCCTCGGTCAAATTACCCGCGCCCTGTATGAAGTAGGCGGACAATACCGTCGGAATATGTAAAAAAAGATTCGAGGTTTCCGGAGATTTTTGATACAATGGCTTTCGGGCCATTGTATTTTTTACTTAACGATATATTTATAAATTTTGACTTCGAGAATTGTCCAGCTCCACAAGGAAAGCTTCGACAGCATAAGCATCGCACGTCTAGAAGCGATAGCTTTTAGGCGGAGGCGCCAGCGGCTCGAGGTCACAAGCCGATCCGTCAAGAAGGCTAAAAGTGCGCCTTCTCTCCGGCTCGTCTTGTGCTTGTCGCCGCTAGGCAGGCGCCTTGCACTTTTCTTACGACAGAAGGTGTTTTTCATGAAACCAAGTATCGTCATCATTGTTCTAGTTATTTTTGCTTGGCCATTATATTATTTATATCAGCGTCAGTTAGGAGCAATTTCTTTTCTTCTGCTGGCCCTTTTCTTTTTTTATATTGCAATGCAGGAAAGGAAAAAAACAAAGAAACAGAAGAAAAATGACGGAACATGAGAAAAATCAAGACAAACTGCAATTCAAACTAGCATAAACGGAAGGAATTTGTTTATAATGAAGAATATGTCTATCGGAAGATTTCCTTCCAAATGTCCGTTAATCACTCATCAATAGAGTGTGAAATAGAGAAAGGAAGTGCCGAAGTTGAGTTTAGCACAATACTCAAAAGAGGAATTACGCGAGTTATCCCTCATTGAAATGGCTTATGAATATTTGAAGAACAGTAAGCAGCCAATTGCCTTTATGGATCTTGTGAATGAAATCGCACAAGCTGCGGGGGTTTCAGAAGAGGAAATGAGAGCACGGTTGGCCCAATTCTATACGGATATCAATATTGATGGCCGTTTCCTTTCCCTTGGAGAAAATCGTTGGGGGCTTCGGGTTTGGTATCCTGTTGATACAGCAGAGGAAGAAATCGTAACCTCTGTAAAACCGAAGAGGAAGAAAGGCAAAAAGGTTATCGATGATGAAATCGAGGATCTGGATGATTACGAAGATCTTGAGGATGAAGAATACGAAGATCTTGATGTCTTCGACGATGAAGATGAATTGCTCGACGAAGATGAAGATTTTGATGAGGTAGACGAAGTCGACGAGTTTGACGATGATGTGATCGAAGATGAGGAAGATTTCGCCCTTGATGATGAATTGGATGAAACCCTTGACGATGAAGATGATGAATTAGACGATGAGGACGAAGAAGAAGATTTGTAGGCTTGACTTTTTATCTTCAGGCTTGTATTATCTTTTTTGGGCTCCTTAAAAAAGGAACGATACCATATTTGATAATATGCGCTCCCTTACCGATGTGTAAGCGGAGCGCTTTTTATTTTATAAGTTAAACTCCGAGTGTTGGAGTTTTTACTTTTTTTTCAAAAAGCCCTTTAACAATTAAATTTATGCACAAACTGTATCAGAGGGGGAATCTTCATGACTAAGTATATTTTTGTGACTGGCGGTGTGGTGTCATCGCTCGGAAAAGGAATTACAGCGGCATCATTAGGGAGATTATTGAAAAATCGCGGGTTAAATGTAACGATTCAGAAATTTGACCCCTATATTAACGTCGACCCAGGAACGATGAGCCCTTATCAGCACGGTGAAGTGTTTGTAACGGATGATGGTGCGGAAACCGATTTGGATTTAGGGCATTATGAGCGCTTTATTGATATCAACTTAAACAAGTACAGCAACGTGACAACAGGTAAAGTGTATTCGGCTGTATTAAGAAAAGAGCGCCGTGGTGACTACTTAGGGGCAACTGTTCAAGTCATTCCGCATATCACGAATGAAATTAAAGAACGTGTTTTCCGCTCTGGTAAGGAAACGAATGCGGATGTTGTGATTACCGAGATCGGAGGAACCGTCGGGGATATCGAATCACTGCCATTTTTAGAGGCCATCCGCCAGATTAAAAGTGATATCGGCAGTGAAAATGTGTTATACATCCACTGTACATTGGTTCCATATATTAAAGCGGCCGGTGAAATGAAAACAAAGCCGACGCAGCACAGTGTGAAGGAGCTGCGCAGCTTAGGAATCCAGCCTAATATTATTGTTGTTCGCACGGAGAAGCCGATTTCACAGGATATGAAAGATAAAATTGCCCTATTTTGTGATATTGATGCAAAGGCTGTGATTGAATGCCGTGATGCTGATACGCTTTATTCGATTCCGCTTGCATTGCAGGAGCAAAATATGGACCAAATTGTTTGCGACCATTTGAAATTGCAAACCAGGGAAGCGGATATGAACGAATGGAAAATATTAGTAGATCGTGTGTTGAATCTTTCTGGAAAAGTTCGTATCGGCCTTGTTGGCAAATACGTAGAGCTTCAAGATGCCTATATTTCTGTTGTTGAAGCATTGAAGCATGCCGGTTATGCCTTTGATACCGATGTAGAGGTGAAATGGATCAATTCTGAGCAAGTAAATGCAGAGAATGTTACCCAATTGCTTCATGATGTAGATGGGGTACTTGTACCAGGCGGCTTCGGCGACCGTGGGATTGAAGGGAAAATTGAAGCGATCCGTTATGCTCGGGAGCAGAAGAAACCGTTCCTCGGTATTTGCTTGGGCATGCAGCTGGCAACGATTGAATACGCCCGCAATGTGCTGGGGTATGCTGATGCACATTCTTCGGAATTTGTTCCAGACACGAAACATCCAATTATCGATTTGCTTCCGGAACAAAAAGATGTGGAGGATATGGGCGGAACACTAAGACTAGGTCTTTATCCATGCCGTCTTGTTTCCGGTACGAAAGCATTCGAAGCGTATGAAGAAACTGTAGTATATGAGCGCCACCGCCACCGGTATGAATTTAATAATGAATATCGCCAAGAGATGGAAGAATCTGGATTTGTCTTTTCGGGAACAAGCCCGGACGGACGCTTGGTTGAGATTATTGAGATTAAAGATCATCCTTGGTTTGTCGCTTCACAGTTCCATCCGGAATTTGTATCAAGACCGACAAGACCGCAAGCCTTATTCCGCGATTTTATTAAAGCATCATTACAGAAGTAAGTTTTTGGGAGAACCAGCCTCTGGCCTTGTGGGGGCTGGTCTTTTAAACCGTTTTATAGAATCAAAAGAAAAACAGCCGCATCGACGGCTGTATTACTCTTCATATTCCGCTAACATTTCTTCAATCGTGAATTTCAAACCGTAATAAACAAATAATCCTGCCATAGATGATGGATAGCCGACACGATTGCCTGCATCATCCGGGATGAGACCTTTTGCCAGGTGTAAATCGATGTGTACATCCGCAAGTTCTGACAGATCTTCTTCTGCTTCTGAATTCGCCCCGGCCGTATGATGAACCGTAGAGACCGCCACAAACGGAATCATTCGTTCTCGGAGTCTTTCCGCCAGGGCAATTGCCTCGGGATCCTTGGATGTTCGTGAGAAAAGCAGTACTCTGTCAGCATCTGTTAGTTCAGCTTCGTTTGCCTTCGTTAATGCCTTTGCCTGCTGTAATGGTTCGGCTCCCTCAAGAGCTTCAAATACGATGGCTTTCATTTCTCCGGAACCCCAAAGATAAATAGCTCCATCGCCAATTGCCGCCTGTGCTAAAAGCCTAGCTCCGTCCTCAAATGAAAATTCTTCCGTTTCCGATATTTTTTTAAACAGCCCTAACAGCTGAGTTGCAAACATTTTGATCATAACTATCCCCCTTTTGCTCCTCTTATTATAGACATTTTTGTGAAAATTTCACCTGAAATAAGAAGGAGTTTTTCTTAAAAGGTAGAAATTATATAAAGAGAAAACAGAAACGGGTATGAATCTATTAATTTGAGAAGAGGCGTACGGATGAAAGAGAAAGTTTTAATCGTTGATGATCAGTTTGGCATTCGAATTTTACTAAATGAAGTATTTCAAAAGGAAGGGTATCAAACATTTCAAGCCGCTAACGGTGCACAGGCACTGGATATTGTTCAAAAGCATGCTCCGGATATTGTTCTGTTAGACATGAAGATTCCTGGCATGGATGGAATTGAAATTTTAAAGAGGATGAAGGTTATCGACCCTGGCATTCGAGTGATTATTATGACCGCCTATGGAGAATTAGATATGATTAAAGAAGCGAAAGCTCTTGGAGCCATTATGCATTTTGCCAAGCCGTTTGACATTGATGATATTCGTGCAGCTGTAAGAAAGCATCTGCCGCAGCGTACGAATTAATTTACGCTGTGGCACACATGATGCAAAGTAAGAAAATGATCAGCGCTTTCAATATGACAGTTTGCAAAATGCTGCTAGATTAATAGCATTTCTTAGCTTGTTTTGATATGATACATATGAATTTAACCTGACTGTTTCTTTTCGGAAAACATACATATTCATTAAAATAGAGGGAAACCATGTATATGATAAACCCTGTTTTGAAAGGATTCGGTCAATACTAAGGAGGAATAGAAATGCCTTTAGTTTCAATGACAGAGATGCTGAAAAAAGCAAAAGCAGAAGGTTATGCAGTCGGCCAGTTTAACTTGAATAACCTTGAGTTCACACAGGCGATTCTCTTAGCTGCTGAAGCAGAAAAATCACCGGTAATCCTTGGTGTTTCCGAAGGTGCTGGACGCTATATGGGCGGCTTTAAAACCGTCGTTAAAATGGTAGAAGGCTTAATGGAAGACTATAAAATTACCGTTCCAGTGGCGATCCACCTTGATCATGGTTCCAGCTTTGAAAAATGTAAAGAGGCAGTAGATGCTGGATTTACATCCGTCATGATTGATGCTTCTCACCATCCATTTGAAGAAAACGTTGCAACTACTTCTAAAGTCGTGGAGTACGCCCATTCCAAAGGTGTTTCTGTTGAAGCAGAACTTGGAACAGTCGGCGGACAGGAAGACGATGTAATCGGCGAAGGTATCATCTATGCTGATTTGAACGAGTGTGTAGAGTTAGTGAAACAAACAGGCATTGATTGCCTTGCTCCGGCTCTTGGTTCTGTTCATGGTCCTTATAAAGGGGAACCAAATCTTGGGTTCAGAGAAATGGAGGAAATCGGAAAAGCAACAGGCGTTCCGCTTGTTCTTCATGGCGGCACCGGCATTCCAACAAAAGATATCCAAAAAGCCATTTCACTTGGTACAGCGAAAATTAACGTCAACACAGAAAATCAAATCGCTTCCGCAAAAACCGTCCGGGAAGTATTAGCTGCAAATCCGGACATGTATGATCCGCGTAAATACTTAGGACCTGCCCGCGATGCTATTAAAGAAACCGTTATTGGCAAAATGCGCGAATTCGGTTCGTCAGGCAAAGCTTAAACTAAAGTATGATACATTTGGAGAATGATGTTTTTTCTGGTCCATTTTGTCATTTGCTGTAAATGTGATACAATAAAACCGCCCTTATCTTAGGGCGGTTTCAGTCTGTTAAAAGTTGATTGAAAACTTTGTCGAAAGAGGCAGGTTTCATTCACCAGCCAATGGAAACTGTTTAGAGGAGAAATTTACGATTGTCTCTAAAGACTGAATTCCTGGACAGATGCCTAACATTTGTGAGGTTTTTCCGTTTTCGAGTAATTTTTAGTTAAAGATACATGAAAATAATTTTTTCGTGTAAACTATAAGTTAGACAAACTGTCGGAATTTGATATTTGCGCTTGGGAAAATAAACCATAAATAGGTTTTCTAATTGGGATAACGGCGTTTCGCCGGCTGTCCTTTAAAATATACCCTTTTGAAGTTTTAACAAAGTAATGGCTATACCAATGACTTAGCGCTTAGAAGGGAGTCGAAAATGGAAAAACTCAAAATTGCGGGCGGATATCCGTTAAAGGGAACAGTACGAATCAGCGGTGCCAAGAACAGTGCTGTCGCTCTTATTCCTGCGACGATTTTAGCAGAATCCCCAGTTATCATCGAAGGACTGCCGCATATCTCCGATGTGGAAATCTTAAAAGATTTACTTGAAGAAATCGGTGGCAATGTACAAATAACAAGCGATGAAATGACGGTTGACCCATCAACAATGGTTTCCATGCCGCTTCCGAATGGAAAAGTCAAAAAACTGCGAGCTTCCTACTATTTGATGGGTGCAATGCTTGGCAGATTTAAAAAAGCAGTTATTGGCCTTCCCGGCGGCTGTCATTTGGGACCGAGGCCGATTGATCAGCATATTAAAGGCTTTGAAGCATTAGGTGCCAAAATTACGAACGAACAGGGTGCCATTTATCTGCGTGCCGACGAATTGCGCGGCGCCCGAATTTATCTTGATGTCGTCAGTGTCGGAGCGACGATTAACATCATGCTGGCTGCCGTTCGGGCTAAAGGGCGAACGATTATCGAAAATGCTGCAAAAGAGCCGGAAATTATTGATGTCGCCACCTTGCTGACCAATATGGGGGCGAAAATCAAGGGTGCTGGAACGGATATTATTCGGATCGATGGTGTTGACAAATTGAACGGCTGCCGTCATACGATCATCCCAGATCGGATTGAAGCAGGTACTTATATGATTCTTGCTGCCGGCATCGGCGACGGAATATTGATTGATAATGTCATTCCTCAGCATTTAGAGTCGTTAACGGCGAAGCTGAGGGAAATGGGAGTTCGCATTGAGTCAGGCGACGACCAGATTTTTGTCAGCGGTGCCGAGAAGTTGAAAGCCGTTGATATTAAAACCCTCGTATATCCAGGCTTTCCGACAGATTTGCAGCAGCCATTTACGACACTCTTAACAAAGGCACACGGAACAAGTGTTGTAACCGATACCATTTATGGTGCTCGTTTCAAGCATATTGATGAACTTAGAAGAATGAACGCCAATATTAAAGTAGAAGGACGCTCAGCCATCATTAATGGAGCTGCCCAGCTTCAAGGAGCAAAAGTAAAGGCGAGCGACTTAAGGGCCGGAGCAGCACTGTTCATTGCTGGTCTGATGGCAGAAGGGATCACAGAAGTAACGGGTCTTGATCATATTGACCGCGGCTACAGTAATCTAGTTGAAAAACTAAATGGCCTTGGAGCGACCATTTGGCGTGAGTCGTTAACACAAGAAGAAGTGGAACAATTGAAAAACATATAATTTCTAAAATTACGGATTGGGGAAACTTTTTGGATTAGAGATTAGAATAGGCAATCAGGAAAAATGGGGAGATGGGATGCAATGGAAAGAAGTTTATCGATGGAGCTTGTTCGTGTAACAGAAGGAGCCGCTCTTGCTTCAGCACGTTGGATGGGCCGCGGCAACAAAGACGAAGCGGATGGCGCTGCAACATCAGCGATGCGCGATGTGTTTGACACCGTTCCAATGAAAGGAACAGTTGTCATCGGTGAAGGCGAAATGGATGAAGCACCGATGCTCTATATCGGTGAGAAACTAGGATCTGGCTATGGACCGCGTGTTGACGTAGCTGTAGACCCGCTCGAAGGGACGAGTATTTTGGCATCAGGCGGCTGGAATGCCTTGGCGGTCGTCGCCGTTGCCGACCACGGCAATCTGCTGCATGCTCCAGATATGTATATGGATAAAATTGCTGTCGGACCGGAAGCGGTAGGACTTATCGATATTGATGCTCCGGTGATTGATAACTTGAAGGCCGTAGCAAAAGCGAAAAATAAAGACATTGAGGATGTAGTGGCTACCGTACTCAACCGTCCGCGCCATGAACATATTATCCATCAACTGCGCGAAGCAGGGGCACGAATTAAGCTGATTGATAACGGCGATGTTGCTGCTGCCATCAATACCGCATTCGATAACACGGGAGTGGATATTCTGTTTGGCTCCGGCGGCGCCCCTGAAGGTGTTCTAGCTGCGGTTGCACTAAAATGTCTTGGCGGGGAATTAATCGGAAAACTGCTTCCGCAAAATGACGAAGAACTTGAACGCTGTAAGAAAATGGGCTTAGATGTTCATAAAGTGCTTCGTATGGAAGACCTTGTAAAAGGCGATGATGCGATCTTTGCTGCTACAGGAGTCACCGACGGAGAGTTGCTAAGAGGTGTCCAATTCAAGGGCTCCCATGCCTCTACCCATTCTGTTGTCATGCGGGCCAAGTCTGGTACCGTCCGCTTTGTTGAAGGAAGACATAGTCTGAAGAAGAAACCAAACCTAGTCATTAAATAGGTGATCAAGCACCGCTGATTAGCATATTGCTTTCCAGCGGTGCCTGACACCAATACTTCAAACCTCAAGAGGAATCCTCCCGGAAAGAAATTCCAACGAATAATAGGAAAAAATCTAGTTGATTAATTTTTTACTAAGAGGGTAAAATAGAAATTGTTTTATTATAATTTATAATTATTTTTCTGCCTTTCTATTTAAAATTAGATTTCAACAGCATCATAAGGCATTTGCGTTTTTCTTTCTATTAACTTCTATTTCCAATCCTCTAATCTATTGAAATCCCCGCTGACGTAGAAAAAGCGGTTAGTAAGGAAAAATTTTAAAGAGTGGTGTACACATGGAATTAACAATTTCAACCCTAGAAAATATGAAGCTGAAGGAACTATATGAGCTTGCCCGCGAATATAAAGTGACCTATTACAGCAAATTAACGAAAAAAGAATTGATTTTTGCGATTTTAAAGTCCCGTGCCGAACAGCAGGGTTATTTCTTCATGGAAGGCGTTCTCGAAATCATCCAATCGGAAGGTTTTGGCTTCTTGCGCCCGATCAATTATTCGCCAAGCTCAGAAGATATTTACATATCGGCTTCGCAAATCCGCCGCTTTGACTTGCGAAATGGAGATAAAGTTTCCGGCAAAGTACGGCCGCCGAAAGAAAATGAACGCTATTTCGGCCTGCTTCATGTCGAAGCTGTAAATGGGGAAGACCCGGAATCTGCGAAGGAACGCGTTTACTTCCCGGCTTTAACACCGCTATATCCTAACCGGCAAATGAAGCTTGAAACAACACCTGACCGTTTATCCACCAGAATTATGGATGTAGTCGCACCGGTTGGCTTTGGACAGCGCGGTCTGATTGTCGCCCCGCCAAAGGCCGGGAAAACGATGTTGTTAAAGGAAATTGCCAATAGTATTTCTACTAATCATCCTGATGTAGAATTGATTGTTCTCCTGATCGATGAGCGTCCCGAAGAGGTAACGGATATTGAACGCTCAGTTGCTGGCGATGTGGTCAGCTCGACGTTTGACGAGGTGCCGGAAAACCATATTAAAGTCGCAGAACTTGTTTTGGACCGGGCTATGCGCTTAGTGGAACATAAGCGGGATGTTGTCATTTTAATGGATAGTATTACTCGTTTGGCACGCGCATACAACTTGGTCATTCCGCCAAGCGGCCGGACATTATCTGGGGGGATTGACCCAGCAGCCTTCCATCGTCCGAAGCGTTTCTTCGGGGCTGCCCGGAATATTGAAGAAGGCGGCAGCTTAACGATTTTAGCGACTGCATTGGTTGACACAGGGTCGCGGATGGACGATGTCATTTATGAGGAATTTAAAGGGACCGGTAACATGGAGTTGCATTTGGACCGTTCACTTGCTGAACGCCGTATCTTCCCGGCGCTTGATATCCGTCGTTCGGGTACCCGTAAGGAAGAATTGCTGATTCCAAAAGACCATCTTGATAAATTATGGGCGATCCGGAAATCAATGTCGGATTCTCCGGATTTTGCTGAACGTTTCTTGAAAAAATTAAAACAAACCAAGTCAAACGAAGATTTTTTCGAACAGCTTGGGGAGGAACTAAAATCTAGGCGATCTTAGAGAAATTCTTTTCAAAAAATCCCAGCTTGCAAAAGCGAAGTTGCGTTGTTATAATAGTTACAGTGTGTTTTTAAAAAATTGCAATGCTTGTTTTTAGACAAGCATTTAACCATAACTCTGTTTCGTAATGATTCAGGGCGGAAGGAGATGAAAAGAATGAAAGCAGGAATTCATCCAAATTATCAAAAAGTAACGGTGACTTGTGCATGCGGCAACACTTTCGAAAGCGGCTCTGTAAAACAATCGATCCGCGTAGAAACTTGCTCAGAATGCCATCCGTTCTATACTGGACGTCAAAAATTCGCTGAAGCTGGCGGACGTGTGGACCGTTTCAATAAAAAATACGGCCTTAAACAGCAATAATGTGAAACCTCCATCCCTGAGGAATTTCCTCATTTGTGATGAAGGCTCACGTACAAAAAACAGGCAAGAAGGAACTCGGCTTGCCTGTTTTTTGTTGGCTAATAATACTTTTGTCTCGGAAAATTTTAGATAAAGATGTTAAGGGTTCGGAGGAAGGAGACGCGCTTTTATGTATGTAATGAAGCATAGCGGATGGGTTGAGGTAATCTGCGGCAGTATGTTTTCTGGGAAATCGGAGGAGTTGATTCGCCGCGTGAGGCGGGCTCAATTTGCGAAACAAAAAATAGCGGTATTTAAACCAAAACTGGATAATCGCTATAGTGAGCAGTCAATAGTCTCCCATAATGGCGCTTCTTTTCGTGCGAAGCCAATTTCTCATTCCATTGAGATTCTCCATCATGTTGAAACAGATATCGATGTTATTGCGATCGATGAGGTTCAATTCTTTGACGAGGGTATTGTCAGAGTTATACAGCAGCTGGCAGATAGTGGTCACCGTGTGGTTGCAGCAGGACTTGATCAAGATTTCCGCGGTGAGCCGTTTGGTCCAATGCCGGCGTTAATGGCGATTGCTGAAAATGTCACAAAACTGCAGGCTGTCTGTGCTGTCTGCGGATCGCCAGCAAGCCGGACACAGCGTCTGATCGATGGCCGCCCGGCAAGCTATCATGATCCAGTCATTTTGGTCGGTGCTGCTGAAAGCTATGAACCGCGCTGTCGCCATCACCACGAAGTGCCGGAAAAAAGCCCAGCTTTAACTGTCAACCGAGTGTGAAAATTTTTAATCGGAAATGTATGTTGGGG
>NZ_BCUZ01000016.1 GCF_001591485.1 Neobacillus fumarioli NBRC 102428 | reverse complement strand
TAAATTACGATTAGGATAGTGGTGTGGTTAGACGGTTTTTGGATTTGTTGTGGTCATATTATTGTTAGCTTTATCGGCATTTGGTGTCTTTGTGACACCTTTTTTTAGGCTAAGAATCTAAATTAATTAGAACTCATTAAAGTTTTTATACTAGTTCAATGCTATTTAACATTTGTTGTTTAGAATGATACAGAAAAAGTTTTATTTAGACAACTTTGTGTCGATCTGTCTATAAAATATCTAAAACCATTTATATAATAACCTAAAAATAACTATTGACTTTCTTCGTTTTTTTATTATAATTAATTTTGTAGTTAATAAATCGATCTGTTAGCTCAGTTGGGAGAGCACAACCTTGACAGGGTTGGGGTCGGGGGTTCGAGCCCCTCACAGGTCATTATTTTACAGGAAAACTCAAGTCCTCTAATGGATTTGAGTCTTTTTTATTTTAATGATATTTGTTTAAAAATGTTAACACTATCTGGATCACTGTATTTGCTTCACAATCCAAACAAATATGGTGTTTTGAACCGGGAAGATAGTGCAGCTCCTTGTCTTTTGATGAAGCAGCATGATAATTAAATTTGGCACTATTCGGATCAGCTATTTCATCTCTTTGCCCGTGAATGATGCAAAGCGGTACTGAAAGATGGTTGAAAATCCCTCTAGCTTGACGAACAACTTTTTGAAATTGCCACAAATTATATATAGAAGTAGATCGAAGAATGTAAGGAGTTTTGCACATTGTTTGATATTCCGGTGAACGATTTCCTTTCTTGCTTTGAAACAAATTTTCCAGCCTGATTTTTAATAAATTAGGGGTGACGACATATACTGCCGGAGAAAGCAATACCAAGGTAGAAAGTTTAATTCTGTATGCCATAATGGAAGCAATCATCGCCCCCATCGAAAATCCCATCATATGAATCTTCTTATTTTCTTTAACTGCCTGCTTAACTATTTCCTCAACCATTTGCAGCCATTCAGCTGCTGCTATATTTTCCATTCGTTCATTATTATCAGTATGTCCTGGCAGTAAAGGAGTAATCACTTCATAGCCTGCTTGTTCCAGCGCATCAGCCAGCGGTTTTACTTCAAACGGATTTCCAGTAAATCCATGAATAATGACACATAATTCCTGCTGCATAAAATTACTCCCTAATATCTATTATTCGATGAGCATATTTTTCCTTTATAAATGCATGGTCATTCGTAAATTTGGAAACATGTCCATTTTAAAAAGCAATTGAGTTTATTTTTTCCTCCCAACAGGAAATAAAGTCCAGTTTATTGGATCATGGGGGTCCATTTTTCTTCCCAACGGGTAATGAAGTTTAGTTTATTTGACCACGGGGTTTTGTGAATATTATGATTTAATTAATAATTCGGAGATGTGTATAAGAGAAGAAAGCTAACTTTTTCTTTAAGGGAGGAAAATGAATGGATAGCGATCAATTTGCTCCACTTGGGGATTCGGGGATTATCGTTAAAATGGGGGATGGCATTGATCAAAAGACACATGAAAAAGTGCAGGCACTAGCGCGACTTTTACAGAAACATCCTTTTGAAGGGATAATCGAAATCGTCCCTGGCTTTACGACTGTAGCTGTTTTTTATGATCCTATTCGGCTGTTTCATTTGGGGATTGAGTTCCCTTATAACTGGGTTCTTGCCAAATTGAAAGAAATTATGGCAACATTACCTGAAACATCTGTAAAAGATGCAAGGGTGGTGGAAATTCCTGTTTGCTATGGGAAAGAATTCGGTCCCGATTTGGAGGTTGTTGCTGTACATAATGGCTTGACACCGGATGAAGTGATTCGAATTCACTCTGAAACAGAATACCTCGTTCATATGATTGGCTTTGCTCCTGGCTTTCCCTATTTAGGTGGAATGGACGAGCGGATTATTACACCCCGGCGCAGTACACCCCGCTTAAAAATCCCGGCAGGAAGCGTAGGAATTGGCGGAGAGCAAACAGGGATTTATCCGATTGAAAGCCCTGGCGGCTGGCAGTTGATTGGCAGGACTCCACAAAGGCTATTCCGGTATGAAGGGGAGCCTCCAAGTCTGTTGCAGGCTGGCGATCTCGTGCGTTTTCGGCCAATTTCACTTGTTGAATATCACAAATTGGAAGGGGCAGATTCATGAGTGTTGAAGTACTTCAACCGGGGCTATGTACAACCATACAGGATATAGGCAGGTATGGATATCAGCAGTATGGTGTGATTGTGAGTGGCGCGATGGATCCTGTTGCTTTTCGCCTTGCGAATCTGCTTGTTGGCAACCCTGAAAATGAAGCTGCATTGGAAATGACTCTTATTGGCCCAAAACTAAAGTTTAATGGAGATCAGCTGATTGCCATATGCGGCGGTGAATTCTCCGCGGCAATTGACGGAAAGCGAATCCCATCATGGCGGCCAATATTGGTAAGGGACGGGAGCGTCTTGGAGTGCGGTCATGTGGAAAAAGGCTGCCGGGCCTATATGGCTTTTGCAGGTGGTATGGATGTACCTTATGTCCTTGGAAGCCGCAGTACGTACATAAGGGCAGGAGTTGGGGGGTATAAAGGACGTCTGTTAAAAAAAGGCGATCAACTGCAAGTGAAACAGCCAAAAGCGAATAGTTTACGGCTTAGAGGGCTTTTATCAGGTAAACATCTCAATGAACCATGTAAGGTGGCCGATTGGCGGATCTCTGAGCATTTACTTCCTTCCTATGAATCCTCCACAATCCGTGTCATTCCTGGACCGCAATTTGATCAGTTTACTTTTGCAAGCAGAAAAAGTTTTTTTGAACAGGAATTTTTCATCACGCAAGCTTCTGACCGAATGGGATACCGTTTATCTGGAAAAGCATTAGAATTGGAGCAACCGCTGGAACTTCTTTCTGAAGCGGTTACGGCAGGAACGATTCAAGTTCCCTCAGACGGACAGCCTATTATTCTTATGGTAGATCGGCAAACGACAGGCGGCTATCCAAAGATTGGATTTATTGCTTCGGTTGATATACCTATTGTGGCTCAGCGAAAACCAGGAGAAAAAATTTGCTTTAAGGAAATTCATTTGCAAGAAGCCCAACAGGCATTGTTCAAGAGAGAAAGAATGATCAATATAGCCGCACATGGCATTGATTTAATTGAATCTAGAAAATGAATCATGTTGGGGGAACATAAATGTTTATTGATTTAAATTGTGACATGGGCGAAAGTTTTGGTGCTTATCTAAAAGGAAATGACAAAGAAATTTTAAATTATGTATCATCCGCAAACATTGCTTGTGGTTTTCACGCGGGGGATCCTTCTACAATGAGAAAGACGGTTACATTGGCTTTAGAGAAGGGGGTTGCCATCGGTGCACACCCAGGGCTGCCTGATTTAGTTGGATTCGGCCGCAGGAATATGGATATATCCCCGCAGGAAGCCTATGATCTCGTTCTTTATCAAGTTGGGGCTCTCCAATCATTTGTTCATGCCGAAGGGGGAACGCTTAGGCATGTGAAACCTCACGGGGCATTATATAATATGGCAGCGAAAAACACGGAACTTGCAATGGCCATTGCCAAAGCTATCTATAAAGCTGGGCCGGAACTGATCTTGTTTGGTCTTGCCGGGAGCCATCTCGTGAAGGCTGGGGAAAAACACGGACTGCAAACTGCCCATGAAGTTTTCGCAGACAGAACCTATCAATTGGATGGGACGCTGAAGCCAAGAAGAGATCCCAATGCTTTAATAACCGATGAGGAACAGTCGGTCAAACAAATCATTCGTATGGTAAAAGAAGGACTTGTCCGTACAGTGCAAGGAGAGGATATTCAAGTTCAGGCAGATACGATTTGTATTCATGGCGACGGTCCATACGCACTTGAATTTGCCAGGAACATTCGCTCCAGTCTCGAATCAGAAGGTATTTTAGTTCGGGCTATTTCGGGTAAATGACAAGTTTTCCAAATTTAAAGTATAATGTATTTGTATCAAGTACAGGGAGGGGTTACCATGAAATACATAAATATCGCAAATACCGATTTACATGTTTCCAATATCGTGATGGGCAATATGCGTTTGACACAGCTTACAGTGCTGGAAGCAGAGAAGTTAATTCGTACCGCGATGGATGAGGGCATCAATTTCTTTGATCATGCGGATATTTACTGTAAAGGGCAGTGTGAGGAAATTTTTTCAGAAGCTATTCAAATGAATCCATCCATTCGTGAAAAAATGATTCTGCAAAGTAAATGCGGCATCATCTCGCCGGAAGGTTATTTTGATTTTTCAAAAGAACATATTATCGAATCTGTCGATGGAATATTAAAACGTTTAAGAACAGAGTACCTCGATATTCTGCTGCTTCACCGGCCTGATCCGTTAATGGAACCTGCTGAGGTAGCTAAAGCTTTCGAAGAACTTCATCAAAGCGGCAAAGTAAAGTACTTCGGTGTTTCCAATCACAACCCCGCGCAAATTGAACTGCTGCAAAAGTATATCCCGTATAAGCTCGTTGTCAATCAATTGCAGCTAAGCATCGCGCATACCCCGATGATCGATTCCGGTATCACTTTGAACATGAAAGTAGACCAAGCAATCAATCGCGACAGCAGTATCTTAGAATATTGCCGCCTGCAGGATATTACCATTCAGGCATGGTCGCCGTTTCAGCACGGCTTCTTTAGCGGCACATTCCTTGGCGATTTAGAGCGTTTCCCTGACTTGAATAAAGTGATTGACCGTCTGGCTGAAAAATATGAGGTAACCAATGCAGCGATTGCAGTAGCATGGATTACCCGTCACCCGGCAAATATTCAAGTTATACTTGGGACTACCAACCCTCAGCGAATGAAAGATGCATGCAAAGGTTCCGAAATTCCTTTAACAAGACAAGAATGGTACGAGATATATAAAGCGGCAGGGAATATGGTTCCATAAATAAATTTTAAACAGCGTGGATTTGCTCTATCGTATAGGAGAGGTATCCACGCTTTTTTGTCAGATAGCTATATGACATTTATCATGTTTTATGTATGACATGTATGTCTATCAAAGGGGTGTTTTTTCCATTATAATTGAAATAATTATAGTGGAAGGGAAATAAGAGTATGCTAAATGAAAATGAAAAAAGATTGCGAAAGCTTGTTTCGCCATATGAAAAATCAAATGTAAAGGCTAGTGTTTGGCAGTTGCTTAATACGATTGTTCCTTTTTTTCTCTTGTGGTATTTGTGCTATAAAAGTTTATCTGTTTCCTATCCTTTGGCATTGGTCATTGCCGTTATAGCATCAGGTTTTTTAGTGCGAACATTCATTATTTTTCATGATTGCTGCCACTATTCTTTCTTTAAAAACCGTACAGCGAATAAAATATTGGGAACATTGACAGGGATTTTAACCATGTTTCCTTACAGCCAGTGGCAGCATGACCATGCTGTACACCATGCAACAAGCAGTAATTTGGATAAGAGGGGAACTGGTGATATTTGGATGCTAACTGTAGAAGAATATCAGTCAGCTACAATATGGAAAAAAATTCAATACCGCCTGTATCGAAATTTCTTTGTCATGTTTATATTAGGGCCAATCTATATTTTTCTTATTAAAAACCGCTTTAATCGAAAGGGAGCAAGATTGAAAGAACGTTTCAATACGTATTTAACAAACTTGACAATTGTCGCTGTCATTGCTGTACTATGCTGTACCATAGGCTGGCAACCCTTCTTATTGGTAGAAGGTCCGATTTTTTTACTTTCCGGGATTGCTGGTGTCTGGCTATTTTATGTGCAGCATACATTTGAAGATTCGTATTTTGAGGAAGATCAGGAATGGGAGTATGTGAAGGCGGCTGTCGAGGGCAGTTCCTATTATAAACTGCCAAAAATCCTGCAATGGTTTACAGGAAATATCGGATACCACCATGTCCATCATTTAAGTCCAAGGGTGCCAAATTATAAGCTCGAGCAAGTTCATAACGATACAAAACCATTGCAAAATGTCCCAACCATTACGGTTAGAACGAGCTTAAGCTCATTAAAGTTCCATTTGTGGGATGAGCAGAGGAAAAAGTTTGTACAATTTAAAGAAGCAAAATGTTCCGCAAAAGTGAACAGTTTATAGAGAAAATTTATTCTTGGTGCGATAAGATAGAAGATATGATTTCTTTTTAAAGAGGTTTTTCTATGGTTAAAAAGTATTTGACCTTCCAAAAAAGCAATAGTATTACTCCCTATATATGGACGGTCCTTTGTATTTTACCGTTTTACTTTATTTTTCAAACTTCTTCGATGATCCGTATTATCGTAGGAATTTTGCTTACATTCCTCTTTTTTATCTTATATCGGATTGCATTTTTTTCGAAAGGCTGGGCTGTTTATCTTTGGACATTGATTTTGATTGGGATTTCGATTACAGCGACTAATTTATATAGTTATGTTTATTTTGCTTTCTTCCTTGCTTATTTTTTAGGAAATATTAAAGATCGGATTGCTTTTTTTACCCTGTATTTTATTCATTTGGTCAGTACCTCTATATCCATTAACTATAACATCGTTGTGCAAGAAAAATTATTTTTACAGCAATTGCCTTTTGTCATCATTATTTGGATCAGTGTGATCCTTCTGCCTTTCAATATTCATAATCGAAAGGAACGGGGACAGCTTGAAGAAAAACTTGAAGATGCGAACAAAAGAATCTCAGAACTTGTAAAATTGGAGGAACGGCAGCGAATTGCCCGCGATCTCCATGATATTCTTGGACAAAAACTGTCGCTGATTGGTTTAAAAGCGGATCTGGCTGGTAAATTAATTACAAAAGACCCAGAGCAGGCTCAAGCTGAATTAAAGGATGTTCAGCAGACGTCCAGAACTGCTTTAAGTGAAGTTAGAAAACTAGTTTCCTCCATGCGCGGTATTCGTTTGAAGGATGAGATGATTCGCATAAAACAAATAATGGAAGCCGCTCAAATAAATTTGGTTACAGAAGGAAATTTCAATTTAAAAAACATTTCATTATTAACAGAAAATATATTAAGCATGTGTTTAAAAGAGGCAATCAATAATGTGGTAAAACACAGTGGTGCAAGGAATTGTTATATTTCCATCGAGCAATCTTGGAAAGAAGCCATATTAACGATTCGGGATGATGGCTGCTTTAAAAAAGAAACGAATGTGACCCCGGGACACGGTTTAATTGGTATGAAAGAACGGCTGGAGTTTATTAATGGCATCTTTGAATTAGACACGAATAAAGGAACAACCATTATCATCAGAGTACCAAGTGATGTAAAAGGCGGAAAAGGAGGTTCTAGGGCAAATGATTAAAATTATCATCGCTGAAGACCAAAAGATGCTTTTGGGCGCTTTTGGCTCGCTGCTTAATTTAGAAGACGACATGGAAGTAATAGGAAAGGCTTCAAATGGAGAAGAAGCTGTGGAGCTCGTAAAGAAATTGTCCCCCGATGTTTGCATCATGGATATTGAAATGCCTGGGAAGAGTGGTCTAGAAGCAGCAGAGGAGCTTAAAGGTCTTGGATGTAAAGTGATTATTTTAACAACTTTTGCCTGTTCTGGTTATTTTCAGCGTGCATTAAAGGCTGGCGTCAGCGGGTATTTTTTAAAGGACAGTCCAAGTGAAGAACTTGCAGCTTCGATTCGAAGTGTAATGGCAGGCAAGCGTATTTATGCTCCGGAACTAATGGATGATTTCTATTTAGAAGAAAATCCGTTGACGGAACGTGAAAAAGAAGTGCTGGAGCTGGTAGCTAACGGCAAGAATACGAAGGAAATTGCAGAAGAGCTCCGGATTAAAACTGGAACCGTCCGTAATTATATTTCCGTCATTTTAGATAAACTTGAAGTGAAAAACCGAATAGAAGCCATCAAACAATCGAAAGAAAAAGGGTGGTTTAAATAAAATAAACGTACTCGCTAAGCTATATGGCGGGTACGTTTTTTAACATTAATTAGCAACAGATTGAGATTTCTTTAAAAAACTTTTTATATATTCATATACCTCACGAGGCCGTTCTTCCGGCAGCGCATGACCTGTTTCTTTCAACACGACAAGTTCAGAATTGACTAAATCTCTGCTCAATTTTTCCCCAACAGAAAGAGGCATCGATTTATCATGATCTCCCCAGATTAATAGGCATGGGGTTTTAATTTTGTTGAGGATCGTTGATGGTAAATCTCCCTCCCGGTGGCGGATCATTCTTGTCAAAGCCACAAAAATATCATCCTGCAAAAATGGCTCCAAATAACCCTTAATCATTTCATCATTAATAATGGAGTGATTATAAAGCGTTTCTTGAAGATTCTTTTCCACGCCCGTCCGGGAAAGCCAATACTTCACACACACATGGAAAAAGGGGATATAGCTTGAAAGAATCAGCGGCATCTTAGCCCGTCTTAAATAGGAGGAACTGCAAAGCAGAATCGCTTTGTCTGCAAGTTCTGGCATCATATGGATAATATTCAATACAATCTGTCCGCCCATAGAATGTCCGATAAAGATCATTTTGTTTAAGCCGAAAGATTCTGTCAGTTTAATCACGATCCGGGCAATATTTTGATACGAATACACAAAGCGTCTGCATTTTCCGCTTTTTCCAAAAGGCGGGAGATCTACGGATAAAATTTGAAAATCGTTCCGTAATAACGAAATTAAATGGCGGAATGTAAAGCTGGAAGAAAGAAAACCATGCAATAATACAAATGTTTTGTCAGCTTCTTGGTTTGGATAAAATTCATAATAAACATCAATGTCACATACCGATTTATAACCGGTTTTTACATTTTGGTTCATTAAATCTCATCCTTCCTGCATCAAGCATAAATGATGAATTTAATGTGCCCAATTCTTGATCCTTGAATAGTGTGGTTCTTAAAATATTTATATTTTAAATTTTTTCGTAATTTCCAAAATAAAGTGTTTGAATTTTTAGAAAACGGGTAGTATAATAAGAAAAAGAGCAAGGAGTTGATTTCCATGGATAAGAAATTGCTTAATTCACCACAACACTCAAATGAGAACACGGATTCGTTGGTTGCTGAGATGTTCCTGGATTATATCATACTTGAGTTCAAACGGGAGAAAATCCTCAAGGAAATCGACAAAACCTTACAGGATGGAAACAAGGAATTGTTCTTGAAATTAACAGAAGAATTGAAGAAAATTTCTTAAATGACAATTAAATGACTTTTTCTAATAAGAAGTCCTATCCACATTGGATAGGGCTTCTTGGCCTTTCAAGCGAGTTTTTGCCGTGCAAATGGGTATAATACAATGGATGGATACGAGGAGAGAATCTAATGAGAGAGAGGATCCTGGAAGAATTAAAAAAAGTAGAAACGGAATTTGAGGTGAAAATCTGTTATGCCGTTGAAGCCGGAAGCAGGGCATGGGGCTTATCATCCAAAGATAGCGATTATGATGTCCGATTTCTTTATGTCCATAAAAAAGAGTGGTATTTATCCATTGATGAAAAACGAGATGTGATTGAGATACCGATAAATAACCAGCTGGATATCAGTGGGTGGGATGTAAGAAAGGCGCTCAGGCTTTTTCGTAAGTCCAATCCTCCTTTGATGGAGTGGCTTCATTCAAGGACTATTTACGACCAGGCCTACTCCCTAGTGGGTAAAATGAAAACAATCCAAAATAAAGTATTTTCACCGAAATCTTCCCTTCACCACTATTTACAAATGGCAAAAAGAAATAATCAAGACTTTTTGCAAAAAGAGCATGTGAAAATCAAAAAATACTTTTATGTTTTGCGTCCGATTTTAGCTTGTCAATGGATTGAACAGCATGGTACAGTCCCTCCGGTTGAATTCAATATATTAATGGAGAAGCTGCTGCCGGAAAACTTATTGAAACAGGCAATTCATAGGCTCATTGTGGAAAAAATTAGCGGAGAAGAATTAGACTTGAAGATTGAACGAACCATCATTAACGACTTTGTGAAGAAAGAGATTGAGCGGATTCAAACATACATAAACTCATTAAAGGAAACAAAGGGGGAAGACATGACTCCCGAACTGGATAATCTGTTTAGGGAAACACTTCACGAGGCTTGGCTATAAAAAAATAATGCTGCCTCTTCAATCAAATTGTGTTTGAAATGAGGCTTTGTCAAATAGTCATATATTAAGAACCCACAAGCATAGTTCTAGTGACAATAAAGTAGCCTAAAGCCACTATTCAATAAAATAGTGGCTTTAGTTCTTTGAAGGAGATAGAAAAAAATTCATGAAATCTTCACAATCTCGCATGATGAAGGTGTTGTTTATATAAACTAGGTTTGTTAAGCTAAGGCTGGTGCAATCATTATCAATTCTATTATCCTGCTTGCCCATTTAAAGGAGGTGAAAATTTGCGTATTTTTGGAAAGTGCAGTATATCGTTGATCATCCTATTCGTTATGATATCTGTATTCCCATCCCATTTTTCAGCACATGCCTATATTATAAAGACCGCTCCATATGATAATGAAATTTTAACAAATTCTCCAAGAGAGGTTGTTATTCAATTTGATGAATCGATTGAATCTCCCTTTGATTCAATAAAAGTATTGGATGCTTCCGGACATCGGGTTGATCTGCAAAATGGAAAGGTGGATCCCAACAGGCCGTCTATACTAAAGACAGGTCTGAAACCAAACTTGCCAAAGGGTATATACACGGTCCAGTGGCGGGTTGTCTCTGCAGATGGACATCCTGTTGAGGGAGTTATTCGCTTTCAAATACGCAAAGGGAAGCAGGACACGAAAGAAACACGAACAGGGACAAAGGGCTATATACCAAAAGCAGATCTAATTATTATTCGCTGGTTGCATTATATTAGCAATGCAGCCATTGTTGGATTACTTTTCTTTTATTTAGTTTTGCTGCCAAATAAGCTAAGGCACAAGCGTTATACCGAAAAGGTTTTTTTAAGGATTGTACCTATTAGTTTAGTATTCCTTTTCGTAAGTATTGTGCTCAGTTTGCCGCTGCAGGCGAGTATTGAAGCAGACATACCTTGGCACGAAGTATGGAAACTGCCATTGCTCGAAGAGTTGATCACAGGCACGAACTTCGGAAGAATCTGGATGATTCAATTAGCCATGCTTGTGATTCTCGTGTTGATGATTTCCATTCTAGTCATAGTGAAGTCATCAAGGGAGCTGATTTTATGGTGTTGTTTCGTTTTAGGGATATCTTTATTGTTTACGAAAGCTTTTACGAGCCACGCTGCTGCCCAAACAACTAACGTGATTACCTTGCCAATGGATATGATCCATTTGCTTTCTGCATCTGTTTGGATCGGAAGTTTAATCGGTTTTGCTGCCTTTCTGCCGCTTGTAAAGAACGTAGAGACAAAGCCTATATTTTTACAAATGGTTAAAAGCTTCTACAAATGGGGAATTATTTTCGTGCTTGTCATTGCTGCTACAGGGATCTATGCTGGATTTCAGTTTATACCTGATTGGCAGTCATTGACTACAACAGCCTATGGAAAGGTGCTGCTTTGCAAAGTTAGTTTGTTTATTTTAATGCTTATTTTTGCGGCTATTAATTTTTACAAAGGAAGACCATTACGGGAAAAAGGATTAGGGGCCACACTTTGGGGAGAATTGTTAACGGGTGCAGTAATCCTGATTCTGACGGTGATATTGGCAAACCTTCCGCCAGCATCATCATCCACTGGTCCATTTCAGCAAACCAATACAGTATCCGGGAACAATATAACTTTAAATGTTACGCCAAAGGTTATTGGTGAAAATACTTTTATCGTTACTGTAAATGATGCCAAAGGGCAGCCTATAAAGAATATTGCTCAAATATCTTTGACTTTTGTTATGACTGATATGAATATGGAGAAGGATACTGTCCAGTTGACTAAAGCGAATGAAGGGAAATTCCAAACGAAGGGCTTATATTTTATAATGGCCGGGAAATGGAAGATCCATGTCCATATTCTTACTACATCTTTAGAAAGCATTGACACTGATTTTTATTGCCGAGTTAGCGGCAAATAAAACTAAAGGAGTATTCATATGAAAAAAAAGCTTGCTATTTTTATTTCTGTACTGATTTGCTTATTTTTCTTTTCAAGCATAGCCAGTGCCCATGTAACTGTGACGCCAAACACATCGAAAGCGAGTGCATGGGAAACGTACACAGTTAAGGTGCCGGTTGAAAAAAATATAGCGACGACAAAAATTACTTTGAAAGTACCAGCTGGTCTGGAAGTTGAAAGTTATCAGCCTGTGCCTGGCTGGAAATTTTCCTCCGTCAAAGACGAAAGTGGAAAGACAAAGACGATTACGTTTGCAGCAACAGGTGAAGGGATCCTGCCTGGGCAATTCCAGCAATTTACGTTTGTTGCCAAAAATCCCGACAAACCTGGGAAAATTGCCTGGGATGCTTTTCAATTCTATAAAGACGGAAGTATTGTTGAATGGACTGGAAATGAAGGGTCGGATACCCCGCATGCCATTACGAACATTGTAACAACCAAGGGAACTCAGACAAATAATCAGCAGGAAACACAAACAGCAACTGCAAAAGATACAAAAACGGCGGAATCAGGCACAAATTATACCGTTCTGCTTGTTGTGTCTGTCATTGCTTTACTGCTTTCGATCGCTGCTTTGATTGTTTCATTGCGAAAAAAATAAAACGAATGGATCTTCTAAAACGATATTGTCAATCATATACTTTTGAAAAAGGCCTTCAAGTAATTGAGGGTCTTTTATATTGAAAAGAAAAGAGGGAAACTACTATGCCTAGTGGTATGCATCAAGTTATACTAGATGTTCCAATAAATGATATTTGGGACTTCGTTCATGATATGGACAATTGGGCCCCGCTTGTTCCTGGCTACTTGCATCATGAGAAAATCAATGAACGCCAGTCAATATGGGAATTTGCCGGGGATGTCGGCATTTTTAAAAAAAAGATCAATTTATTGATTAATATAAAAGAATGGCAGCCGCCAACAAAAGTCAGTTTTAATTTAACGAGTGAAAAGTATTCAGGTGAAGGATATTTTGAAGCAATTGCAATTCATCCAAATAAGACGAGGTTGACTGGATATCTCGAAGTAAATGCCATTGGTAAAATGGAAGCTGTGAAAAATTCCTTTTTAAAATCAGCAATTCCAAAATCTGCTGAAGAGATGGCTCTAGCAATTTCAGCCAAAATTGCAGAATTGTCTTTAAAAAATTAAGCAAAAGTTAAGCATCTCATGTTACAGTAGTCCAAACATAATTTTAGAAATCGGGTGATGATGGATGCTTGCCAAGATTCAAAAAAATACAGGAACGAAGCTGATCGCGGCTGCTTCGTTAGTTGGTTTTGGGCTTGTTACATCTATACCGGATGCTGCCATGGCGGCGGACACTCAATCTGGGACTTCAATTGTCACAATGAATGAACAAGAAACCAATACAATTTCGAAATTAGAAGTCAATGGAACCGAGCTTACACCGCAAGGGGGCGGGTATTCTGCTGTTGTCGGCTCGGCAGATCAGAGCTTTACGTTAAAAGCAGAAAGTGAAAATTCTAATGCCAAAATTAAGGTTCTTTATAATGGCCAGCCTGCAGCCCAAATCGGATCAGTTGGATCATACTCATTGCCAGCCGGGAATACTGTGGTATTTCAAATTATTGTAGATGATGGAGTAAATGCCACAAATACGTATACATTAACGATCACAAGAAAACCAAGCAACACTTCCGGTTCGTCTGGAAATACATCAGGTGCTGGAACAACAGGAACGAACACAGGATCAACGACCGGAACTGCACCGGGATCAGCGACAGGAAAAACGACCGGAACAACATCGGGGACAAAGCCGGGAACATCAACTGGCAAAAAAACGGGAATAACATCAGGATCAACAACCGGTACAACAAAGGGAAAAACACATGGCAAAACGACAATAGGAATATCAAAAGGTTCGACAACAGGAAAAATGATCGAATCAACACAAGGTATTTCAAGTAGTACAAAAAACAGGACAAATACCGGTATATGGGCAGGAAGGGAGTCAAGCACCGCAAAAAACAGAAGTGCTGCCTTACAAAAAAGTAGTTTTGGAATGACTGGGATAAATGATCAGCAAAATGCTGGTGCTGACAAAAAAGCAAGTACAGCAACACTCTCATCTATAACAGTCTCTGACGGTACTTGGGATTCCAGTTTTACTTCTGATAAGTTCACTTATCACCTATCAATATCCAGCAATGTTACATCGGTGATCATTAAGCCAACAACAACATACAGCAGTGCAGACTATACGATTAATGGTGGTACCGGCAATACAGTACAATTAACAGAAACCCATACGGCAGTCCCAATTGTCGTCACAAGAGGCAGCGACCGGAAAACTTATGTACTCGTATTTGATAAACCGGCGCCGCAAATACAAGTGGATGCAGCGTCACAATCTGCAGACACAAGTGTAACTACTCCCGCAGCAAACGTGATAACTACGGCATTAAACCCGCAAACATCTGTCTCAAGCTATCGGACAAATCAAAATCAGCCAACATCTTTTTGGGATAAAATTATAGCATTTCTGAAAAAGATTTTTTAAGAAAACCTGCTTTATGGTAGGTTTTCTTTTTGTTTCATATTTTTGTAATCTATTAATTTTTTTAAAAAGTAAGTTAAATAGTGAACATGTTTGGGAAAGATATGTTATATTTATATTTAAAAAATTCAGTAAAGGGAAGGTAGGAAACATGGCAGAATTAAAAGTGAAAGACAGCAGTCTTCCATTACGCCGGGACGTTAAATTGCTGGGAAAAATGCTGGGGGAAATTCTCGTTAACCATAGCGGTCCTGAATTATTTAATAAAGTTGAGAAAATCCGGCTAATGTGTAAGACATTGAGACAGCATTTCGACAAAGAGATTTATCAGGGATTAAAAGCAGAAATTGCTGCGTTAGATCCTCCAATACGGAAACAAGTGATTCGGGCATTTTCAATGTATTTCCATTTAATCAATGTGGCAGAACAAAACCACCGAATCAGACGGCGCAGACAGTACCAGCTGCAGGAAGATGCGGTTGTTCAGCCTGCTTCGATTGAAAGTGCCGTACTTTCATTGAAAGAAAATGGAATTGATGACATAACGATTCAGGAAGTACTTAATACACTATCTCTTGAACTGGTTATTACCGCCCATCCGACTGAGGCCGCAAAGCGTTCCATCTTGGAATTGCAGCAGCGGATTGCAGGAATTCTACAAAAGCTGGATCATCCACTACTAACTGCCAGGGAAAGAAGGAAACTCGAAGAGAGCTTATTTAATGAAGTGGCGATTTTATGGCAGACAGATGAATTGCGGCAACATAAACCAACTGTGATGGATGAAGTTCGCAATGGCTTGTATTATTTTGACCAAACTCTTTTTGATGTACTTCCTGATATCCACCAGGAAATCGCGGATTGCCTGGAGAAAAATTATCCGAATACTTCTTGGAAAGTCCCAAATTTCTTGCGTTTTGGTTCATGGATTGGCGGCGACCGTGACGGCAATCCGAATGTAACCCATCAAATCACCTGGGAAACACTTGAGCGGCAGAGAAGGCTAGTGTTAAAAAAATATAAATCTGTTTTAGTAGATTTAATGAAGCGTTATAGCCATTCCATCACAAGAGTTACAGTAAGTGAAGAGCTGTTAAAATTTCTGGATGAAAAGGAACATATATTTTTAACAAATGATAAGAAATGGCCGATTCAAGAAGAAGTATATCGGCGGGCTTTTGCTATGATCCTTGAACGGGTGAAACTAGTCGGTAAATCCGAATTAGGCTATAAATCCTCTGATGAGTTATTAGCGGACTTGGAAATGATTAAACGAAGCTTGAAGATGCATCATCCGGCAGCACATGAACTGAAAACAATCCAAAAGCTGATCCGTCAAGTACAGCTGTTTGGTTTTCATTTGGCAACATTGGATATCCGCAATCACAGCGGCGAGCATGAGGCAGCCATCACCGAAATCCTTAGAAAGGTAAGAATTTCGGAAAACTATGCTGAACTATCGGAAGAGGAAAAAGCAAACATTTTGCAAAATATCCTGCAAGATCCGAGGCCGCTTTTATTGTCAAATGAAGAATATTCACCTGAAACGAAGGAAATGATTCAAGTATTTCAAATGATTAAAAAAGCACACGAAGAGTTTGGCAAACGGTCGATTTCAGTTTACTTGGTAAGTATGACGAAATCACCAAGCGATCTGTTAGAGGTGCTTGTATTAGCGAAAGAAGCTGATCTTTACCGTCTCCATGCGGATGGATCTTTGGAAAGCCACTTAAATGTTGCACCGCTTCTGGAAACAATCGACGATTTAACAGCAGGTCCAAAAATCATGGAAGCCTTGTTTAACATGCCGGTTTACCGTGAGCATTTACGCATTTGCGGTAACCAGCAGGAAATTATGCTGGGCTATTCAGATGGAAGCAAGGATGGCGGAACATTGACTGCCAACTGGAAGCTGTATAATGCGCAAATTGAAATACATGAAATGGCGAAAAAATATGAGATCGGTCTTAAATTCTTCCATGGAAGAGGCGGCTCTTTCGGCCGAGGAGGAGGCCCGTTAAATAAAAGCATTTTATCGCAACCAGCAGAAACTATTGGTGAAGGCGTTAAGATCACTGAGCAAGGTGAGGTTCTGTCTGCACGTTATTTACTTGAGGACATCGCCTATCGCAGCCTGGAGCAGGCAACCTCTACCCTTCTACTTGCGGCCGCACATGTTTCCACGGAAGCTGAACAAGGACACTTAAGGGAAACAATTTGGGAGGAGGCTATGGAGGAAATTTCAAAAGTAGCCTTGGCCAAATATCAATCTCTTGTGTTTGAAGATCCGGATTTTCTAACCTATTTTCATCAAGCTACTCCATTAAGGGAACTTGGTGAATTAAATATTGGATCAAGACCAATGAGCCGAAAAAATCGCGGCAGGTTTGAAGATTTACGGGCGATTCCATGGGTGTTTGCCTGGACCCAAAGCCGTCAGCTTCTTCCGGGTTGGTATGCTGCAGGAACCGGCTTGGACAGTTTTGCCAAAAAGGGAAGACAAAATTTGCAGATTTTACAGCAAATGTATGAACAGTGGCCGTTCTTTAAAGCAACAATTGATAATTTGCAAATGGCGTTAATGAAGGCAGATATTACAACAGCCAAAGAATATTTAACATTGGTGGAAGATCAATCGATTGCAGATCGGATTTTTTCAAATATCTTTGAAGAATATGAAAAGACAAAAGCGATTCTCCTGCAAATAACTGGTGATAAAGAATTGCTGGATCAAACACCGAATATTCAAGATTCCGTGCATAGACGTAATCCATATGTCGATCCGCTGAACTTTTTACAAGTGGAGTTAATTAAAGAATTGCGCAAGCAGGAGGAGCCGGATGAAGAACTATTAACAGAGGTTCTATTGACGATCAGCGGAATTTCCGCTGGATTGAGAAACACTGGTTGATTAACATCGGCAAAGCCACATGTTCTAGGAAACTAACATGTGGCTTTTTTGAAAACATGATCGTATAAATATAGACCGCTAGTTCAATGAATAATGTTTTGGTATCATTTCTCTTTGCTTATATTTAAAAATTGTTTAAGTTTTGTTTCTATTTGAAGCAATTCTTCCTCATTTTTTGACTGCATTTCAAGTTGCCCCCCGTTCGTAAAATGTAAAGCAAACTTGGAAAGATCTGCACTAGTAGATGTAACATAATGGGCAAGCAATTTTATATGCTTAAAGCCAATTTTACCTTTATCAGATACGTAAACCCCTTCAAATTCGGCATTTGTTACTTTTACCCCTAAATTTTTAAAATGAGCTGTATCTTGAGAGGATATATCCGTTGTAACAGTACCATTAGGAGTCTGAACGATTTTTTTTATTACTAAACCTTCCGCAGAAGCTTCTGTAAATTTCATATCAAGCATCGGTACGTTTTGAGCAAGTACGGTGTCTCCGGTTGACAAGCCAAGACTTTGGATCGTTCCTTCCATTTGGGCTGCTTCAATGATAAAACCGGTCATAAATGGACTTGTAGCATAACTATTTTTAGTGGGGATTACCCACCCGCCTATGAAAAGAACAAATAGAATGATGAGCTTATATGTTAGTTTTCTATGTCTCAAAATGATCACCGTTTCTTTGAAGGCTAATGTGAATCAGCTAATATCACTAAAGTTATTTCAATCTCTATTCAGGCACTAGTTCTTTTCCTGAAGCAGCTTCTTTCTCAGCTATTTGATCATGGATAGGGTGGCTGAGTGATTCTTTAGTGCCAAATTTAGGGTTCCAAGCGATCATCATCGAACCGCCTATGATACCGAGAATTGTTCCTATCAGAAACCCGCCCAATGCACCCATGATTGATAATACGGACGAGAGAATTGCTAAAATTCCGAGTAAGGTTGAAAGCCTCGGCATCATGAATCCTAATATCCCCATTAACATAGTAAGTCCGCCTAATAAGAGACCAATGACAATCATGCTTCCCGGGGCAGCAGCAATTTCGTAAAGCTGCACAGGGACGGACAAAATAATGATTCCTGATATTACAGACAAGGTCGACGCCCAAAAAGGGCGTTTTGCTCTCCAATTTTTAAAGCGTTTTCGTTTTGAAAAATCAGTCCCCATATTAATCACCCTTATTCATGTTTGATTGAAAGTTTGAAATTAATTATTAGCAGGTTCAAAAGAAACCTTCATTCCATTAAGGGTGACAGACTTTTGGAAAAGATATAGAGTATCAAGAACACCATTTGTAATCGTAATAGTATCTGCAGTTTGAAAGAAATGTTGAGCTGCTGCAGTTGGAAGGTTTTTAGGATCATTTAACAGATCCCCGACATATTTATCTGTCATTGTCATCGATGAAAAGGAAGCATCACCGCTTATTTGGGTAGCTTTCTGCTGGAGGCCGGTAATCTTTACTGGCTGACTGGCAGAAACAACTGCATTAATATTAAGAAACGGAATTTTCTTTGTGATTTTTAAATTAGTGATGGTAGCGTTATCAATTTCATTCACAGCAACTGGGTTATTTTGTTTCATTGCACTATCAGCCAAACTGCCATACATCTTAAAACCAGTGCCTTCCAATTTGTCGAAGCTGACGGTGAATCCTCCTACTAATGGAACGGCTGCGGCATATCCTGTGATCCCAAAAGTCCCAAGAAGAGCTGTTAAAAACAAAAACCCACCGATAATTGCCAGCAATAGCTTTTTCTTACTCGTTTGACCTCCAATAATAACTGACTCTGCTGCAAGATTCATTCCTTTTCCTCCTTTTTTAGAAGATTAGGCATCATGAAAGATGCTTGAATTATTTATCCTAATTTTACGACAAATCAGAAAATGATTTAATCCCTACATTTGTAGGAAGTTTATTCTTATTAACATTTCAGTGAAAAATTATAAAAAGAAGGCAGGAATTTTCATGAGAATTACGAAAATATTTGATTAAATGTCGAATGAATGTTCAAACATCAACTGCTTAGATTGTATTGAAAAGGAGTGTTTTCATAATGTCTAAGTCATTAAATCATCATTTGGACCATCTGCTTAACGATGCAATCAAGCTGTTAAGCAATTATCAAAATGACCTGCTTAATGAGTGGGGAAACACATTAAAATCTCTGAAAAATACAAGAAAGAAGTCGGTTGAGGTTTTTGAATTTATAAGCGATTCACTGGTAAGATTTTTGTATTCCTTTAATCAAGGAAATCATAAGGATATTTATCATTTGTTAAATGAAATTAATTCTGCATGGTATGCTAGGTCCAGCCGGAGTCCGGAACCGGAAGCCCTGATATTCCATTTGAATCTTTTAGAAAATTCCGCACATAAAGTGTTAAAATCTAAAATTAAGTATTCATCGAAACTTCATCCATCTATTCATTATTTGTTTTCGAAAATTAGTGAAGTTATGCTTTTTCAAACAGAAACGGAAATTTTTAGCATTTGGAAAGATGTTGTCATTTTGTTTAATGAATGGATTATCCGTTCGCAAAATTTTCAGGAATCGGTAGAAAATATTTGTTATGGCTTTGGCTACTTTCTCCCGTTTGAACGCTGCGCCCTTTTCAGGTTTACCAATGAAGAAAGCGTTGCTGTTGGCCTTTACGGTCATCATTTAAGTAATAAGGAGGTCAAGAGGATTGCAGAAAAAATCACGAACATTCCTGTCCTTAACGAAAGTTTGGTGAAATTGAAATCACAGGGGCATGAAATGAAAAATTTCCAGCCTATCTATATTCCCAATGCTGAAAAAGAATTTCCTGAAAGGTACGTCGAAAAATTTGGTCTCACTTCTTTAATTATTGTACCTGTTTATGTTCCTGAGGAAGGAAAAATCATTGGCGGCGTCGTGTTAGATAAAGGTCCTGGTAAGTACTTTACCGTTGATACGAGTCTGTATCCTGCTCTTATGAAATTTGGCCAAAGCTCGGGAGAGCTATTGTTAAAGTTTATTGAAGCAGAATTAAAACCCCAAAATCATTTGGAAAAACATGATGTCTCCTTAACGCCGCGTGAAATTGAAATTTTAAAGTTATTAGCAATGGGTGCCTCTACCCAAGAAGCGGCATCCAAGCTTTATTTAAGTGAGTTTACGGTTAGGGATTATATCTCTAATATTATGAAACGGCTGCATGCACAAAATAGGACCGAAGCAGCTGTCAAGGCAATTCGAATGGGAATTATCGATTAGAAAGTCGAGTAAATTGCTTATTAACCTATAATAGGTAAAGGTTGGAGTGTCCTCCCGTTTTGATTTACAGGTAATCCGGAAAGTCGCTGACAATTCCGTCAATATTGAGCCGGTTGAACAGATTCGCTTCTTTTTTCGTTTTAACCGTCCAAATAAAGGTTTTAAAGCCATGCCGTTGAATCCGTTTAATCAGCCGTTTACTTACCATTGTTTTTTTAGGATTTACATATGAAATATAGTTGGATAAGGATTTAAGATCTTTATCTGCAATTCTGGATATCGATCGATTTTTAACTAAGACCCCAAGAGGTACGGCAGGAAGGAGATGATGGAGTCGTTGTAGTGCATTCCGATCAAAGGATTGTACTATAATTCTATGATCATTTGCCTTGTCAAGTCCTCTACTCTTGAGTTCTTCAGCCAATTTTATTTCGATGTTAGGGTACAGGGACGGTTTTTTTAATTCGATTAAAAGGCATGCTTTCCCGGCAAACTCGTTGAGAAATTCATGGAAGGAAGGAATCTTTTCTCCCATAAATTTTGGGTCAAACCATGAACCTGCATCAAGTGATTGCAATTCTTGTAAAGTCATGTCCTTAACTTTTCCTTTTCCATTCGTGGTTCGGTTTACCGTTGAGTCATGAATAATGACTAATTCCCCATCTTTAGTCATCTGGAGATCGATTTCCAGATAATCCACTCCTAATTCGATTGCTTTATAAAAAGAGGCAAATGTATTTTCGGGACAGTAACCGGCTGCACCCCGGTGGCCGATTTTTAAAGGTTTCATTCTTACTTCGCTTCTTTTTCGGCTTTTTTTAAATGATTGAAAAGCTGCCGTCAAAAAAGTCACTCTTTTCTTCAATTTTCCGGCTCCAATCTTCATGATGAGGTAAGCACCTTTATGGTAAGAAAAACAGCATGAAAAGTCAATTTTAAACAATGAGGCTTTTACACTAAGAATGGGCTTAGTCTTTTTTGAGAAAATTGGGCATTTGGGATAATTGTCTATTGCACATTTATCATGAGATGAATAGGATATAAGGAATTCTACAAAGGAGGTTATGCTAAATGACTGTAGCAGGTGGTTATGGCGCTGGTTTTGCGTTAATCGTTGTATTGTTCATTTTATTAATTATTGTTGGAGCTTCTTGGGTCGGAGGATTTTATTAATTTAAAAGGAGGAAATTCCATGTTTGGATATGGTGGTTTTGGATATGGCGGCTATGGCGGTGGTTTTGGCTACGGCGGCTTTACTTTAATTGTAGTATTGTTTATCCTGTTAATTATTGTAGGGGCTGCTTGCTATTATTAATAGGATGAAAAAACCCGCTTTTTAAAAAAGCGGGTTTTTTGCGGTTGTGCACGTATAGATTTGCTTTAATTAACTGCGGCAAGTTTAGAATCAGGGGAATTGATGGCTTTTCCATGCACAATTTCCTCGACTTCAAAACCTTCGAGTGTTTCTTTCTTTAATAATGCTGCCACTAATTGTTGATATTGTTCTTGATGGTCTTGAATAATTTTTTCTGCTTTTTCAAGTCCTTTTGCAAATAACTCCTGCATTTTTGTTTCTTTATCCTGTTTATTAAAGGTTAAAGTAAATCCGTCTTGCAGCATTCCGATGTCTACCATTTGTTCAATGATTTGTTTAGCTTGCTTTACATCGCCGCTTACTCCGATGCTGTGTTCACCGAGAATCATTCTTTCGGCAACACCGCCAGCTAGGATCATAGAGACACGGTCTAATAAGTCACTGGCTGTTGATAAATGCAGCTCTTTTGGAATTGGAGCTACATACCCAAGGGCTTCTCCGCGAGGAATAATCGTTGCCTTTCTAACAGACCCCGGCTTTGTTACGGCGGAAACAATCGCATGTCCTGCTTCGTGGATGGCTACTCTTCGTTTTGTATCTTGGTCCTGTAAGGAACGGGACGTGTTGCCAAGAATAGTCCTGTCAAGGGCATAATCAAGGTCTACTTTATCAATCACGTTCTTTCCGGCCCGTACTGCCCTTCTGCTCGCTGTTTCAAATAGAGAATGAAGCTCCGCACCGGAAAAACCGGATGTGCTTTCAGCCAGATCGTCCAAAGAGGCTAAAACATCTGGTGCGAGCGCTTTATCTTTGGCATGTATCGCAATAATTTCCCTTCTTCCTTTCGTATCCGGAAGCGGGACATGGAAGGAGAAATCAATTCTTCCCGGGCGTAAGAAAGCTTCGTCGAGCATATCTCTTCTGTTGGTAGCGGCGATAAATAAGATGCCGTCATTTGATTGGCCGCCATCGAGCTGAACAAGAAGCTCTGTTAATGTTTTTTCAGATTCCTCGCCTCCGTGAGGTTTTCGTCTGCCGGCAAGTGCATCGACCTCGTCAATGAAGATGACAGCAGGACGCTGTTTTCTTGCTGCTTGAAAAAGGGCGCGGACACGGCTGGCACCGACACCTACAAACATTTCATTGAAGCTTGATCCGCTGGCAGAGAAGAAAGAAGCATTTAGCTCTTTTGCAATGGCTTGTGCCAATAATGTTTTGCCCGTACCCGGAGGACCGTATAATAGGATTCCTTTAGGAGGTTTAATCCCTAATTTAATTGCCCGTTCTGGTTCTTTTATTGCAGCGATGGATTGCAATATTTCTTCTTTCATTTCTTCCCCGAGACCGCCAACATCTTTTAAACTGATGGTCGGAAGCGGACGTGCTTTAGCTACACTGTTTTTCATGGTGTTTAAAAATCCGCCGCCTTTTTTCTTATGCAATGTGTAGGCAGTGCCTGCCAAGATCAGAAGGACTCCAAGACCAATCCATTTGCCATAACGGCTGCTTTCAGAATAGGAATAATCGATATTATATTTTTCTACTAGTTTATCAACCATTTGACTGTTTGGTGGAACACTGGAAACATACTCCTTGTTTCCGGCTTTGATATATACAGTTCCATCACTTTGTTCGGTAATGGCTACTCGTTTCCCGTGCTGCTGTTGCACTATTTTTTCAACGTTAGAGAAGGGAATGGCAATATCGTGGTTTGCTGTCTGAACAAACAATAAGAGGCTTGCGCATACTATAATGAACGCTATAAATAGCGGAATGAACTTAGTCATTGTTTTTTTGCTTTGATTCAAATTTCTCATCTCCTTTAACAAGGGTCAATACCATTATAAAACAATTTCCAGAAAAATGGGCAAGGGAATCGGTGGAAAAAGAATAAAATATTAAATACCACTTTAACATACAAATAACGCCTGAACACATTCTAATATTGCAAAGTTTAAATCTGCACGCTAAGATTGATTTTATGGACAAAATTTTTGTCAAAAGAGAGGATAGACTTTATGGGTAAGAATTTTAAAGAAGAGGTTTTATCGCGAAGGACATTCGCCATTATTTCCCATCCGGATGCCGGTAAAACGACATTAACGGAAAAATTATTATTATTTGGCGGTGCTATTCGTGATGCAGGAACCGTAAAGGCAAAGAAGACAGGAAAATTTGCCACGAGTGACTGGATGGAAATTGAAAAACAACGGGGAATATCTGTAACTTCCAGCGTCATGCAATTTGATTATAACGGCTATCGGGTCAATATTCTTGATACTCCGGGTCACCAGGATTTTAGTGAAGACACCTATCGAACATTGATGGCTGTGGATAGTGCTGTGATGATTGTTGATTCGGCAAAAGGGATTGAAGAGCAGACCATTAAGCTTTTTAAGGTTTGCCGCATGAGAGGAATTCCGATTTTTACCTTTATGAATAAGCTTGACCGCCAAGGGAAGCCGCCACTTGAATTGCTAGCGGAATTGGAAGAGGTTCTAGGGATTGAATCTTATCCGATGAATTGGCCGATTGGAATGGGAAAAGAATTCCTTGGGATCTACGACAGATTTTACAACCGGGTTGAACAATTCCGTGTTAATGAAGAAGAACGGTTTGTTCCATTAAGTGACGAAGGTGAAATTCCTGACGGTCATCCTTTAAGAGACTCCGGACTCTATGACCAGACACTTGAAGAAATTATGCTGTTGAATGAAGCGGGAAATGAGTTTTCCGCAGAACGGGTGGCAGCTGGAACATTAACGCCTGTATTTTTTGGAAGTGCGTTAACGAATTTCGGTGTGCAAACCTTTCTTGAAACCTATTTGCAATTTGCTCCGCCGCCAAAAGCCAGAAACTCATCGATTGGTGAAATAGATCCGCTTTCCGAACAGTTTTCTGGATTTGTATTTAAAATTCAGGCGAATATGAATCCTGCTCACAGGGATCGAATTGCCTTTGTCCGTATTTGTTCGGGAAAATTTGAACGCGGTATGGCGGTAAATCTTCCTCGGTTAGGCAAACAATTAAAGATTGCCCAATCGACTACGTTTATGGCAGAAGAGAGAAATACCGTTGATGAAGCAGTAAGCGGGGATATTATTGGTTTATATGATACTGGAACCTATCAAATTGGCGATACACTCACAACCGGTAAGGAGCAATTTCAATTTGAAAGGCTGCCTCAATTTACTCCTGAGCTGTTTGTCAGAGTTTCAGCAAAAAATGTTATGAAACAAAAATCTTTTCATAAAGGTATTCAGCAACTTGTTCAAGAGGGAGCCATTCAGCTGTTTAAAACAGTAAAAATGGAAGAATATATATTAGGTGCTGTAGGGCAGCTGCAATTTGAGGTGTTTGAGCACCGTATGAAAAATGAATATAATGCCGAGGTTTTAATGGAACGGCTCGGTTCAAAGATCGCCCGCTGGATTGAAAATGATGAGGTGGATGAGAACCTTTCAAGCTCCCGGAGCATGCTTGTGAAAGACCGATATGACCATTATGTATTTTTATTCGAAAACGACTTTGCCCTTAGATGGTTTCAAGAGAAAAATCCAAATGTGAAACTGTATAACCCAATGGATCGGCATGAATAATCGAAAAGCCTCTGATCAGATATACTTGGTCCAGAGGCTTTTTTCTTGAAAGATAAGAAAGTATAAATTTGACTTCGAAAATTGTCCAGCGCAAGCGTCCTAGCCCCTCGGGACAAAAACCAGATGCCCTAAAAGTCCAAAAACCAGACTTTTAGGGCAGAAGAACATTTGCCTGTCGGGGCTGACCAAGGCGCCCCGCGCTTTTCTTGTCGACAAAATTTTATTAACACCCCCACAAATCCCTAAACTGCAAACGTAACTATGTAGTGAAATTTGCAAGCCGAATTCCTCAGGAGTTTCTTCCATTACGCCCCTAAAGACCCGGTTCATATGTTATAATGGGTCGAATAGAGGTGAGCGAATGTTAGGTTTATTATTTTCGACCAAGAAAAAGAGACGCGCATTGGAAGAAGCGGCAGTCTTAATTCAACAAGGTGACAAAACCCTCCTAAATGAAATCATTCATGACTATAAACCTTTTATTGCCAAAACAGTTTCCTCTGTTTGCAAACGATATATATATGAAACAGACGATGAATTTAGTATTGGATTAATTGCCTTTAATGAAGCGCTTGGGAAATACTCCAAAGATCGAGGAAATTCCCTTTTAAGTTTTGCAGAAGTTATTATTAAAAGACGCGTTATTGATTATATTCGAAAGCAATCGAAAAACCAGTACATCAGCTTGGATTTAGCTCCCGCTTCCCCTGAAGAAGAATCACCGGGGAGTGTCATCGTCAATGAGCTTTCTGTTGAAGAATATAATAAAAAGAAAGATGAACAGTTAAGAAAAGAAGAAATTATTCGGTTTCAAGCATTACTGGAAACGTTTGATTTGAGTTTTAAAGATTTGGTGAAGAATTCCCCAAAACATGCTGACGCAAGGAAAAATGCAATAGCTGTGGCGAAAGTTTTAGTAGAAAACCAAGATTTGAGAGAGCAGTTGTATGAAAAAAAGCGGCTTCCCGTCAAAGAACTAGAAAAAATGGTAGATGTCAGCAGAAAAACGATTGAGCGGAACCGAAAGTATATCATTGCGATTGCACTTATATTATCAAGTGATTATATATATCTTAAAGAATATTTAAGGGGGGTGCTTGATAATTGAGAAAAGGTATGATTATGCAAATAGAGGAAAGATATTTGCTCGTACTCACCCCTGAGGGCGAATTTTTGCAGGCAATTAGACAAGACAAGGCATATTCTGTGGGTGAGGAAATTCAGTTTTTTCCTGAAGGAAGAGCGATATTCAGTCGAACATTTTGCACAGTAAAGAATTGGGTGAAACCCCCTGCCTTGATTATTGCAACGGCTTTGTTTATCTTTCTGGGAGCATTTTTTTCGATGTTTCAAAATAATAAAGCATATGCCTATATGTCCATTGATGTAAATCCAAGTTTGGAACTTGGGATCAATAAAAAAATGCAAGTTGTAGAATTAACTCCCTTCAATAAGGAAGGGAAAAAGGTAATTTCTCAACTGAAAGACTGGAAGAACGAAGAGGTTTACGGGTTAACAGAAAAGATTTTAAAAATTATAGAAAAAGACGGTTTCTTAAAAAATAATCATCGTGTGATTATCTCAACAGTTCGCACCAATCAAGCGGATCAAGAGGTTGAGAAGAAGCTGGAAAATAATATAAAGGAAATTGAGGCATCCGTATTTGCCCGGCATCTTGAGCTGACCATGTTAAGCTGTACGGAAAAAGACTTGCAAAAGGCACATAAGCTTGGAATTACTGCAGGGAAATATCAGATAGAGAATACAAAAAAAGCTGGAGCAGAAACGACAGAACCAGATTCTGAACAGAAGAAAAAAGGAATTCCAGCAAATCCGACTGTCCCTCAACCATCAGAGGAAATAAAACCTGCTGTGTCACAACCGCCAGAGAAGAAAAAGCAAGTTGCTCCGGAATCGACCGAGCAGAGTATGCCAAAACCTTCAGAGCAAATAAAAAGGCAAGATGAAAACGGAAGCAAAAGTCAATATCATCATTTCGAAAGAAAAATTCAACCTGAAGCGAAAAATCAAGCAGTTCCCCACCCAATGCCACCGGGACAGTTAAAAAAGGAATCGGAATCCGAAGCTACACGAAATAATGGGCATGTTAAAAAGCGATTCTTTCAAGTACATAAAGAGGAGCAAAATCATAAGCAAAAACAGAATGAATATAAACATGACAACCATCACGACAACTCTCATGGCCACCATTCTGACAACCATCAAAACGGTCGTCATTGATTATAGGTCCAGCTTAAAGCCGGACCTTTTTCCAAATGAATATGTGATTGTTATTCAGACTTACCGGATAATCGGGACTGGGCTTGTTTTACGAGTCTTTTCGTAATTTCCCCGCCAACAGAGCCATTTGCTCTCGAGGCAGTATCTGAACTTAAGTGAACGCCAAATTCCTGGGCAATTTCATATTTTACCTGATCCAAATATTGTTCAATTCCAGGTACTAATAATTTATTTCTGCTATTTGCCATTTGTATTGTCACCCCTTCTCATGAGAGTAATTGCATCTCTCTGTATTGTTATTATGAATTTGCTTTGTCTTTTTCATAAATGGAAATGTTTATCGGAATTGGAATCTTCTTAGTCTGTTCCCACACTTACATCTATTGTCGGATGCATAAACGGTGAACCTTGGGGGGGTCGTTTGGTCTCGAGGAGCTCCCGGTTTTCAGTTGTATTCCAGCCGATATCATTTGTTGGATGCACCCATTCTGGACCTGACATAATGGCCGGATCCGTATCCTTTGACCAGTTTTCTAATGGAGAATTAGCAGAAGTATATTTGCTGTCTCCGATCGTAACGCCATACTGATTAACAAATGGAGCTTCCATTTTTATACCGGTTCCTTTAAAGCTTGGTGCATTGATTTGATGCGGCATCGTTTCTTCAAGGCTGACTTGTTTTGGCGAAAATTTGTTTTGTTTCCTTTCCATATACATCACCCCTGTTTTTTCATTATTGTCCTCTAACCTTATGTTATTTATTTATAAAAAACAAACGAATATAAACCGTAATTTGAAGAAAACTATGATTGTAAGAAAATTTTTGAGGGGGAATTTTGATGGTGAAGCGGAAGGCAGAGTTCGATGCAGTAGAAAAATATACAAAGACACCTCGTAAAAATATCCAGGAAAGTGAATTTTCCGCAGAATTCACAGACAATAATAATGCAATCAGATTTGCAAATCGGAATTCAAAGTTAGGGAAAAAGGGCAGAAGCAATGACTAAACGAAGAAAAACACCGCCCCGCATACCGGTTCAGGAATTCAGCTTTGAATACGGGGACGTGAATGGCATACCGCTTGTTGAAGAAAAGAAAAAACAAAGTAAACTAAAAAAAGAAAAATAAGCCGAAAATTCGGCTTATTTTTCTTTAAACAGGAAAACATAAGTCCTATTATTGATCGTATCAAAATATGCCAATAAAAAGGCAGGAGTTCTATCAACTTCCCCAGATGCTAAATATTTGGCTAAATCAAATGAAATTTCTTCAAGCATTGTTCGTTTAAATATTTCCGCTTCATTCAGGTTAAGGTTAACAAATTCTTTTCCCAGCATTGCCGGATTTTCAGAAATGCGTTTGTAAATTAGGGATCGTGTTTTTTTATCGATCTCATGAGTCCACCATGGCTTTCTTGGTTTGTATTTATGGTGGATCAAATAATCGTATTTCATTAAACTAGCAATAATGTCAAGCTGATCAGCAGCTTTTGTCTGAAGAAATGTATAAAGCCGCCGGAACAAGTCTTCCAGCTGGTGCCCAATTCTCGACCAGCCTTGTTCATCCCAGAATGAACCGAATTCCTGATAAAAATCAAATGGAGTCTCAAATACATTTGTCACTAAAAATTCGACTGTGTGATCCATTCGATGGTCATTCCAATACTTTTCTAAAACGTCCTCCACTTGCTTAATTTTAATCACATCATCGAAAGATAATACATTATTAGACAAAATTTCATATGGAGATTGATCCATAAAGACATATTGATGTTCCTGAGCTCTTAGACGAACTCCTGTCCCACGAAGCATTTTTAAAAAACCAAGCTGTAATTCTTCTGGCCTCATTTCAAACACATCATTAAAGGTATTGCGAAATGACCAATAGTCCTCCTCAGGAAGCCCTGCAATTAAATCAAGATGTTGGTCGATTTTCCCGCCTTTTTTCACCATCGTAACGGTTCTCTTTAGTTTTGAAAAATTTTGTTTCCGTTTTACAAGTTCATTTGTCAGGTCGTTCGTTGATTGGACACCAATTTCAAACCGGAACAGCCCCTTCGGTGCTTCCCTATTTAGAAATTCAATCACCTCAGGTCGCATAATATCCGCGGTAATTTCAAATTGAAATACGACTCCGGGAAGGTGTTCATCGATCAAAAAGCGGAACATCTCCATCGCATAGCTTCTGCTGATATTAAAGGTACGATCAACGAATTTTATCGTTTTTGCTCCATTAGCCATAAGCCAGCGAATATCCTCTTTAATTTTTTCCCGGTCAAAGTATCGGACCCCAACCTCAATGGAGGATAGGCAAAATTGGCAGCTGAATGGGCATCCTCGGCTTGTTTCAATATAGGTGATCCGTTTTGACAGCTGGGGAATATCCTCCGGAAATCTATACGGAGAGGGAAGTTCCCGTAGGTCTAATTTATTTCTTTGTGGTGTGATGACTGGCTGGCCTCCGCTGCGATAGGCAATTCCGGGCACATTGGCGAAATTTTTTTCTGTATGAATTTCTGTCAATAATTGCTTAAAGGTTAATTCTCCTTCTCCCATTACGATCACGTCTATTCCCGGATAATTCTCCATCCATTCCAGCGTGTCGTAACTAACTTCCGGACCACCCAAAATAATGAAAAGCTCTGGGTCTATTTTTTTGAGCATATTGACGATTTTAAGAGTTTCTTCAATATTCCATATATAGCAGCTGAACCCTATTACATCTGGTTTTTGCTGATACAAATCTGTAACAATATTTATGGATGGATCTTTGATTGTGTACTCTTTTATTTGAATGTCAAACTCTGGCGCCGCAAATGCCTTTAGGTAGCGGATTGCTAAGTTTGTATGGATAAACTTCGCGTTTAAAGCAGCACATATAACTTTCATAATAAAGCTCCTTTTCATTACTAAAACACTTCTAATTATAGCCTATTTTCACCGATTCTGACAGAAGGCAAACATTGGGACAGAGAGGAATAAGATAAGCGGTAAATATATTGTCAAATTTAAAAGGATATTTCCATTTTATGAAGAATATACACATTGAAATGTACTGGATTTTGGTTAAAAGCGGGGTAGCATGAAATGATAAAACGATTCCATGTTAAAGAGCCAGTGATATCAGTCGATAGTTTAGAACAAAAATCGAAACCTATGATAGAACTAGGGAAAGAAACAATCGAAAGTTTAAAGGCTAGTGAACAGATGTATTGGCGGATATTCGAGGATTCGATTGATGGGATGCTTTTGTGGAATAATGAATTGCGAATTGTCGATGCAAACTGCATGGCTGAAAAAATGTATAAATTGCCAAAAGAACAAATGATCGGTCAGAAAGTGTATGAGCTTATTAACTTTCCGCAAGAAATAGAGGAGAAAGTCTTTGACCATTTAAAACAAGTCCTTCAAAAAGGAAAACATTCATCTTCTATTGTTATTGAAATAAAAGATGGAAAAAAAAGACACTATGAATATTCCTCAAAGCTTGAAATTGTTCAGGGCTTAAATTTTACAGTTATTAAAGATGTTACAGCTAAAGCAAGAATCGAGGAGCAACTTAGGAAATCGGAGACTTTAAATGTAATTGGAGAATTGGCAGCAGGGATCGCACATGAAATCAGAAATCCAATGACGGCTTTAAAAGGTTTTATTCAATTACTTGAAGGAAGTATTAAAGAGGAACACTCGATGTATTATCAGGTTATTACTTCTGAACTTCAGCGGGTTGATTCTATTATTAATGAATTTTTGCTGCTTGCAAAGCCGCAGGCCATCAAGTTTCAGGAAAAAGACGTCATTCAAATTATGAAAGAAACGATTGATCTTTTAAACGCTCAGGCGGTACTTCATAATGTTCAATTTTCAACCATATTTGATGACCATCTGCCGCCGATTTTCTGTGAGCCAAATCAATTGAAAAAAGTATTTGTGAATCTGATCAAAAATGCGATAGAAGTCATGCCAAATGGCGGCACGATTACAGTTAAGATTAGCGGAAATAAAAACAATCAAATTCATATTTCAATTAAAGATGAAGGAATAGGGATTCCTAAAGAGAAACTAAAACGATTAGGAGAGCCTTTTTATACAACAAAAGAAAGAGGAACAGGCTTAGGGTTAATGGTCAGTTATCGAATTATTGAGGAACATAAAGGGAACATTCAGATTGAAAGTCAAGAGGGAAAAGGATCTACTTTTCACATCTATCTTCCGATTCATCTTCACTACGATATGCCAAAAACCACTTCCATATAAGAAAGTGTTTTTTTGCTGTTTAACGGAATTGTATAATATTGAGTGTGAATAACTTTGATGTATGTTATCTGAATCCAGCTCAAGCGCCTAGCCCCTCGGGACAAAAAACAGATGCACTAAAAGTCTAAAAACCAGACTTTTAGTGCAGAAGAACCTTTGCCTGTCGGGACTGACCAATGCGCTTACGCTTTTTTTTATGATTATTTTAAAACATCTTTTACCTTTGTGAATAAAGCTGAAAGCTCTTTGATTTCTTTTCGTTCCTTAATCATTTCGGCTCCAAGTTCAAGTGTTTGCTGTTTTGCTGCTAACCTTTTTACATCGTCTTCGATTAGATCCAAATCGGCAACATGTGCCAAGCCGATTGTCCTGCGGATTAACTCACATCCGGCAAAGCCGATTGCATCTTCGAAAAATTTCGACAAATTTCTATACAGAAATCTTTCTGTTTTTGCTAAAGGCTCTTTATTTTCCTCATACCATAACTGTGAATATTCGTCCCTGAATGTATGCCAAACCGTTTCAATATGTTTTATAAACAGGTTTCGTTTTTCATTGTTCACAATAACTTGGAAAAGCAGATTGGCAAAAACTTGGCCAATATCAAATCCTGCCGGACCGTAGAAGGCAAATTCCGAGTCAATGATTTTTGTTTCACAAGGATTGGCAAATACACTGCCAGTATGTAGATCGCCGTGAAGTAGGGCTTCGGCTTCCGTTAGAAAGCTCTTCTTCAGAACATTCACATGGAACTTTAGTTCATTATCCTGCCATAAGTTTTTCACAGCAGAAAGTAAACCTTCTTCAAAATCGTTTGTCTCTGCATTATAGTAAGGGTCAGTAAATATTAAGTCTTCTGTTATTTTGCATAACTCGGGATTGATAAATTGTTGAACGAGCTGTTTTTTTGCACCTGGCCCCAATCCATAATCGGATGTGAAAAATAATGTTTTTGCAAGGAATTCACCGAGATGCTTGGAAATGAGGGGATAGGTTTCTCCATTAATAAAACCAGTTCTTGCAATGGTCATGTGTGAAAGGTCTTCCATGACCGTTACAGCCAGCACCTCATCTGTATAAAAGACCTTAGGAACATAATCCGGGACAATTTGTCCAAATAATTTGAGCGAATCAGCTTCAATCTTTGCCCTTTTTATTGTTAAAGGCCAGCTTTCACCGACTACTTTAGCGTAAGGCAATGCTTGTTTGATAATGATGCTTTTTCCATTTTCCGAATCCATAATATGGAAAACAAGATTAAGATTACCATCACCTATTTCTCTGCATGAAAGATTCACGGATTCTGGGAATAGATTTAAGCTTACGGCCAGTCGTATAGCAGTATCTTCTGTTAAGGGTTGATATTCTTTTATTTTTACTAGACTCATAGTCGTTCCTCCTTATCCTGGAGGCTTTTAAGCACTTGACCAGCACTAAAAAGCCTCTTTCCTTTCTGAAAGAGGCGTAGTTAACAGAAATCTGTTAATTAATGCCTCTTATCTCTCAGAAAGGGTATACTTCTGTTGGAATTAGCACCGTGCCTTACAGAGGAAAGCCTCCGGCGCTTTTTATGCGCCCCATTTCACAATGGTATTACGGTCGGTTGCTGGGCTTCAAAGGGCCAAATCCCTCAGCCAGCTCGTGATAAGAGTATTAAAATTTCAAATATTTTTCATGTTTGAAAAAACTATAACAGGTTAAAAAGAATATTGTCAATATTTTTATTATATATTTTTCTTTACAAGCTGTTTTAAAAGTTATATTATTTGTGAGAATTTCAACAAAAATTTCGACAATGAACTAAAGAAGGTGAGGATGTGAAGCAATTTCCGCCATCGGATTTATTGAACAGCTTGCCGAAACAATTTTTTGCTTCGCTTGTGAACACGGTCAATCAATTTATTCAGCAGGGGTATGATGTGATCAATTTAGGCCAGGGAAATCCGGACCAGCCGACGCCCTCTCATATTGTGGCAAAACTGCAAGAAGCTGCAGAAAACCCCGTTAACCATAAGTATTCGCCGTTTCAAGGCCATCGATATTTAAAACAGGCTGTAGCACAATTTTATCAGCGGGAATACGGGGTAACCATTGCCCCGGATACAGAAGTTGCGATCCTTTTTGGCGGCAAGGCCGGATTAGTCGAAATACCACAATGTCTAGTAAATCAGGGCGAAACCATTCTTGTTCCGGATCCGGGCTATCCCGATTATTGGTCAGGTGTTGCATTGGCACGGGCGGACGCGGCCATAATGCCATTACAGGAGGAGAATCATTTCTTGCCTGATTATTCCAAACTCACTTCGGATGTACTGGAAAAGGCAAAATTAATGTTTCTCAACTATCCGAATAATCCTACTGGGGCTGTTGCTACGAAAGATTTTTTTGATGAAACGGTCCGCATGGCACGAGAGCATGATATTTGTGTCGTTCATGACTTTGCCTACGGGGCAATTGGATTTGATGGGAAAAAGCCAATCAGTTTTCTTCAATCTGAAGGAGCAAAGGAAGTTGGCATTGAAATTTATACTCTTTCCAAAACCTATAATATGGCAGGCTGGCGTGTTGGTTTTGCCGTAGGCAATTCATCCGTGATCCGCTCGATCGAACTCTTACAGGATCACCTCTATGTCAGTTTGTTCGGAGCTGTACAGGAGGCGGCTCGTGAGGCGCTGACTGGACCGCAAGAATGTGTAAAAGAACTAACTGCACTATATGAACGTAGACGGAATGTACTGATTGACGGACTCCAGTCACTTGGATGGCAGGTAACAGCTCCTGCTGGTTCATTCTTTGCCTGGCTGAAGGTGCCGGCTGAATTTTCTTCAGCACAATTTGCTAATCTATTGCTTGAAAAAGCCCATATTGCAGTGGCACCCGGCATAGGATTTGGACAGTTTGGCGAAGGCTATGTCCGTGTAGGGCTATTAACTTCTGAGGAGCGTCTGAAAGAAGCTGTCAGAAGAATAAGTCGTTTGGAAATTTTTAAAAAACACGTTGACATTTAATGATTTTCTAGTAAAATAAAGTTGAAAAATGTATAGGATCAATCGTTTTCTTATCAAGAGTAGGCGGAGGGACTAGCCCAATGAAGCCCGGCAACCGACTTATGTTTTAAGCACGGTGCTAATTCTTGCAGCAATTTGCTGAAAGATGAGAAGATGTTAGTCTGATTTCTAACCTCTTCTCCTTGAAGAGGTTTTTTACTTTATAAAGGAAGTGTCGATATGTCTGAGATCATTGCCACCTATTTGATTCAAGAAGAAACAAATCTGGAGAAAAAAGCAGAAGAAATTGCTTTAGGTTTAACAGTCGGTTCGTGGACGAACTTGCCGGAACTTGAAAAAACACAATTGCTTAAACATAAAGGAAGAGTCGTTTCAATTGAGGGGATTTCTGAAAGGCAAGATCAATCATTGATCCGCATCGCCTACCCGACGCTTAATTTTTCCAATGATTTACCTGCAATTCTGGTCACTGTGTTTGGAAAGCTGTCTTTAGATGGCAAAATAAAATTACTAGATTTACAGTTTAATAAAGCATTAAAACGGGCCTTTCCAGGGCCGCGTTTTGGAATTGAGGGAATCCGCGAGCGGCTCAATGTGTACGACCGTCCGTTGTTAATGAGTATTTTCAAAGGGATTATAGGAAAAGACCTGGCATTCTTGACCGAGCAGTTAAAACAACAGGCATTAGGCATGGTCGATTTAGTAAAAGACGATGAAATTTTGTTTGAAAATGAACTGACACCATTTGAAAAGCGAATAACTGCCGGGAAGCAAGTTTTGCAGGAGGTTTTTGAGCAAATCGGGCATCGCACCTTGTATGCCGTAAATCTAACAGGCAGAACATCCAAGCTACGTGATCAAGCCAGAAGAGCTAGGGAACTTGGAGCTGACCTATTGTTATTTAATGTATTTTCTTACGGATTAGACGTTCTTCAGGAACTTAGAGAAGATGATGAGATTGCTCTACCTCTGATGGCCCATCCTGCGGTAAGCGGTGCCTTGACATCTTCCCCATATTATGGGATTTCTCATTCGCTTTTGTTAGGAAAATTGCTTCGTTATGCAGGAGCTGATTTAGGGTTATTTCCATCACCGTACGGAACGGTGGCTCTTGAAAAAACTGCAGCACTATCCATTGCGGAAGAGTTAACAAAGGAAGATGATTTTAAGCGGACATTTCCGGTACCATCTGCCGGCATTCATCCGGGGCTTGTCCCATTATTAATCCGTGATTTCGGGATTGATTCCGTTATTAATGCCGGCGGTGGCGTACACGGACATCCTGATGGCGCACGCGGAGGAGGTATGGCATTCCGCCAGGCGATTGACACGAATCTTCAAGGAAAGCTTCTTTCAGAAGGAGCAAAACACTATCCGGAACTTCAAAAGGCACTCAAGCTTTGGGGGAATGCTGAGGTGACTGCTTAAATGACAAAACCAATCATTTATTGTGATTTTGATGGAACTGTAACAGAAAGTGATAACATTATTGCGATCATGAAACGATTTGCCCCACCTGAGTGGGAACCAATTAAAGATCAGATCCTTTCCCGGCAAATTTCAGTCCGGGAGGGGGTCGGTCGGCTATTTCAATTATTGCCAAGCAATCTGAAAGAAGAAATTACTGCATTTGCAATTGAAAATGCAAGGATTCGTCCGGGCTTTAAAGAATTTGTGGAGTTTACCCGAACGGAGCAAATACCTCTTTATATTGTCAGCGGAGGGATAGACTTTTTTGTTTATCCGATTTTAGAGCCATATGGTCCGTTTGCAGGTGTTTTTTGCAATTCATCTGATTTTACAGGCGATAGGATTAATATTCTTTGGCCCCATAGCTGTGATTCGTTATGTGGAAATGATTGTGGCTGCTGTAAGCCAAGTATTATCCGGTCATTAAATCATGAGAACCGTTATAAAATTGTGATTGGTGACTCGGTTACCGATCTTGAAGCAGCAAAATATGCTGACTTTGTTTTAGCAAGGGATCTGCTGTTGAAAAAATGCGCAGAATGGAGCATTAATCATCAAGGATTTCATACATTTTTCGAGTGTATCGACGCACTCAAACAGCAACTGAAGGCAGGCGATCCGGCTTGATGAAGGAAAAATGGAAAGAATTAGCCGATGTGAAGGATGAACTGGCTGAGAGGGACTGGTTTATGGGAACGAGCGGCAATCTGGCGATTAAAGTGAGTGAAAACCCGCTGCAATTTTTAGTGACAGCAAGCGGAAAGGATAAACGTAAACGAACGGATGAAGATTTCCTGCTGGTAGATGAGTTTGGAGGAGCCGTCAGAGAAACCCATTTAAAGCCATCGGCAGAAACACTGCTTCATGTTGAAATCTATCGCAAGACTAATGCAGGCTGCAGCCTGCATGTTCATACAATTGATAATAATGTCATTTCTGAAGTATATGGCGACCTTGGTCAAGTCACATTTAGAGGGCAAGAGCTAATCAAAGCATTTGATTTATGGGAAGAAGATGCCGAGTTAATAATCCCGATTATTCCTAATTATGCCCACATACCGACACTTGCTGAAACTTTTTCTAAGCATGTTTTGCACGATAAAGGCGCTGTTCTGATTCGCAATCATGGTATTACTGTATGGGGCAGAACAGCATTTGAAGCAAAGAAAATTCTTGAAGCATCTGAATTTTTGTTCCGCTATCAGCTCCGGCTGTTGGAATATAAATCTAAAGTGTTTTAAATAAAGAAAAGGAGAGGAACTTTATTGGCTTATATTACATTTCAAAATAAAGAAGGGCGTATTGACCTGCAAGAAGAAGTAGCACAGTTTCTTGCATCCCAGGAAGTTATTTATGAAAACTGGGATATCACCAAACTTCCTGCTTCTCTTGTAGAAAAATATTTATTAACCGACGACGAAAAAGAAGAAATTTTGCGAGTATTCGCAAAAGAAATTGCTGATATTTCAGCAAGACGTGGCTACAAAGCTCAAGACATTATCTCTTTATCCGAAAATACACCAAACTTAGAGACTTTGCTGCAAAACTTTAAGCAGGAGCATCATCATACAGATGATGAAGTTCGCTTTATCGTGAGTGGACATGGTGTTTTTGTCATTCAAGGAAAAGATGGAGAATTTTTTGAAGTGCATCTCAATCCTGGTGACTTGATTTCCGTTCCGGAAAATACGCGACATTATTTTACACTAGAAGACGACCGTAAAGTTGTGGCGATCAGAATTTTTGTCACAACAGAAGGCTGGGTACCGATTTATGAGAAGCAGGAAATAAATAATGAATTGTGAAAACGAAAGACTGGCTGATATGTTTACAGCTGGTCTTTTTGTTTATTTTCCATAATTGGAAATTATTTTTAAAATCGAATATCTTTAAAGTTAAATGAGTGTTCATAACGAGCAGCATTTATTGAAAAGAATGGTTAAAGGAGAGGCTGTGTCGAAAATAGAGAAATTACGTTATTGGATTTGTTGAAAAACGAAATATTTAGCTTGTTTTGTCTAGTTTTGCGAAAGTATTTACATTTGTAAAATTTCTTGTCATAATCTTTCAAGTAGTCTACTTTTTTGACAAATAATAGTATGTTTTAATGAGGTAGGGAGATAACATTGTCTGAATATTGTATGAGTCCGCATGAAATGATTGAAGAAATTAAGCTAAAACGGGAATTGATGATTAAAAGCGCAAATACATTGGGGTTTACAAATGAGGAAACCATTAAATGCAGCCAAGAACTTGATGAACTAATTAATAAATATCATCGCATGATGGGACAAGCCCCAAAACCAAACAAAGAGGAAGTTAAATTTGCTTTTAAACAAATGGTCATGAATTACCCGAAGGTTTTAGTCTAGAAACAGATGGCATATCATATTTTATGTTTAAAAAAGTCAGGATCCATTAATCATTATTATGACAAGAAAGACCTTCTTGCAGTCTATTAGTTTAAGATCCTTGTTCGTGTAGAAAGAAGGTCTTTTTGACGATTTTACACTTGCATTTCCACCAATAATCAAATTGAACCCCCTGAATATTCATCCAATAGGTTCTGAAATCCTCAAGACTAAGATCACGATCCCAATCCATAACGATCATCCTAAAAAAGAAAAGTCCCATCACCGGTAATATGCTATTATGGCGATTCATATATCGTTAATAAAGCGTTTTACATTAAAGACTATCGTTTTAATGATTTTTCAAAATAAAGGAGGGGAGTCCTCACTTAATTGTCTGTGTGAAACAAGTACTTGAGCCGAAAATCTAAATAAGAAGCTGAAATGGCGGTGAAATGAGTCATGTATGAAAAATTTGATGTGATAGTAGTCGGGGCAGGCCCGGCAGGTACTGCTTGTGCCTTTACATGTGCCAAGAATGGCTTAAATGTTCTACAAATTGAAAGAGGGGAATATCCAGGGTCCAAAAACGTAATGGGAGGTGTTCTTTATCGTAAACAAATGGAAGAGTTAATTCCGGAATTCTGGAAAGAGGCACCGCTTGAACGCCCTGTTATCGAACAGCGTTTTTGGGTGATGGATCCCGAATCTGTCGTGCAATTTGGCTACAAAGGCCTTGAATGGGCAGTCGAGCCTTATAATAATTTCACCGTATTACGAGCGCAGTTTGACCAGTGGTTTGCAAAAAAGGCTGTAGAAGCCGGTTCGCTTTTAATCAATGAAACCGTTGTAACGGAATGTATAGTTGAAAACGGCAAGGTTGTTGGTGTCCGTACAGACCGCCCCGATGGTGAAGTATACGCCGATGTCGTCGTGTTAGCAGACGGTGTGAATTCACTTCTAGCAAAACAATTAGGATTTCATAAGGAATTTCGCCCGGATGAAGTCGCTTTAACGGTAATGGAAGTGATTAATCTTCCGAAGGATAGAATCAATGAACGTTTTAACCTCGAAGATAACCAGGGCTGCACAATTGAGATTTTTGGCGATTCAACGAAAGGCAACTTAGGAACAGCGTTTCTTTATACGAACAAAGAAAGTTTGAATATCGGGGTAGGAACAACTTTATCAAGCATGATTAAAGCAAGATTAAAGCCATATGAGCTTTTGGATTATTTAAAGAATCATCCGATGGTCAAACCATACCTTGCCGGCGGAGAGTCTGCTGAGTATCTTGCTCACCTGATTCCGGAAGGTGGATACCGTTCTGTTCCAAAAGTAGCAGGTAACGGTGTTGTTGTCATTGGTGATGCAGCCCAGCTTGTTAATGCTATCCATCGTGAAGGATCGAACATGGCAATGCATTCCGGAAAACTGGCTGCGGAGGCCATCATTCGGGCAAAACAGCGTGAGGACTTTAGTGAAGCCAGCTTAAATAGCTACCGGGAAGCACTTTTTGACAGTTTCATTATAAAAGATTTAGAGAAATATAAAGATGCCACCCACACATTTGAAAAATATCCTCAATACTTTAATGACTACCTACCGATGATGAATAAAGCGATGAGCAAGTTCTTCACCGTAGATGGAACATCGAAACGTGAAAAACAAAAACAAATCATTAAGAGTATTACAGGAGAGAAAGGAACCTTTAGAGTATTGCAAGATCTATATCGTGCCTGGAAGGCGGTGAAATAATGTCAACGAAGAATATTGAGGAAAAGCAATATTTAATCCGCTTTAAGTGTGATATGAAGTCCCATCTTACTGTTCTCGACCATGACATTTGCATGAGCAAATGCCCGGATAAAATATGTACCATCTTTTGTCCTGCCGAGGTCTATAAGTGGGAAGGAACTCGGATGCAGGTCGGTTATGAAGGCTGTCACGAATGCGGCAGCTGCCGAATTGGCTGCCCATACCAAAATATTAAATGGGAATATCCAAAAGGCGGACATGGAATTGTGTTCCGGCTGGCTTAAAATGAAAAAAGGGG
>NZ_BCUZ01000015.1 GCF_001591485.1 Neobacillus fumarioli NBRC 102428 | reverse complement strand
CCCCCGGTAATACGGACAAATTCATTTTGTTTTGGAAAGGTTAGCATGAAGGTCGTTCCCGATCCAAGCTTTGATTGTACCGCCATTTTTATCAATAATGGTTTTGCAGCTTTTTTGGCCAGGTAGAGTCCCATACCGGTTGCACCACTCTCTTGATGCTTGGAAGTTGAGGTAAAGCCTTTATCAAATATCCGCGGGAGGTCTTTCGGATCAATCCCGCGGCCAAAATCCTGCACCTCAAGAATGGTCCGGTCATCTTGCTGATAACTTTTTATAATGATATCGGATGGCTCGCTGTATTTTACGGCATTGGTTAACAGCTGTCTTAGTATAAAGGAAAGCCATTTTGCATCTGTTAGCACTTCTGTTATTTCTAATTCCACTTCAAAACCAATTCCTTTTTGCATACACCATGTTTGCAGGGTTTTAATTTCATTGAAAATTAGCGTCTTTAAATTAGTTTTTTCTATATATAAATCATTTTCCATGAAGGGAATTCGCCTTTGATGAAGCTGCTGATCCAACAGCAGGTGAATACGAAGCCATTCATAGGTCAAATTTGCTTTCAACTTTTCATCGTCAACATGGTCGATCATTAAGGACAGTGCCGTTAATGGGGTTTTCACTTCATGGATCCATGACAACAGATCATCTTTCTCCTTCTCCAAAAGTAGGAGGTGTTTTTCTGATTCTTGTTTCAAAAATTCTGTTTGGCTTTTTACGCTATTTTCAATCATTTTTTCGAAAGGGCTTTTCGCATCAAGAAGCTTGGTGGTATCAAGATTATTTTCCCATTCTTCCAAGCTTTTATAAAACCTCGTTTCCTTCTGAAAACGGATGATCAAAAAAACGATAAAGATAATGGTAGATAAAAAAACGATGTACAACAAGGGCGCAAATGGGATAGTTGTATCAAGAAAAGCAATAAAAATTGTGAGGAATTGCAAGAAAAGAAAGAGCAAAATCCAGCTGCACCGTTCAATGAGATAATTTTTGATCATGGTAATTGGACCTCTTCAGCGGCCATATAGCCTTGCCCGACTTTTGTTTCGATGTATCTCCCAAGGCCAAGCTCATCGAGTTTTTTTCTAAGTCGATTCACATTGACTGTTAACGTATTATCGCTGACAAACCGTTCATCCTCCCATAGGTTTTTAATCAAGTGCTCACGGCTGACAATTTTATTTTTTTGCTCAATCAGTACTTTTAAAATGAACATTTCATTCTTAGTTAATTCTACTGTTCCTGCTTCATTTTTAACGGTATTATTTTCATAATCAACTGTTGCTCCGTTCCATGTTTTAAGGGAAATGGCTTCCGTATTACAATTATAAACGCGTCTTAAGATCGCCTGGATTTTGGCAATGAGCACATCAAAATGAAACGGTTTCTGAATAAAATCATCTGCCCCGAGCTGCATCGACATCACCATATCAGTCGGATGGTCACGCGATGACAAAAAGAGAATCGGCACATTCGAATGAGAACGAATCATCCTGCACCAATGAAACCCATCAAACCTCGGCAACTGTATTTGAATATGGAAATTTGCAGGCTCACTTTAAATTAATGAGATGTGAAAGGCACCATGTGAAAAATTCACAGGTGCCTGACACTTTTATATTTCAATGATAATAGGAAGGATCATTGGTTTACTCTTGGTTTGGGCGTATAGATATTGACCTATCGTTTTTTTGATATTTTGCTTGATGATATTCCATTGATAGATGTTAGATTCTTGCAATTCGGTCACAGTCTTTTTGGTAAGGCGGTTGACTTCCTTAATCAGCTCATCGGCATCACGGTTATAAACGAATCCGCGAGAAATGGTGTCAGGCCCTGAAATAATCGCCCGATCTCCTTTATTAATGGTAATGACAGTGACAAGCATGCCGTCTTCAGATAACTGTTTCCGGTCACGCAGCACAATTGTACCAACATCCCCAATCCCCATTCCGTCAATATAGGTGTCACCTGATGGAACTCTCCTTGTTTGACGGGCAGTACCCCCAGCAAAGTCAACGACATCGCCATTTTTGATTATAAAAATATTCTCACTTTCGACTCCAACTGATTTGGCCAACAAACGGTGATGATGCAGCATTCGATATTCCCCGTGAATCGGAATAAAGTAGGTTGGTTTGATTAGGGTAAGCATAAGCTTTAAGTCTTCCTGATAGCCATGACCGGAAACATGCATTCCAGTAGAACTGCCCGATCCATAAATAACATTGGCTCCAAGTTGATATAAGTTATCAATAATACGTGAAACGTCTTTTTCATTTCCTGGTATCGGTGAGGCCGCTAAAATAACAGTATCACCGGGATAAATCGCAGCATCCCGGTAATTGCCGGTTGAAAGGCGAGCCAGGGCAGCCATAGGCTCCCCTTGACTTCCTGTACAGAGAATTGCCACTTTCTCGGCGGGCAGTTGTTCAATCTCATTTGCTTCCATCAGCATGCCATCAGGGATCTTTAGATACCCGCGTTCCAAAGCCACCGAAACGACATTCACCATTGTCCGGCCCAAGAGTGCTAGCTTCCGTCTTGTTCGAAAAGCAGCATCCACCACTTGTTGAATTCGGTTCACATTCGAAGCAAAAGTGGAAACAATCACTTTTCCAGTTGCTTTCATAAAGGCCTCTGTTAAATGACCACCGACAATCCGCTCTGACGGTGTAATCCCTGGGCGTTCGGCATTGGTACTTTCCGATATTAACGCTAAGACACCTTGCCTGCCAATTTCGGCCATTTTATGAATATCGGAATATTGATGATTCTCGGGTGTTAAATCAAATTTAAAGTCCCCGGTGTGTACGACAATGCCCTCTGGAGTATGAAAAACAATGCCAAGGCAATCGGGAATACTATGGCTAACCCTAAAAAAGGATACTTGTATCTGGCCAAACTCTAGATTTGATTGAGCATTTATCTCGATAAGCTTCGTTTCCCTTTTAAGTCGGTGTTCCTTTAACTTTAAGTCAATTAAACCTAGAGTAAATTGTGTTGCATAAATTGGTATATTTAATTTTCTAAGGATATAAGGGATACCCCCGATATGATCTTCATGACCATGGGTCACAATCAAAGCCCGGATTTTGTCCTGATTTTCTTCGAGGTAGGCAATATCCGGGATTATCAAATCAATCCCTAATAAGCTTTCATCTGGAAACTTCCCCCCGCAGTCGATAATAATAATATCAGCACCATATTGTACCACATACATGTTTTTTCCAATTTCATTGATCCCGCCTAAGGCGAAAAAGGATAGGGTATTTTCACTATTGTTCATTGTTATCACCTGTCAATTTCTTTTAGATATCGATAGTATTCCCCGCTATAATGGCTTTATTTAGGTATAGAACGTATAAATTTTAAAAGAAAAAATCATAGTGTTATAGGAACTCTATCCTAAAAGATAATTGAGGAAGAAAAGATAGCCATCTTCAGGAAGGCCAAAAGAGGTAAACTCAGACCATTGGCGGAACTTAAAGCAGTGACTACTTCAAAATAAGAGGTGTAGAATTTGAAATTTTCAGTCATTAAAGATATTGACAGCGTTCTCATTGAATTATATACTTGACTCAACAAGTTAATATTTGTGACGGAGATAAGGAGATTCACACAGAAACCCAGTTTGGGTTAATTCTGTCGTGAATCTCTTTTTTGTATCCGTTTACTGCTATGACTTGAAAATATTTTCTTAAAAAGGGGATGGAAGAATGACACCATTTGTTGGGGAAATGATTGGAACAATGCTTCTAATTGTGTTTGGTGCAGGAATTGGAGCAGGCTCATCTTTAAAGAAATCCTACTCGAATAACGCTGGGTGGATTGTCATTACGCTTGCTTGGGGGCTTGCGGTTACGATGGGGGTTTTTGCTGTAGGTTCTGTAAGTGGGGCCCATTTGAACCCTGCTGTCACGATCGCTTTAGCGTTAAACGGAAGTTTTCCTTGGTCTGAAGTACCAGGCTATATTGCAGCACAAATGATTGGAGCTATTTTAGGTTCTGTTATCATCTATTTTCATTATTTACCGCATTGGAAGGAAACAGAAGATCCGGCGGCTAAGCTTGGAGTTTTTGCTACAAGCCCGGCAATTCCGCATACTTTTTCAAATTTATTAAGTGAAATTATTGGCACTTTTATTCTTGTTTTAGGTCTTTTATTTATTGGTGCAAATAAATTTACTCAAGGGTTAAACCCACTTGCCGTAGGGTTATTAATTGTCGCCATTGGTATGTCTTTAGGGGGAACAACAGGTTATGCGATTAATCCCGCTAGAGATCTTGGCCCTCGTATCGCCCATTTCCTCCTGCCAATTGCAGGGAAGGGAAGCTCCAATTGGGGATATGCCTGGATCCCAGTGATGGGTCCAATTTTGGGAGGAAGCCTTGGAGCAGTATTTTATAAAGCAGTTTTTTTAGGAAAGGTTACTAGTTCTCTTTTGATCATTATAGCAATAAATATTATTATATTATTTCTGGCATTTCTAGCAAGCAAGAATCAACCAAACGGTATCAGACGAACTAAAAAAGCAGCCTAATACAAGGATATAAACAAGGAGGAGAATTGATTATGGAAAAATATATATTATCTTTAGATCAAGGAACAACTAGTTCTCGGGCAATTATTTTTAATAAAAATGGGGAAATAGTTCAAATCGCTCAGAAGGAATTCACGCAATATTTTCCAAATCCAGGTTGGGTAGAACATAATGCGAATGAAATTTGGGGTTCTATTCTTTCTGTAATCGCACAGGTCTTATCAGTCTCTGAAATTCAACCTGAACAAATTGCAGGAATCGGAATTACTAATCAGCGTGAAACAACTGTGGTTTGGGATAAAGAAACTGGTAATCCAATATATAATGCAATTGTTTGGCAATCTAGGCAAACGAGTAAAATATGCGAAGAGTTAAAAGAACAAGGATATAATGACCTATTTCGTGATAAAACAGGGCTGTTAATTGATGCTTATTTTTCGGGAACAAAGGTCAAATGGATCCTCGATAATGTAGAAGGGGCACGTGAAAAAGCAGAACAAGGAAAATTATTATTTGGAACAATTGATACTTGGTTAATTTGGAAGCTTTCTGGGGGTCGTGCACATGTTACGGATTATTCCAATGCTTCAAGAACCTTAATGTTCAACATACACGAATTAAAGTGGGATCATGAATTATTGGATATTTTAGGTGTGCCTAAATCAATGCTCCCTGAGGTTAGACCATCATCACAAATTTATGCATATACTGCGGATTATCATTTCTTCGGTAAAGAAGTCCCGATTTCAGGAGTTGCAGGAGACCAGCAGGCTGCATTGTTCGGGCAAGCATGCTTTGAAGAAGGTATGGCAAAGAATACCTATGGGACTGGCTGTTTTATGTTAATGAATACCGGAGAAAAAGCTGTTCGCTCAGAACAAGGATTATTAACGACAATAGCATGGGGATTGAATGGTAAAGTTGAATATGCACTTGAGGGAAGTATATTTGTAGCTGGTTCTGCTATTCAGTGGCTGCGAGACGGGTTACGGATGTTTAAAGACGCAAAGGATAGTGAGGAATATGCAACAAAAGTTGATTCCACAGAGGGTGTCTATATTGTTCCAGCTTTTGTAGGATTAGGAACCCCTTACTGGGATAGCGATGTACGTGGAGCGGTGTTTGGTTTAACCCGCGGTACAACAAAAGAACATTTCATTCGAGCAACATTAGAGTCACTTGCCTATCAAACAAAAGACGTATTATCTTCTATGGAAGCGGATTCGAAAATTGAACTTAAAACTCTTCGTGTTGACGGCGGGGCTGTTAAAAATAATTTCTTAATGCAGTTTCAAAGTGATATTTTGGGCGTTCCAGTAGAAAGGCCGGTTATAAACGAAACAACCGCATTAGGCGCAGCCTATCTAGCTGGACTAGCCGTTGGATTTTGGGAAAGCCAAGTTGAAATTGCCAAGCAATGGGCAGTTGATGGAAAATTCTCACCAAAGATGTCTGCTGAAAATCGTAACCATTTATATAAAGGCTGGAAAAAAGCTGTTAACGCAACAATGGCTTTTAAATAAAAGCAATAGGCAAGCCTTTATACTACCTTTTTCGACAACAGCATAAGACGTTTTTTATTCAAGCAAAGGATTAAACATTCCCGATAAAAAAAGCCCTTTAAATAGGGCTTTTCTTATCTAGCCAATCGCATTCAGCAGGAAATTGGCTAAGAATAGAATTGAGATAATATAGGTTGATATAGAAAGCTGGTGTTTTCTATTGGTAAACAGCTTTACCAATGGATAGGAGATAAACCCAAAGGCAATGCCATCCACTATGCTATATGTTAAAGGTATCATGACGATCACAAGGAACGCTGGAAACGCTTCGGTAAAATCGTTAAAATCAATATTAACGACATTTGTCAGCATCAACCCGCCAATTATGATAAGGATTGGTGCGATTGCCGCATTTGGAACTAGTTTGATAAATGGCAAAAAGAAAAGTGAGGAAAGAAATAACAAACCCGTCACGATGGAGGTTAAACCAGTTTTACCGCCTGCTGTAATCCCTGCAGCTGTTTCAACCGTTGAAACGGAAGGACTTGTGCCTAATAATCCACAAATAATAGTGGATATGGAAATGGCTTTTAACGATTTCCCGTTCTTTTCAGGTGCCTCCAGCATTCCATTTACTTGGGAATGAAGCAGGCCAATATTTTCAAAAACAAGAACCAAAACGATTGAAAAAGCAGCAGTCCAAAACGGAATGGCTGTTATTTTTCCAAAGTCTGCACTAACGAATACCTTTTGATAATCATGGAACGAGATAAACCCAGTATCCATAGCTGAAAAATGCACAATTCCAAAGAACCAAGATACTATGGTGCCCGAAATGATACTAATTAAGAAATTTCCCGGTACTTTCTTTAAGAAAAGAAATAACGTCATGATGAGATTAATGATCGAAGCCAGTACAACCGGCGATGATAGATGGCCGAGCGCTACAAAATTAGTAGAGTTTCCGATAATAAGCCCGCTTTTTTGCAAGCCGATAAAGGCAATAAATATCCCAATTCCCACTGAAATGGATTCTTTTAATGAGTTCGGGATTGCCTTTGTCAGGATGACTGACAATTTTGTGAAAGCTACCATAATAAAGAGAATACCGGAAATGATAACAACTGCTAAGGCCTCTTTGTAATTCAGTCCTAACGATCCTACAACCGTATACGTGAATAAGGCATTAATTCCCATCCCAGGAACGATAATCAATGGTGCATTGGCGATAAACGCAACCAGCAAGCAGCCAATTAGTGAAGAAAATACGGTTGCGATGATTCCGGCTTCAAGCGGTATCCCGGCATCCTGAAGTATCTTTGCATTGACAGCAATAATGTAGACAATGGAAAAAAACGATGTAAGCCCTGCAATAACCTCCTTTTTTATATTTGTTCCGTGCTGTTTAAGTCTGAAAACTCCTCTCATATGTTTGATCACACTTTCGTGTTGCCCTCTCCCACCCGCATCAAGTAAATATACTTATGCCGGAAAATATTATAACACAGAGTAAGCTCCGCTGCCTGTCTTTTCTATTTCCATCTCTAATGTCGAGACTGTAAAAACACCGGGATTCTCAAATTTGACTGGACATGGCGGATTTATGCCGAATGGATTAAGTAATGTGTTATTGGGCATTACGGTCGTTATTTTTTCCTTTATGGGTACGGAAATTGTGGCGATCGCTGCGGGTGAGTCCTCAGAACCGGCCAAAGCAGTGCGGATTGCCACTAATAGCGTCATTTGGCGTATTCTGATCTTCTTTATTGGTTCTATTGCGATCGTCGTTACCTTGCTTCCATGGAACTCTGCTAATATTTTGAAAAGCCCGTTTGTTGCTGTTCTGGAACATGTCGGAATTCCCGCAGCAGCTCAGATTATGAATTTCATCGTGTTAACCGCTGTTCTTTCCTGCTTGAATTCCGGATTATATACAAATTCAAGAATGTTATATGGTATGGCAAAGGCAGGTGATGCCCCGAAAGTTTTTCTTAAAGTAAATAAGAACGGGGTGCCCATTTACGCCGTTTTGTTCGGAACCATTTTCTCCTATATCGGAGTCATTTTTGATTATATTTCTCCTGATAAAGTATTCTTGTTTCTAGTGAATGCTTCAGGCGGGATTGCTTTGTTAGTGTATTTGGTCATTGCGTTTTCTCACTTACGGATACGTAGAAGGGTAGAAAAGACAAAACCGGAAGCTCTTAAAGTCAAAATGTGGCTGTTCCCTTACTTAACCTACTTAACGATGGTAGGGATTATCGCGATTTTAGTCGCCATGGCTTTCATTGATTCCTTGCGCCCTCAATTATTACTTACATTGCTAATCGCCGTACTCGTAGTCGGTTCCTTTTTCCTCGTGCGTAATAAAAAAGGAAATCAAATGATAGTAGAAACCATAGAGAAAATCAAACCATAAAAGTTAAAAAAGGTGTCAGGCACCATTTAGTGCCGACACCTTTTTTGTAATATGAGAATTTATAAAAATCGATTTCGAAAATTGTCCAGCGCAAGCAGCCTAGCCCCTTGTTATGTGCTCCTGCGCCAAAGCTTATTCGAAGAAGCAGGCAGGCTGACCAAGGCGCTTACGCTTTCTAATTCACTTGACAAAATGCGGGGAATAACAGGTACTCACCCAACCAAATCGATCCTCTTTCTTCCCCAACTGTATTCCAGTCAATTCATCATAAACTCTTTGAGAAAGCTTCCCAATTTGATTATCATTAATCGTTATAGCCCGCCCTTTCCAGTTGAGTTCGCCAATCGGCGAGATAACGGCTGCTGTTCCGGCTCCGAAAACTTCCTCCAGTTCACCTCGGGTCTGGGCAGCAAATATTTCTTCAATTGAAATTTTTGCTTCACGGATGGGAATATTCCAATATTTTAGAAGTTCAATAACCGAATCGCGAGTAATTCCCGGGAGAATGCTGCCGTTTAATCGAGGAGTTACCACTTCGCCATTGATTTTAAAGAAAATATTCATGCTTCCGACTTCTTCAACATACTTATTCTCTTTTGCGTCGAGCCAAAGAATTTGGGCATATCCATTTGCCTCTGCTTCTTTCTGGGCTTTTAAGCTGGCAGCATAGTTTCCGGCGGTTTTTACATGGCCGACGCCGCCCACAACAGCCCGGACATAATGTTCTTCCACATAAATTTTAACAGGGTTCAATTGGTTTCCGTAGTAGGCTCCAGACGGCGACAGGATGATAAGTAATTTGTATTCATGGGCCGGCCGGACGCCGAGGTAGGATTCTGTCGCAAAAATCAACGGACGGATGTACAGTGATGTTCCTTCCTCATTAGGAACCCAGTCCTTTTCGGTTACAATTAATTGCTTAATGGCATGTAGTAAAAAATCCTCATCGATTGGGGGAATGCACAGCCTCTCGCAGGATGCATTCAAGCGCTGCAAATTTTTCTCTGGGCGGAAAAGCTGGATGGTTCCATCTGCTGCCCGATAGGCCTTTAATCCTTCAAAAATAGCTTGACCATAATGAAAAACCATTGCGGCTGGCTCAAGGGTCAGCGGCTCATAAGGAATAATCCGAGGATTATGCCAGCCCTTTTCACTATGATAATCCATCTCAAACATATAATCAGTGAAATACTTCCCGAAGCCAAGTGAAGCAGGATCAGGTTTTACCTTTAAAGTTTCTCTTTCAATAAATGCAATTTCTTTCATGATTACACCTCCGTGTTTTTATTATTATCTATTTTCAGACTACTCCAAATTTCATCAAAACACAATCATTTGAAATTTAGCATAAAAGTGATACATTAACATATGGTATAGTCTTTTAGTTGGATGTTGTTGGAATATATTTTTGATCAAATATTCTCTTGAAGACTGCAAGTAAAGAGTACTAACCCGTATCAAATATGGAAGGGAAGGAAACAATGAGGCGAATTATTCAATTTTCGATTTCAAACAAATTTGCTTTGTGGCTGTTAACACTGATTGTAGTGGTAGCTGGGATCTATTCTTCTATGAATATGAAAATGGAGACTTTACCCAACATCACATTGCCGGTGATTACTGTTACAACAACTTATCCTGGAGCTACACCGCAAGAAGTGGATGACCAGGTAACAAAACCTTTGGAACAGGCCATCCAAAATCTATCTGACGTTAATACGGTGTCATCAAGCTCTAATAAAGATGTTTCTTCGATCCAGATTGAGTTTAATTATGATACGGATTTGGATAAAGCAGAGAGTAATTTAAAAGATGCAATCGGTAAAATAACTTTTCCAAACAATGTGCAGGCACCGAATGTAACGCGGATTTCTTTTAATGCTTTTCCGATTGTTACGTTAAGTGTGGCGCAAGCGGGTAAATCGCTTGCCGATTTGTCGGATACGGTAACTAATCAAATAGTCCCGAATCTTCAAGGGATTAAAGGAGTATCATCTGTTGAGGTTTCAGGGCAGCAGGTAAATGAAGTTGAGTTGTCTTTTAAAAACGATGAACTGCAAAAGTATGGTTTAGATGAACAGACTGTGCAAAATATCATAAAGGGGGATAATCTCAATTATCCGCTTGGGTTATATAACTTTAGTGATTCGCAACAATCTGTGGTGATCAACGGGAAATTAACCACACTTGATGATTTGAAAAACTTGCCGATTCCAATTACGGGCACAGCGGGAGCTGCACAAGCACCAACAGCGGCAGGACAAACGGCTGGACAGTTTGCAGGTGGGAAAGCTGCAGGAAAAAATCCAGGCCAAGCAGGAGGAAAGGCTTCTGCCATCCAGGGACAGAATATGGTTCCGAAATCACAGGCTATCAAGCTCCCAACGGTTAAACTCAGTGAACTTGCGACGATCAATCTGGTTGGGAAATCCGAATCCATTAGCCGAACAAATGGTAAGCCGTCCATTGCGATTCAGATTGTGAAATCTTCAGATGCAAACACAGTCGATGTCGGTAACGCGGTTCATGATGCGATCTCCAAGTTAAAGAGAGATCACCCGGGTCTTGAAGTTACTACAACTCTGGACCAGGCAAAGCCGATTAAAGATTCGGTTCACACGATGCTTGAAAAGGCCATTTTGGGCGCCATTTTTGCGATGCTTATTATTTTACTGTTTTTGCGAAACTTTAAATCGACTATCATTTCGATTGTTTCCATCCCATTATCTCTTTTAATAGGAATCGTTCTACTGCACTGGAAGGGAATCACGTTAAATATTATGACTCTAGGGGCAATGACGGTTGCGATCGGAAGGGTTATCGATGATTCCATCGTAGTTGTTGAAAATATTTACCGCCGGATGTCATTACCTGATGAGCCATTAAAGGGCAGTGAGCTTATCATTTCCGCCACAAAGGAAATGTTTGTGCCAATTATGAGTTCTACCATTGTCACAATTGCCGTATTTTTGCCATTGGGATTTGTGACCGGGATCGTAGGGGAACTGTTTTTGCCATTTGCTTTAACGATTGTGTTTTCACTGGTCGCATCTTTATTAGTAGCCATTACAGTAGCACCAATGCTTGCACATAGCTTTTTTAAAAAAGGAGTCACATCGAAAAAGCCAAGGCAGCATGATAAAAAGCGGCGGCCTAAGCTTGCCCCTTTTTACCGAAACATTCTCAACTGGTCATTGAATCATAAATGGATTGTTTCTACACTTGCAATTGTCTTATTGATTGGCTCGTTATGTCTTGTTCCATTTATTGGTGTAAGCTTTATTGGTTCGGATGAAGAGAAAATCATGACGATTACGTATAAGACGGATCCAGGACAAACACTTGAAGATGTGGAACAGGTTGGAACAAAGGCGGAAGATTTTTTGCATCACCGCAAATTTGTCAAAACGATTCAATACTCAATCGGCGGAGGCCATCCGATGGCGATGGGGCGCGGTCAGGATAATAGTGCCTTATTCTATGTACAATATGCCGATAACACACCAAACTTTGCAAAAGAGCAAGAAAAAGTAATGGCGCACCTGAAGAAAATGACAGACAAGGGGCAATGGGGAACGGTGAATATGTCAAGCTCCGGTACCTCTAACAATTTGACAGTATATGTTTATGGGAATTCCATTGAGCAGATCAAACCAACTATTAATAAAATCCAAGGGATCATGAAGGATAACCGCAATCTTAAAAATGTCACCACAAGCCTCTCGAAAAATTATGTTGAATATTCACTTGTGGTTGACAAGGATAAGTTGAGTCAGCTTGGATTGACAACGGCGCAAATTGGTTCTGCACTTGGCCAAAATAATCAGCAAGAGCTTTTAACAACGATTCAACAAGAGGGAAAAGATGTGAATGTTTATCTTCAAAGTGACACCAGCAGTTACGCCAGTATTGATGATTTAACGAATAGGACCATTACGTCACCAACTGGGCAGACAGTGAAAATTTCTGACGTTGCAAAAATAGTCAAGGGACAAACATCTGATACCATTACTCGGAAAAATGGCGATATTTATGCTAGTGTTACCGGTGAGATTAAAACACAGGATGTCTCGAAAGTAAGCCAGGATGTGAAAAGTAAGCTTGACAAATTAAAATTGCCTGTAGGTGTGAAAACGTCTATGGGCGGTGTGACAGAAGATATTAACAGCTCATTCTCACAGCTGGGTTTAGCGATGCTTGCAGCGATCGCTATTGTGTATTTAATTCTAGTCATTACGTTCGGCAGTGCTTTGGTGCCGCTGACAATTCTATTCTCATTGCCATTTGTCATTATCGGTGCGTTTATCGGTTTATTTATTACGAAAGAAACGATCAGCGTATCGGTCATGATTGGCGCACTTATGCTGATTGGGATCGTCATTACCAATGCGATCGTATTAATTGACCGGGTCGTTCGCAAAGAAAAAGAAGGCTTGTCAACAAGAGAAGCAATCCTTGAAGCAGCATCCACACGTCTGCGGCCAATTTTGATGACAGCAATTGCAACCATCTGTGCCCTTATACCACTTGCAATAGGAATGGAAGGAAGCGGCGGCTTGATTTCAAAAGGATTAGGCATTTCTGTGATAGGCGGCTTAACAAGTTCAACCTTATTAACATTAATTGTTGTCCCAATGGTATATGAGATTTTTCTGGGACGAAAGAATAAGCGATTAAAGAGGATGAAAGAAATGTAGCAACGCCCAGCCAATCAATGGGATTGTTCCTGTTTTGACTGTAAAAAATTCTAGAGCAGGGTGCCCAAACATAGGTATTCTCATAAAATTGAACGGCGGTCCTTGCTGCCGTTCTTTTTGTTTTGCTAAAAACCAGTGGAATGGTAAAATAATATTCGAAATATTTAGATTACCATTTTCGCCAGGTCAAATAAATGTGAAGGAGTCGAGTGGAGTATGGAGAAAGTTAGGACAGAAAGCAAAGGGTATTTTGGAGAATTTGGCGGGAGTTTTGTTCCGGATGATTTGCAGCGTGTGCTAAACGAGCTGGAAGAACAATTTCTGCGATATAAAGATGATCCGGAGTTTATTGAAGAATATAAGTTTTATTTAAGAGAATATATCGGGAGGGAGAACCCTTTAACATATGCCGAAAATTTAACGAAACAAATCGGTGGTGCAAAAATTTATTTAAAGCGGGAAGATTTAAACCATACTGGGGCCCATAAAATCAATAATGCCATTGGGCAAATTTTATTGGCAAAAAGAATGGGAATCAAGCGGATCATCGCGGAAACAGGAGCAGGACAACACGGAGTTGCGACTGCTACGGCATGTGCTATGTTTGGCATGGAATGTGTCATTTATATGGGGAAATTGGATACCGAACGCCAGGCATTAAATGTTTTTCGCATGGAATTGCTTGGGGCTAAGGTTGTACCGGTTTCAAAAGGCCAAGGCCGGTTGAAAGATGCTGTTGATGAAGCGTTGTCCGATTTAGTGCAAAACTATAAAAATACCTTTTATTTATTGGGGTCAGCAGTCGGACCACATCCATATCCAACTATGGTAAAGCATTTCCAATCCGTTATCAGTGAAGAATCCAAACGCCAGATTCTTGAAAAAGAAGGAAAATTGCCGACGGCCGTTATTGCCTGCGCAGGCGGGGGAAGCAATGCCATTGGAGCATTTGCCTATTATATTGATGAAAAAGATGTCCGCCTGATCGGAGTAGAGCCGGCGGAGGCCCCGACCTTAACAGAAGGAATTCCGGCAGTGATTCATGGGTTTAAATGTTTGACTTTGGTTGATGAAAATGGCGACCTGAAACCAACCTATTCCATAGCTGCTGGACTTGATTATCCCGGTATCGGCCCAGAACACAGCTATTTAAAAACGAGCGGCAGAGGGGAATATGTAACCGTTACGGGTCAAGAAGCGTTAGATGCATTTTTGTTGCTTAGTAAGACGGAAGGAATCATCCCGGCCCTCGAAAGTTCCCATGCTATAGCCTATACCATGAAGTTGGCAAAAGAATTAACGCCCGATGATGTGTTAATTGTAAACTTGTCAGGCCGCGGCGATAAAGATGTAGAGCAGGTTTATAAGATGTTGACAAATCAATAAGAGAAGCAAAATGAATTTATATGGCGGATAGTTCTTCACTGTCCGCCTTTTCCTATTTAGGCTTGTGACTGGGGCATTAGAATAGTAGATAAGAGCTGTTCAACCTTCCAATAGGAAAGATCGGCCGATCAGAACCTTTTGGTCTGTTGGTGCATGTTTTTGATCATGATCGAATATATTTTAGTAATTCTAAGGTGGGTAATGGGGGCTGTTATGTATTGGACAAGATATAAATATTACATTGATTATGTCAGATCACACTACATATCAATTTATAAACGGAGTTGTTTTATATTTTTGGGGACCGTCCTGGACGCGATTGCCTTAGAATTATTTATCGTTAAAAACTATCTGATTGATGGCGGGATTATCGGAATTGGCATTATTCTGTCCCATATTACCGGCTTTGAAGTAGGTCTATTGTTATTATTACTGAATTTACCTTTTTTCTTTATTGGCTATACGTGCCTTGGGAAGCGTTTTTTGGTGCAGAGTTTTTTTGCTATTTCAGTCTTAACAATTGTAACGAATCTTCTCGATCCTTAACCCGTCATCACCCGGAATCCCGTCTTTGTTATTATTTTTGGAGGGATGTGTTTAGGTCTAGGGGTAGGAATTATTATTCGCTTTGGCGGCTGTTTGGATGGAACTGAAGTGATTGCCATTTTATTTAGTTAGCGATCTAATGTTTCTATTGATCAATGTGTGTTTCTATTTAATTTTTTTTATCTTTAGCAGTGCTGTTTTTATTTTTGGGATGAAGGAAGCAATCTGCTCATTAGCTACCTTTTTTGTTGCTTATAAAACCATCGATTTAATAATAGACGTATGACTTCTGCACCGTCAGCGATACATTGTCCACATGCAAATTTCTTGAAAGCCCAGCTTCTTGTAAATGGTCCGGCAGCAGGAATATCATAAAAAAGGCATTTCGTTTTACCTTCATCAAGAATCTTTTTAAAAAATTTGTTCATAATGACTGTCGCCAAACCCTTAGAAAGTCTTGCCAAGTTCGGACAACAACAAATCAGTTCGAAGGCACGCTAAGTTTCACGTTGAATGAAACTTTCTCGGACAGTTTCCGTATATATATTATAATGCTTAGAAGGAGTTGGGAATGGAAGTTGTTCTTAAATGAACTTCAACCAGAGGAGAAGGTTGCGTTTCTTGAGCTTGCCACTTTGATGGCGAATATTGATGGGAAATTATCAGTTTTTGAAAGTTCAGTACTTGACAAATATCAAAAAGAAATGGGGCTTGAGAATTACAAATTGAAAGGTCTCTCAATGGATGAGATCTTAAAAACTTTCAAAAGTGAACGCTCTAAATACATTGTTTTAACGGAAATCTTCCAATTAATTTATGCAGATGGAGTTTATCATGATCGGGAAGCAGAAGCGGTCCGGTTAATAAAGGAGCACTTCGGATTTGCTGCTGATGAATTTGCCGATTTTAAAGATTGGATTGAGAAAATAAAAGAATTGTCAATGACTAAAGTTGAAACTAATAAAGGCCCCAGTCCCGGTAATTAACAAGGACAAGGGCCTTTTTCTTATATGGTGATTCACGAATTATTCCTCTTCTCCGTAAGATTCCGTTGTGGTATCCCTGCATGACCAGCATTCCGATCGATTCTTCTCCAAGATCGATAATTCTTCTCCACAAGAAATACATTTATCCATCCGCAATCCCCCTTTCATGTGGAAACAATAAATATATATGCATTATATATATTCAAATATGCTTATTTACTGTGCTTACTGACTTCTGAATATCCAAAAGACTATGCCTCCTCTAAAAATGTTCCTATTTATCTTTACATAAAATTCAATAACCCAAATAATACAATTGTTAGGAAAATATGGTGGAAGAGGACGTGAATTTGCGTAGTAGGTTCGTTAAGCTTTTTTCACAAATGATGAATATCAAAATAGCAGATGATAATACAAACGAAGAACTGTCATTTACAAATAAAGAACTTTCTAGCCATTTGGCTGAAAACGTAAAAGCTTTGGAATCTGTCTACGCAGATTGTTCAGATGTGAAGTTTCGTCATTTTTTAATTGGAAGTCATACAAAAGCTGTTCTCATTTATATTGACGGCATGTCAAATATCGAAGAAATTGACCGTAATATGCTGAATCCTTTAATGAAGCTAGAAACAGAAAACGATGTGCATGTTGGAACGATCCTTAAGAAAACCCTTACTGTTTCCAATGTAAAAGAAGTAAAAACGATTGATGATGTGATAAATGAAATTCAGGAAGGACATCCTGTTGTTCTGATTGATCAACAGGAACAAGGATTTTCCGCAGATTTACCCAAATGGGAAAAACGTTCGATTCAAGAACCGACTGCTGAAGCGGTTGTTCGCGGCCCAAGAGATGGTTTTATTGAAACATTAAAGACAAACATTGTCCTTTTGCGGAGGAAAATTAAAAGCCCTTCTTTGAAAATGAAATCCATTCAAATAGGACGTTACAGCCAAACAGAAGTCGTCATCATGTATATCGAGGGCTTAGCAGATCTAATGCTTGTTCAGGAGGTACAAAATCGATTAAGCAGAATTGAAATAGACGGTATTTTAGAAAGTGGGTACATTGAAGAGTTTATTAGGGATCACCCGTTTTCGCCATTTCCGCTAATGTTAAATACAGAACGGCCAGATACCGCCGCAGCAAGCTTACTTGAAGGAAATGTGGTCATTTTAACAGATGGTACGCCATTTGTCTTAATTGCTCCGACAACTTTTTATTCCCTGTTACAGTCCCCGGAGGATTATTATGAAGGATATCTTATCGGAACGTTGATTCGTTGGCTCCGATATGCCTTTTTATTAGTAGCTTTGCTGCTTCCTTCCGGGTATGTTGCCATTCTAACCTATCATCAAGAAATGATTCCAACGAACCTATTAATCAGCGTTGCAAGAACACGAGAACAGATTCCTTTCCCTGCACTAGTGGAAGCCCTTATTATGGAGAGTACGTTTGAGGCACTTAGAGAAGCAGGGATCCGATTGCCGAAAAATATCGGTTCGGCTGTTAGTATCGTTGGAGCACTCGTAATTGGGCAGGCTGCTGTATTAGCTGGAATCGTTTCAGCACCGATGGTCATGGTCGTCGCGATTACTGGGATAGATTTTTTTTTTAATACCGCGGTACAATGCAGCGATTACCCTAAGAATCCTCCGATTCCCCATTATGTTTCTAGCAGAACCATTGGGACTGGTAGGGATTATGTTGGCACTTCTCACCATTATTATCCATATGTGCACATTGCGTTCTTTTGGCGTTCCCTACCTGCAGCCGCTAGCACCGATAAGAAATTCTGAATTGAAAGATACGATCATTAGGGCACCGTGGTGGTCACTCAAGAAGCGTCGCCATTGGACAGGGGATTATAACAAATTTCGCCAGTCAAACGGTCAAAAGCCTTCTCCTGGGAAAGGAAATGAATAGGAGTTGTTTCAATTATGATGAAACAAGCGAAAATCTCACCGATTCAAATGGCATTACTAATGAACCCTGCCATAGCTGCAACAGTGCTTTTGTTAGTGCCATCCATCACCGCAAAACAAGCAGAGCAGGACTCATGGATCTCACCAATTTGGGCTTCAGTAATTGGTTTTTTGGTCGTCTTTATCGCTTATCAATTAAACAAAATTTTTTCCGGAGGAATCGATCATTGAATATAGTGAATATATTCTGGGAAAATTTTTGGGGAAATTGATTAGTGCTGCTTTTCTATTCTTTTATTTACATATAACAGGGATTATTGTTCGGGAATATGGTGAGTTTGTTTCTGCAACTTCTCTGTTTAATACACCCATGACCGCTATCATTGAGTCGATGGTTCTTGTCTGTTCCTTTGCCGTTCTGGGGGGACCCGAAGTTATAGGCCGTGTTTCAGAAATCATTGTGCCCGTTGTAATGCTTCTCTATATTATTATTTTTATCTTGCTGATTAAAGATTTAGAGGTTAAAAACATGTTTCTAATTATGGAAAAAAGTGTTAAACCCTCCTTAATGGGGTCCATTGTACCCCAAAGCTGGTTTAGCGAATTCATCCTTATTTCGTCTTTCCTCCCCTTTGTAAAAGATAAGAAAAAAGGGATGAAATGGGGGATGATATCCGTATGTAGTGTCATGATTTTAATGGTCCTTACCAATATCATGAATCTTTTTTTGTTTGGCAAATTGACTGCTTCCTTGACCTATCCTGTGATGGTTGCGGCTCGCTATATTAGTATTGCTGATTTCCTGGAACATTTAGAATCCATTGTAATGGCCATTTGGATCGCTGGAACTTTTATTAAAATATCCGTATTTTATTTCATACTTTCTCTTGGCATTGCTCAATGGCTAAAGCTTTCTGATTATCGTCCGATTGTTTTGCCGATTGGTTTTTTAATCCTTTTACAAGGTCTTTGGTCAGCCGGGGATTTGCAGGAATTGTCCCACTATCTTGCGACAACTGGTGCAGTCTATATTTTATCCTTCCAAGTACCGATTCCTGTGATCCTGCTGCTTATAGCAACCATTCGAAACAAAATTCAGCAGGGGAAAGGAAATAAACAGAATGAAGCCCCTGTCAATCATTAAAAGCAGCGAACTTTGCTTACTTATATTTTATTATGCTCCTTTCCGGATGCTGGGACAGGCAAGAATTAAATGATTTGGCTTTGATTATGGCTGCAGGTTTTGATATAAAGTCAGATCATAAAATTGAACTGTCTGTTCTTGTATTTATCCCCAAAGGCGGAGGAAGCCAGCAGGGGATGGATGTTTCTGGTGAAATAGGAGGGGGAGAGCAGACACTGGTTAGATCAGCCGAGGGAGTTACGAGTGCCGACGCAATGTCCAAGCTTCAGGAAATTTTGCCGCGTAAAATCTTTTGGGGACATACAGAGGTTTTTATATTTAATGAGGATCTTGCCAAGAAGGGAGTTTCTAAACAAGTTGATTTTATTATGCGACATCCGCAGCTCCGTGAACGTGGCCAAATTTTTGTCAGTAAACAACAAGCCAAAGACATTTTGAAACTGATTTCTCCACTTGAACGCGATTTATCGAGAGGTGTTAAGAGAATTGGGAGAGCACAAAATAGGGCTGAGTGTCATGACTAAAGAATTATCGGAAATGCTGATTGGTGACTCCAAGGATTATGCATTGCCTTGGATTAAAATACTGCCAGCCGAAAGTAGCAAGAATCCCAAGCAAACCATTGTCTATATTACCGGAACAACCATTTTCAAGCAGGATAAAATGGTTGGGAAAATTTATGATTCGTTGACAAGAGGCCTTCTATGGCTGCGAAATGAAATTCGGTTAGCTGTCTTCACGATCAAGCTGCCAAACACATACGGTTATATTTCGTTGAATTTATACAACGCAAAATCGGAGTTAACACCGGAAATAAAGAATGGGAAGTGGGAAATCGTCCTTCATGCTGAATCCTCTAGTGACATTGTTCAAAATACAACGAATTTAGATGTATCCAACCCAGCGATCGTAAAAAAACTGGGACATTATTTACAAGAGGAGATAGAGAAAAGAATCGAGCGTTCAAGAAATCGTGTTCAAAAGGAGATGAAAGCAGATGTTTTTGGATTTGCTGAAGCCTTTCATCGTAAATACCCTGAAATTTGGAATCGAGAGAAGGACGATTGGAACGAAATTTTCCCGAAAGCAGAAGTAACTTATGATATAAAAACGAAAATCCGCAGTTTGACTTCTTAGGAATAGGAGGAGGGAGATCATGAATTGGGGCTTAGTATTCGCAAGTATTTCCATCATAATTGCGATGTTCCTATATCATTGGCCAAAACTAAAAAAGAATCAAAAAAAGGAGAAAGCAGCATTTCTCTTCTTTTCAATACTCGGATGGCTTTTATCCATTTTGCTGATGATAAACCCGGAAATACCAGGCCCCACCCAATTGACTGATTGGATATACAAACCGATTGGAAAACTTTTGGAGAAATAACTTGTTAGGGTAAAAATAGTTTATAAATAGAAAAGTAAAGTATAAATTTTGAATTTGAAAATTGTCTAGCGCAAGCTCCCTAGCCCATCGGGGTTAAAATCCAGATGCACTAAAAGTCGAAAGGCAGACTTTTAGTGCAGAAGAAACATTTGCCCGTCGGGGATGACCAAAACGCTTTCGCTTTTCTTATAATCCACCGCAAGATGGCTTTTCGCTGCTTTCTTGGCCGGACTGCCTGTTCTCCGAGTTATCGGTGGTAACAGATTCCAGCCCGTATCCGGTAGAGATGATCTTCAATATTTGTTGATTCTCTTTATTTTTTGTTGGCTCCCGAAAATGATCTTTGTTCAAATGATAGGCCTCCTTTTCAAACAATTGATTTCAGGATTATTATTTGAAAAGTGAAGGGAAAATATCATTTGGTTCTTTCGTGATCTGATCATTCGCCGATTTCGTCCGCTTTCAACATTCGTTTCGCTCGTATAAAGGCGGTTATATCGATTAATTCATCCTGTGACAATGGCTCCCCATCCAGCGAAAGCCTATTGGAATCATTTTTTATTAGAGCTGTAATTTCGATAACATCATGTTCCGCATCCGTTCTTCCTAATAAATAATCAACCGTTGTTTCAAATAAATCGGCAATTTGTGATAATGATTGAAGGGAGGGTTCACGGTATCCAGATTCATACCCGGCATACGTGCTTTTCGCAATCCCGAGCTGATCAGCGGTTTCTTGTAAAGACCATTTTCGCTTTTTTCTTAACTCGTATAATCGTTCCAGCATATGTTCATACTCCAATTTGAAATTTTGCCCCCATTATAGCACAGGAAAATAGACTAGACTAGAAAAAAAGTACGCGAATTGAATACGAAATCTTGATTTTTTATTATTTAGTTCTATAATTACAGTTGAAAATACGCGTTTCGCGAAAATGAGATGATCCTGGCTATGGAGATGGTGTTTATGAAGAAAATTTTATTACTTGCTACCGGCGGGACGATTGCTTCCGTTGAGGGAAATGAGGGACTAGCCCCTGGCTTAACTGCGGAAGAATTACTCCATTTCTTACCAGAATCGCCTAGCAATGTAAAAATAGATGGTAAAATTTTAATGAATATCGATAGTACGAATTTGCAGCCGGAGCATTGGGTAATGATTGCGAATGCCATTTATAAACATTATGATGAATATGATGGATTTGTGATTACGCATGGAACGGATACATTAGCCTATACATCGTCAGCGCTTTCTTATATGCTACAGGGCCTGAAAAAGCCTGTTGTTCTAACCGGATCACAAGTTCCGATCAGTTTTAAAAAAACCGATGCCAAGAAAAATGTTGCGGATGCACTAAGATTTGCCAGCGAGGATATTGGCGGCGTGTATATTGTATTTGACGGCCGGGTTATTCTCGGAACGCGGGCGGTTAAAATGCGAACCAAAAGCTATGACGCTTTTGAGAGTATTAACCACCCATATGTGGCCTATATCAATAAAAATGAGGTCAAATATCATTGGAAGCCTGAACCATCGAGTGGACCTATGTCCTTAAATACGAATTTGTGTACAGATGTTTTTCTAATGAAATTATACCCTGGCACAAAGCCAGAGATTTTTGATTGTCTGAAAAATTTATACAAAGGAATTATTATTGAAAGTTTTGGTAATGGCGGGCTACCTTTTGAAGGAAGAAATTTGCTTCCTAAATTGCAGGAGCTTACCGAACAAGGGATTGCCGTCGTTATTACGACACAATGTCTCGAAGAAGGCGAAGACTTGCTCCTATATGAAGTAGGACGCAAAGTTGCTCAGTACAAAGTGATTTTATCCGGGGATATGAATACCGAAGCCATCGTTGCCAAATTAATGTGGGCACTTGGACAAACAGATTCTTTGGAGCGGGTCAAGGAAATCATTGAAACCCCGTTGGCTGGAGATTTAACCATTAAAACAGAAGATGAGTAATGGGACGGTTTTGTAAGAACCGTTAAATTTAAGGAGAGCGAGTATAGTATGTCAGTTACAATGAATCAAATGCGAATAGAAAAAGATTTTTTAGGAGAGAAAGAAGTTCCTGCTAACGCCTATTATGGGGTCCAAACACTCCGAGCAGTTGAAAATTTCCCTATTACAGGATACCGGATTCATGAAGAATTGATTACAGCAATGGCGATTGTGAAAAAAGCAGCCGCACTTGCGAATATGGATGTTAAACGACTATATTCCGGTATTGGGGAAGCCATTGTGAAAGCTGCAGATGAATTAATCGAAGGCAAATTGCACGATCAAATTATCGTTGACCCGATTCAAGGTGGGGCAGGGACTTCGATTAATATGAATATCAATGAAGTCATTGCCAACCGCGCATTAGAATTGATGGGGAAAGAAAAAGGGGATTATGCCCATTGCAGCCCTAATAGTCATGTCAATATGTCGCAATCGACCAATGATTCCTTCCCGACCGCGATTCATATTGCCGTGCTTAAACAATTGGAAAAATTACTGGCAACTATGGAAGATATGCATGCTGTTTTCCAACAAAAAGCCCAAGAATTTCATCATGTGATTAAAATGGGGCGTACCCACCTTCAGGATGCTGTACCGATTCGGCTTGGACAAGAGTTTGAAGCCTATAGCCGTGTATTGGAACGTGATATTAAACGGATTCAACAGTCGCGCCAGCATTTATACGAATTGAACATGGGAGCAACAGCAGTTGGTACTGGTTTAAATGCAGACCCTCGTTATATTGAATTAGTTGTAAACTATTTGGCACAAATTAGCAACCTGCCATTGACCGGTGCAGAACATCTTGTAGATGCGACACAAAATACCGATGCTTATACAGAAGTATCCGCTGCATTAAAGGTTTGCATGATGAATATGTCGAAAATTGCCAATGACTTGCGTTTAATGGCCTCCGGTCCGAGAGCAGGTTTAGGTGAAATCACGCTGCCGGCCCGCCAGCCAGGCTCATCCATCATGCCAGGGAAAGTAAATCCGGTTATGGCTGAAGTAATCAATCAAGTAGCATTTCAAGTCATCGGCAATGACCATACAATCTGCCTTGCATCCGAAGCAGGACAGCTGGAGCTGAATGTGATGGAACCTGTTCTTGTATTTAATCTGCTGCAATCCATCAGCATTATGAATAATGCCTTCCGTACGTTTACGGACAATTGCTTAAAAGGAATCAAGGCGAATGAAGAAAGATTAAAAGAGTACGTAGAAAAGAGTGTAGGCGTCATCACAGCGGTTAACCCGCATATTGGATATGAAGCAGCAGCACGCATTGCCAGAGAGGCAATCTTAACTGGCGCTCCAATTCGGGAACTTTGTTTGAAATATGATGTCTTAACAGAAGAGGAACTTAATTTGATCCTAGACCCGTATGAAATGACACATCCTGGCATCGCAGGCGCTGTTTTATTGGAAAGACAGTGATATATTTTAGAAGGAGAAGAGAAATGGTCTTTTCTCCTTTTTTGTATTTGGGGCAGCGAGATTGTAAGAGAATTCCATACTCATTCCAAGTGATTGATAACAGAAGCGAGAGTAAACAGTTTAGTTCCGTACCTAACTAAAGAGTATTGGAACTGGAATCCGAGAAAAAAAGCCAGCTTCGGGTTTCAATCAAAGGTATTGGAACTGGAATCCGAGAAAAAAAGCCAGCTTCGGGTTTCAATCAAGGGTATTGGAACCGGAATCGGCAAAAAGAAGCCTAGTTTTCGTACCTAATCAAGACGCTTGGAACCGGTAACAGAAGAAGGAAGGATATCTGGGAGAGGCAGACTAACTTTCCTTACGAATTCTAAAGAGTCTGCCTTGGGAGTTGATTGCTAAATATTTCTACAACCCCGGCAATATTCTTTACTACATAATCAGCATAAGTTTGGCCCCCGATATTGTGAGTATCAATTAAAATTGTTCTACATCCCAATTTATTCGCTGGAATGATTTCATTAATGGCATTGTCACCAATGCTAAGAATATTTGAAAATGATACATGATAATGGTTACGAATAATTTCGAAATATTCTTCTGATTTCACGGGCTTCTGCCCTTTAAAGATTTTATAATCAAAAAAATCCCTAAGCCCCAGCTTTTTCAAAATTACTTCACTATCTTTTTGAGGGGAATTTGTATAAAGGACTAGTTTTTTTGTTTTACTTAACGAACAAAGTATTTCTTTGAAGCCGGGAATTTCCTTCATTTGAAAATCGGGAGACATCATATATTCTCTTGTTTGTAAAAATGCTTGCTCGGCACCATCATCAGAAATACCATAATGTTTGGCAATCGAAACTGGGATCCACCAGAAGTCCCCTACATTCAAGAGCGAGTGAAAATTAAATTTCAATTTCTCTGAATAAAGCTCCCTTACCTTATCCTCGGCCAGTTTTTTTCCTGCCCAACTGATAGCATGAAGAACTTTTCCATCCCTTTGGATTAAAATAAGATCTTTGACAGCATCATATACCGAACCTACTTTTAATGGGTGCTTATTTTCTTTGACTAATTGATAATCCTTATAAAAATCATCTCTGTTTTTCGGATTTAACTTTTCGCATAACCGCTCGGCATAAAAGTTAAAATGATGCGTATCATCGTATAGAGTTCCATCAAGATCAAAAACAATGACTTCAATATCCTTTAACATCTGATTGACAGTCCTTTAAATGATTGGATTGATTTATTGTGTGCCAAAATAAAGAGAATAATCAACATATTGTCGATAAATTTGAAATTTGTGTTGATATCCATCCAAAATATGTCGATATCCATTAAAACTAATTGATATCCTTCAAAAATGTGTCGATATTAGCAGCTCATCAAAAAAAGGGCGTAAAATCACGCCCAAATAATTTTATAATGATTGCTCAAGCTCATACCAATAGTAACAAAGTGTTTCCAACCCTTTATCGAAATTTTCCAGATGGAAATGTTCATTTGGAGCATGGAAGTTTTCATCCGGCAATCCAAAACCCATTAACACAACTGGCTTTCTTAAAATTTGATCAAATGTTGCGACAATCGGAATGGACCCGCCCATGCGTGTAAAGGATGTTGGAACATGATATACTTTTTCATACGCTCTTCCGGCTGCCTGAATAGCAGGGTGGTCAAAAGGCGTCACAAATGGTGCTCCTTTGTCCAACAGGGTTATATTTACCGTTACGCCAGGCGGTGTATGGGATTGAATATGTTTTTGCAAAAGCTCCACAATCTCATCCGGGTCCTGATTAGGGACAAGGCGGCAGGTGATTTTTGCATGAGCTTCAGAAGGGATAACCGTTTTAATTCCTTCTTCTTGGAAGCCACCATAAATTCCATTTACTTCAAGGGTCGGACGCACCCATGTTCTTTCTACTGTTGTATAGCCTTCTTCACCAAACATTTCCGGCACTTCCAATTGCTCAATGAAGGATTGATCGGTAATGCCTAGCGATTCATAAGCTGCTTCTTCAGCAGCTGTTAGTTCAGCCACTTTATCGTAAAAACCTTCAACGGTAATTTGGCCTTTTTCATTGTGGAAAGAGCTGACAATTTCAGCTAAGGCATGAATCGGATTTTGAACCGCTCCACCGTACAACCCAGAATGGAGGTCGCTTTTTGCTCCTTTTACATCAATCTGCAGGCCGCAAAGCCCCCTTAAACCGTAGCAAACGGCAGGCTTTCCGTGTTCGATCATACTAGTATCGGAAATTACGATAACATCTGATGACAATAACTCCTTGTTTTCCTCTACAAAGAGAGGCAGGTTCGGGCTTCCCACTTCCTCTTCCCCTTCAATTAGAAATTTGACATTGATTGGAAGGGTGCCTGTCGTTTCAAGAATCGCCTGCAGTGCTTTGATATGCATAAACACCTGCCCTTTGTCATCGCTCGCCCCGCGCGCATAAATCTTCCTGTCACGGATCTCAGCCCCAAATGGCGGACTTTCCCATAAATGAAGCGGATCAACTGGCTGAACATCGTAATGGCCATAAATAAGAACAGTAGGTTTCCCCTCGGCTTTTAACCATTCACCATACACAACTGGGTGCCCCTTTGTCTGATGCACTTCAACCTTCTCCATCCCAATTTCTTGAAGGGCATTCGCAACCCATATAGCTGCTTTTTGCACATCTTCCTTATGTTCCGGTAGTGAACTGATACTGGGAATTGCCAATAATTCTTTTAATTCTTCTAAATGGTTTTCTCTTTTTTTGGTTAAATATGTAATAATCGACTGATTCAATGAAAAAACCTCCTGGTAATTAGTCTTTTTTTAACTATTCTTCTTATAAGAAAATTTTCCTGCTAATTCCAATAAGTATTGAATCTTGAAAATTAAAAAAATGAATAAGAACTTAATGGACATCATAAACAAAGGCAAAAGGAACAAGCTAACGAATAGAATCTGCAGCAGTAGAGGTGTAAACATGAGAAGAAGATTGGGAATTTCCATTTTGATAATTGCTTTGTTAAGCATTGCAGTTATTGGCTGTAATACACAAAACACAGAACAGAAGTCTTATCCAATTCATCCAACCAGACAGGATGTACAAACAAACTCCCCTATTCTAAAAATGGATTCTGTTGGTTCAACACATGCGTTAGTAAACCAGTTGAAAAATAATCCGTCGATCAAAACGATTCATCATACCGCTAACATTAAGAGTCATTACTATAAGAATGAGGCCGTTGTTGATTTTCACAATAATCCAGACGATGCCAGTTTAAATAAAATGCTCCGGGATATTGATGGTTTCGTTAAAGAAAAGCTTGATTCCACATTTATTTTTAAATCCAATTCCAAATCGACAGAAGCGTTATTACATTATTTTAAACAAATGAAAAACGTATCGTTTACGGAGCCACACTATATTTATCTGAAAAATGAAGTCAATGATACGTACTACTTGAATTATCAGTGGAATTTGCCTGCGATTGCGACGGAGGATGGTTGGACGATAAACCGTGGTTCAAAAAAAATAAAAATCGCTATTGTCGACACGGGAGTAGATCTTCAGCATCCTGATTTGGCAAATCGGATTGAGCCAGGATTTAACGCGATTAACAATACCAATAATCCGGATGATGATAATGGTCATGGCACACATGTAGCTGGCATTATTGCTGCAGATACAAACAATCATATAGGAGTTGCTGGGATTACTTGGTACAATCCGATTATACCTGTCAAAGCTCTAGGTTCTGACGGAGCAGGCGGTTCTCTGAATGTTGCAAAAGGCATTATATGGGCAGTGGATCATGGGGCAAAGGTCATCAACTTAAGCCTCGGAAATTATCAGCCTTCCGCAGTATTGGAAAAAGCGATCCGCTATGCACATAATAAAGATGTTGTATTAGTGTCCGCAGCGGGAAATGATAATTCCAGCAGACCAAGCTATCCAGCTGCTTATCCAGGTGTCATCGGGGTTTCTGCCATTGACTATAATGGAAACCGTGCGTCATTTTCGAATTACGGAAATTATGTGGACGTCGCTGCACCTGGTGTTGAAATTGCCAGTACCTATCTTCACGGACAATATGCTGCTCTTTCAGGGACATCCATGGCAGCACCGCACGTAACCGCTTTAGCAGCCCTGATTAAGTCTGTAGATCCAAGTTTAAAAAATACAGAAGTCATCGACATTATTACAAAAACAACCCAAAAGGCGGGACAAACAGGCCCAAATCCTTACTTTGGAAATGGAATAATCGATAATGTTAGTGCATTACAGTATGCCTCTCAGCACAAAAATAAATTTGAAGGAGCAGTGTTTCCAAATTTAGGAGAATAGACGAACACCCCCCAAAGCCCTATCAAACTATACTTGATGGGGCTTTTTCCGTAAGAGGCACACGCTCTTTCCCTTTTATATTTACTAAAATAACACCGGAAATGGCAATGATTCCGCCAATGATGGAAAGTGTACTTGGCCACTCGTGAATCCAGAACCAGGCGACGACAATTGCAACAATCGGTTCTAGATACAGCGTGCTTGAAACTGAACTGGCTTTGCCTGCTGCAAGGGCAATGGCCCAAGTTGCATAGCCAATTGCTGTTGGGAAAATTCCGATATAAAGAGCGGATAGACTCGCTTCCATTGATGCATGGTGAAGATCGTGCAGCAATCCAGGGAAGAAAAATAAAAATGGCAAAGTTCCGGCCCATGTGAAATAAGCAGTTAATTCCATGGATGTGTAGCGGGTGTACAGTGACTTTTGATAAACAAACATAATAGAGGTTGCCAGTGCAGCAGTTAATATATACAAGGATTCTTTTGGAATGTTTAAAGAAGTTCCTCCGGATGATCCAATGGTAATTATAAAAATACCGGCAAAACCAATAATTAATCCACCCCAACCCCATTTTCCGAGCCGTTCTTTTAACACAAACATGGCGATAAGAGAGGTGAATATCGGTCCGGAGCCAATCAGCATGCCAGCAGTACCAGCCGAAACAGTTCGTTCACCAAACGTAACGCCAAGATGATAAATCGTGATGCCAATCCAGCCAAGAACTGCTATTCGGAGAAGATCTTCTTTTCGTGGCAGACGAAATTTAACCCCCGGCCATAAAGCATAGACCGCAAACAGAACCGATGCAATGAGATACCGTATCAAAATTAAATGGCCTGCCGAATATCCGCCCTGCAATCCAACCCGAATCGCCGCAAAAGAAGAACCCCAAATCAAAACGGTGAAGAGGGCAATACTAAATGCTTTAATATTCAAGTCTGTTCCCCCCCAATTTCTTATTTCCTAATTTCAAGGGTATCATGGTTGGAAGGTAAATGTAAATATGAACGCCAATTGAATTTGAAAATCTATTTGCCAGGCTGATCTGCAGCATGGAACTTTAAATAGCCAGTCTCCGGAGAAAAATATGAAGCAGTGGAACAGTCACATCTCAGCCTTTATTTACGTAAAGAAAGCACTTTGACCTCGAAAATTGTCCACCTCCAGTGCCTTGCCCCTCGGGACAGACCAAGGCGTTTGCGCTTTTCTAATAAAAAATATGTAAGATTTTATAACACGGTTGTTGAATGGACAGAAGATTCAAATTAATATGTTAACTATATTTCCATGGTATGGAAGAATAAACGGGAGGAACTGTTATGACCAAACAGAAATTAGTGTTAGTAGGTAACGGTATGGCTGGAGTAAGAACGATTGAGGAAATTATTAAGTTGGCACCAGACAGGTTTGAGATCACGATCTTTGGGCGTGAACCTTATCCTAACTACAATCGGATCCAGTTATCAAAGGTTTTGCAGGGAGATACTTCCATCAAGGATATTACCATTAATGATTGGCAATGGTATGAAGATCACCAGATTCTTTTATATCCTGGAGAGACAGTTATTAACATTTATCCGGAGGATCAGTTAGTTTTTACAAGCAAGGGACGGAAGGTTCAATATGACAAATTGATTCTTGCCACTGGGTCTCTTCCTTTTATGCTGCCAATCCCGGGAGCAAATAAAGAAGGAGTTACAGCCTTCCGTGATATCAAAGACTGCGAAAGAATAATTGAATATTCAAAAATGTATAAAAAGTCTGCGGTAATCGGCGGCGGCTTATTGGGACTGGAAGCAGCAAGGGGACTGCTAAATTTGGGAATGGAAGTCAGCGTAGTACACCTCGGCGATTACTTAATGGATAGACAGCTTGATAAAACAGCAGGGAAGCTGCTGCAAAAAGAGCTGGAGCTTCAAGGAATGAAATTTTACCTTGAAAAACAGACAAAAGAGATTTTGGGAGATCAAAAAGTTAAGGGATTGCGCTTTCATGACGGACAGGAAATTCCAGTCGATTTAGTTGTCATGGCTGTGGGCATCAAACCCAATATCCAATTGGCGAAAGAAAGCGGAATTCCGTTTAACCGAGGGATTCTAGTCAACGATTGGCTTGAAACTCAAGCCCCGAATATTTACGCTGTCGGTGAATGCGCAGAGCATAGGGAGACGGTTTATGGGGTGGTAGCGCCTCTTTATGAACAAGGAAAAGTTTTAGCGAAAAGGATTTGCGGCAAGGAGTCACTTCCTTATAAAGGCTCTGCTGTATCCACACAATTAAAAGTTTCGGGCGTGGATGTCTTCTCAGCAGGTGAAATTTTCGAGAATGAGCAAATAAAAACAATCATGTCGTATGACGATTATCGCGGAATTTATAAAAAGATCCTGATTCGGGACGGGAAAATAATTGGTGCAGTGCTGTTTGGAGATACCGGTGAAGGAAACAGATTATTCAATCTCATAAAAAAAGAAGCCGATATTTTTGAATATACATTAAGCTGTAGAAATGAACAAAACGGATGCAGCCTAGTCGCTACCATAGCGGACGAAGAAATCATCTGCGGCTGTAACGGCGTAAAGAAAGGTACAATTGTTAACGCGATTCAATCTCAAGGATTGACGACTGTTGAACAAGTGAAAGGATACACAAATGCCTCCAGATCATGCGGAGGATGTAAATCTTCAGTAGCCGATCTACTTGAATACACGCTGGGAGATCAGTTTAAAAGACAAGAGCAAAATGAACCGATTTGCAGTTGTACCACACTTTCAAGAGATGATGTCATCAAGGAAATTCGTGAAAAAGTTTTAACTATGACAATGGAAGTAATGAGAGTTCTGAACTGGAAAACGGAAGATGGCTGTTCCAAATGCAGACCGGCACTGAATTACTATTTAGGAATGCTCCATCCGCTCCTGTATCAAGATGAACGGGAATCCCGTTTTGTGAACGAAAGACTTCATGCAAATATCCAAAAGGATGGCACTTTTTCGGTTGTGCCAAGGATGTATGGAGGCGTCACCAATGCAGAGGAATTACGGAGGATTGCGGATGTTGCCGAAAAATATAATGTTCCGCTTATAAAACTGACTGGTGGACAGCGAATTGATTTAGTAGGTGTAAAGAAAGAAGATCTTCCGAGTGTATGGGCTGATCTCGGGATGCCATCCGGATTTGCCTACGGAAAATCACTTCGGACAGTAAAAACCTGTGTGGGAGATACTTTCTGCCGATTTGGCACCCAAGATTCTATTGCAATGGGAATCCGGATGGAAAGGAAATTTCAACGTATCAGCATGCCCCATAAGGTAAAGATGGCTGTGTCTGCCTGTCCAAGAAACTGTGCAGAATCAGGAATTAAAGATCTCGGCGTTGTCGGAGTGGATGGAGCATGGGAAATCTATGTCGGAGGTAATGGCGGGACCCATTTAAGGGCGGGTGATCTTTTCTGCCGTGTAAAAACTCAGGAAGAAGTGTTAGAGATGGCAGGGGCTTATTTACAGTATTACCGCGAAACGGCTCATTACTTAGAGCGAACCTCCATATGGGTAGAACGATTGGGGTTAGAGCATATTAAATCCATATTGGCTGACAAAGATACCCGCCAAGCTTTAAATGAGCGCCTCGATGAAACATTATCGGTATTAAAGGATCCATGGCAGGAGACGATTAATAGCGGCGAGATTCAAAAGGAACTCTATAAAACTGTCAATATACCTGTAGATATAAAATAGGAGGGATGGATTTTGAAAGCGATGCGTTACCGAATAAAAGTAGGGTCATTGAATGATATTCCTGAAAGATTAGGAAAAACTGTCAAAATTGGCCCAAACGAAATTGCCATCTTCCGGCTTGCCAATGGAGACATTCGTGCGATTGAAAACCGCTGCCCGCATAAAGGCGGCGTCCTGGCCGAAGGGATGGTCAGCGGAGAGTATGTCTACTGTCCTATGCATGACTGGAAAATCAATTTGAAAGATGGAAAGGTTCAAGCACCAGACTTCGGTTGTATTAAAACCTATGAAACGGAAATCCAGAATGGAGAAGTCATTGTGATTTTGTAAGGTAATCTTTTAAAAGAGAGATATAAAAAAGGACATAGGAGGTCTAAACTGAAGAATCCTACAAAAAAATCAAATGATCATAGCTTTATAAAAGGTTGTTTATGCATATTTCACTATGAAAGGTAGTGTCAAAAGTTCTATGAAAACTCAGTAGGTGTATTGGCTCTATTCCATTTATTGGGTGGTAAACTCACGCAATCGCTATGAAAACATGAGGTGGAATCATGGAAGAATTCAATGGATATCAAGGGAACAAAAAAATTCTCTTATTCACTACTTTTGCGTTTTTTTTAACCTTTGTTGTTTGGTTTAATATGGCGCCGTTTACCACAACCATTATGGCAGCTCTTCACTTATCAAAGGCAGAAGTGGGAATTTTAATGAGTTTTAATGTCGCCTTAACGATTCCAGCCCGGATTGCCATTGGCCTGCTTGTTGACCAATTCGGACCAAGAAGAACTTATTCCGCGTTATTAATCTTAATGAGTATCCCTTGCTTCTTTTTTTCCTTTGGAAACACCTTTTGGCAGTTATTTATTTCGAGGATTTTCCTTGGAATCATAGGGGCAGGGTTTGTCATTGGAATTAGGATGGTATCTGAGTGGTTCCCAGAGAAACAAATCGGATTGGCAGAAGGTATTTATGGCGGCTGGGGAAACCTTGGCTCTGCAGCTGCAGCCTTTTCACTGCCTCTAATCGCTCTTTGGATGGGAGGAGAGAATGGATGGAGATATGCGATTTGCCTTACAGGGATACTCTCTTTGATTTATGGATTTATTTATTATTTTTCCGTTCAAGATGTCCCAAATGGAAAGCCATATAGACTGGTCAAACGAAGAGGCGCAATTGAGGTCACTTCTCTGAATGGTTTATTGGGCTTAATGATTATGACTTTTCCCGTTTATGGCATTTTAGGTGTGCTTACTTGGAAACTGGAGACAGCATCCATTATATCGATGAAAATTGCTGTAGTGCTATATGGGGCACTCGCTGTACTATACCTGGTGAATCTGTCTAAAATATGGACCGATAACCAGGAGGTATTTGGCAATGAGATTCATGAAAACGAAAGGTATTCGTTCCGTCAAGTTGCCATTCTCAATCTGGCTTACCTGATTACGTTTGGTTCTGAGCTTGCGGTTGTTTCGATGCTCCCTATGTTTTTTCAGCAAACCTTCCACCTTTCTGTGGCAAAGGCGGGAATGATTGGGGCCAGCTTTGCTTTCACAAACCTTGTTGCACGGCCTCTTGGCGGCTTTCTAAGTGACCGGTTTGGCAGAAAAAAGATGTTATTGATTCTCTTATTAGGCTTAAGCATTTCGTACATTGGAATGTCGTTTATTTCTTCAGAGTGGCCGATATTTTTGGCAATTTTGTTAACCATGTTATGCTCTATTTTTGTTCAGGCAGGAGCAGGATCCGTGTTTTCCAAGGTTCCGTTGATTAAGAAAAAGATTACGGGGCAGGTGAGCGGGATGGTCGGAGCAGATGGAAATATCGGTGGCGTCATCTTTTTGACGATATTGGGCTTTGTCACCTCTTCTATCTTTTTTATGGTGATTGGCAGTACCGCTTTCCTATGCTTTGTAGCCGCTATTTTCTTAGAAGAACCATCTGAAAGAGAATGTGTGTATGATCCAAAAGAAATAAAACAGAAAATCACCGTTAGTACGGTTAGAAAAGGATTTGATTAGTATGAAAGATTTTCTGGCAAATTTTCAAACAAAATACAAAGAACTGAATAAAGAAGATATTTATGATGCCAGATGCCCCTTTTGCAGTGTCCAATGCAGTATGCAAGTTATCGAGGAGCGTATTGTCAGCCGAAAGGTTTTTAAGGTAAAGCCCAACAAAGAAGATCCTGTCTCTGGAGGCAGGCTTTGTATTAAAGGGGTCAATGCCCACGAACATGTCGTAAATGGCCAGCGGATTCTCTATCCTTTATTAAAAATTGACGATGAATTTCACCGTGTTTCTTGGAGCTTGGCCCTTGATTACATTAAAGAAAAGCTTGTTAAGCTTCAGGCAGAGCATGGAAACGACAGCTTGGGTGTTTATGGAGGGGGCTCATTAACGAATGAAGAGGCCTATTTGCTGGGGAAGTTTGCCAGGGTTGCCCTTAAAACAAAATATATCGATTATAACGGAAGGTTTTGTATGTCATCTGCTGCAACAGCCGCCAATCTTGTATTTGGAATGGACCGCGGTCTGACCTGTGAATTATCCGATATTCCGGAGGCAGAGTGTATTATACTGGCAGGAACTAATATTGCAGAATGCCAGCCTACTTTGATGCCATATTTTCTTAAAGCCAAGAAAAAGGGAAGTTTCATCATTGTGATTGATCCAAGAGAGACGTTGACAACGAAGCTGGCAGACTTGCATATCAAGGTAAGACCCGGTATGGATGCAAATCTGATCAATGGAATGTTGAAGTTCATAGTAGAGAAAGGTTACGTAGATCATTCCTTTGTCAAAGAAAGGACGAAAGGCTTTGAGAAACTGCAGGAGTTTTTGCAATCTGTTAAATTGCAGGTAATCTCCGAGTTAACTGGAGTGTCGGTACATGTTATCGAATTAGCAGCCGAGAAATTTGGGAAATCCAGGTCGGGTATTGTACTGACAGCAAGAGGAGTAGAACAGCATGCCAGCGGGGTCGAAACCGTCAAGAATTTTATTAATCTGTCTTTAATCACCGGGAAAATCGGCAGGCGTGGCTGCGGCTATGGTTCGATTACAGGGCAGGCGAATGGCCAGGGGGGAAGAGAGCATGGGCAAAAAGCAGACCAACTCCCCGGTTATCGGTCTCTGAGTAATCTTGCACATCGAAAATATATTGCCGGAGTATGGGGCATCAGGGAAATGGAATTACCTAGGAAGGGTGTTTCAGCATATGAGATGATACAAAAAGTGGCCGAGAAAGAAATAAAGGGTCTATTTATTATGGGCTCCAATCCAGTAGTGTCCAGTCCAAATGCCATTTTCGTAGAAAAAGCTCTCGGTCAATTGGAATTTTTAGTTGTGGCCGATTTATTTTTATCCGAGACAGCTCGGATGGCGGATGTCATTTTACCAACGACTTCCTATCTGGAAGATACGGGAACCGTAACGAATCTGGAATGCAGAGTCGTGCTTCGGGAAGGAATGCGAAGGAAACTTGGTGAGACAAAGCATGATTGGGAAATTCTCTGTGAACTTGCAAACAAAATGGGTAAAAGCGAGTATTTTTCTTATTCCAGCGCAGAAGAAATTTTTGAGGAGCTGAGAGTGGCGAGTAAAGGCGGCATAGCAGATTACTATGGAATAACCTACCAGCGGTTAAAGGATGAGCAAGGGTTATATTGGCCTTGTCCTGTGGACGGTCATCCAGGTAAAAAGCATTTGTTTACAAGTTCTTTTGCTCATGAAGATGGAAAGGCTGTTATATTTACAGTAAAGCAGCAAGTGCCGAAGGAGACGATTAGTCCAGAGTATCCATTATTTCTGACGACAGGGCGTATCATGCATCATTATTTGACGGGAGTACAAACAAGAAAATGCTCAAAGCTAAAAGGTTCGGTGTCTGAACCTTTATTAATCATCCATCCAGAAACTGCTAAAAAGTATCAAATTGAGGAAGGCGTCTTGGTGAAGGTTCAATCGAAGAGGGGCTGTGCTGTCATGAGGACATCATTTTCACCGGGTATTCGCGAAGATACTCTTTTCACTTCGTTTCACTGGGGAGACCTCCAAAGCATCAATAGAGTAACTAACCCCGTATTAGATCCGCTTTCAAAAATGCCGGAATTTAAAGTCTGCGCGGTAAAAATTACTTTACTATAGGGGGATGAACCCCCCCTGTAGTAAGATTTCAAAAAAAGCAAAGATTCCTTATTATGCTGCAATCTTACACTTATTTCACCTGTTTTCTTTTATGCAGCTGTTCGAGGACCAAAGGAATAAATTCTGTATAACTATCAATATGAAAGTCTGCTTCAATACTTTGATTTTGAAAGGCAACGGTTGGAATTTGTAACTTCCTTGCCGGAATCAAATCCAAATCACGGTCGCCTACGACCAAATGAATAGGGTGATTTTTTAATACATATTCATAGGAAGAACAGTCAGGCTTTCTTGCAAAGCCTTGTTCTTCAACCGACACAATGTCTTTAAAATATTTTGTTAACTGAAATTTCTCAAGGAGGTAAAGAGTAGACTCTTTATCTCGATGAGTGACAATAACGTTGGTTTCAACAGATGACAACGCAGTCTCAACGTGATCGAACGGCCTGCTGCTAATTTTTGCATAATGGTTATATAACCTTTGGTATTCTTCCCTTTGATCTTCATTAATACCATAATGTTTAAAAGCTGTTTTAGAATCAATTTTTAGCCATTTCAAAACTTCACCGCGGTTAAGGTTCCTCCCGCTTAAGGAGACAAATCCTTCAACAAGCGCCGGATAGGTATCAAAAAGTGTTCCGTCGAAATCCCACAATACGTTAATCGTAATCCCTCTTTCAAAAATTTTTACTTTAAAGAGATTACCATATTGTGAAAGATCACGCAAAAATCACCCACTACAGTATCGGCTCCTCCTTCGCCAAATACCATGGCAGCCACTCATGCTGCCCCCACTGATAAACACTATAACGCTATTTTGTTAATAAACTATGACACGGATGTTAATCATTCATTAAATAACATGGTCTAAATCTTACGAAAATCCTATATTTTATAAGGAGGCTTAGCACATACAAAATGAAAAGGGGCGGGAACAAGGTGTTTGCTGTATCTTTTCTCGAAAACAAAAATGTTTTGTTACTTCAGCTCTTGATACGTATTCCATCTGTAGGTGAGGAGTTAAAAATTAAAGGCCGTAAAGCTAAAGTTTTGAAAGTCGAGAATGTTGATGACAAAAAAGTCCATGTTCAAGTCGCCTTAGAAGCTGTTGCAAAGAAAGATATGAAGCTTGTCGATCAATCCAAAAGGAAAAAACGATAACCCGAACAGACCTAGAGCTGTTCGGGTTTATGTATTTAATCTCCTGTAGGTTATGCTTTCGTTCCTGTGATACAATCATTATTATGTATTTACCTTCTTTAAGGAAGGAGCAGGAACACGAACATAGCTTTAAATCATAAGATCATTAAAGAGATGTGTGGTGTTGTCTCCTATAAACGAGGAGATTATTTTTATCGTATGAATAAAGTAACCATTCAAGAATATCATCCTGAATGGTGCCGGGCAACCGTTACTGGAGAAGAAGAATTCCAGGTGAAAATTGTAACAGATGCTACAGGCAATCTAAGAACAGAATGTACCTGTCCAAAGCTTACATCTTTTAAAAAGGATTGCCAGCATATTGCTGCTGTCTTATTAGCGATTTATGAACATCAACGGCAGGAAAAATGGACGATTTCTCATTCAGCGAGCAGAGATTTATCGGAAGGTTTGCTGAATCTTTTTTCGGAACAGCCTGTCCGTTCTAGCGGACAGCAGCTGTATTTTGAAAATAGACAAATTCTTGATGTGGAGTTTATATGTAAACCAGTTGCTTTAGCCGATGGACGTACGTTGTTTGAAATAGCATTAAAGCTTGGACAGGATAAAGTGCAAAATATCTGTTTATTTCTGGAACAAGTGAGAGAAGGTACGGCTAGTTCCTTGTATGATCCTAGCCTTCATTGTTTCGACCGGCAAACGGATGCAATTATTCAAGAGCTTATCCAGTGGCTCTGGATGAAAAAGTATTTGGTGAGGCTGATTCGAAAAAGGATCGCCGTCAAATTCTATATATTCCTCCCAGTTCATGGGAACGACTGCTGCCATTACTCCAAAAAGCACCTCGGGTAAATCTGGAGTATGAAGGCCAAACATTCACCGGGCTTACGTTAACAGATCAACCGCTGCCACTGCAGTTTCACTTTCATATAACAGAGAACGGAACCTGTCAACTGGAGGTTTCTGGCTTTGACCGGATCCTAATTCTTGATCACTATAGAACGGTTATATTTGATGGGAAATTGAATCTGTTAGAAGTTCAGGCATGTAAACGTCTGATTGAGTTAAAACAGATGCTAAGCGTTTCCGGAACAAACTCGATTCCAATTTCTCAGGAGCAGGTTTCTTTTTTTCTAGAGAAAGTGGTACCCGAGTTGAAAAAACTCGGCAAAGTGACGCTGGCCGAAGCGTTAACGAAAAAGATTTTGAAGAAGCCTTTAGTGGCTAAGCTTTACTTGGACCGGGTGAAAAATCTGTTGTTGGCAGGACTTGAGTTTCACTATGAACATGTGATCATTCACCCCTTGGTAAATAGGGAGCCTCCAGAAGGGGTAATGGTGTTCAGGGATATAGAAAAGGAAGAGGAAATCCTTCAGCTAATGGAGGAAAGTTCGTTTGCTAAGACGGATGGCGGCTATTATTTGCAAAATGAAGAGCTGGAATATGAGTTTTTAGTAAATACGGTCCCGAAATTGCAAAAGCTTGCACATGTATATGCAACGACTTCAGTTAGAAATCGAATTGTTAGAGATCCTATCAAACCTCGGCTGAGGGTGAAGGTGCAAAAGGAACGATTGAACTGGCTGGAATTCAAATTTGAAATAGACGGTATTTCTGATCAGCAGATTCGTGATGTTTTGGCGGCTTTAGAGGAAAAACGAAAATACTATCGATTGCCAAACAGTTCGCTATTATCGCTTCAAACGAGAGAATTTGAATAAATTCAGCGGTTTCTTCAAGCTCCAAATGTTCAGAAGAAGGATATTGCAGCCGGTTTGGACTTGCCAATGGAGCAATGTCTCGAGCTCTTGGATTCTGTTGAGATCAGCGATACATTCGAGCTGGAACAATCGTTCCGACAGTTCCTAGATACCCTTCACAATCCCGACCGAATAGAGTTTGAGGTGCCCGAAGGTCTTAAATCGGTTCTTAAAGATTATCAAAGATTCGGGTTTAAATGGATGAAAACACTTGCCTATTATGGATTTGGCGGAATTTTGGCCGATGAGATGGGACTTGGTAAAACCGTTCAAAGCATCGCCTTTATTGTTTCCGTGCTTTCCGAAATACGTAAGGAAAAGTTGCCGTGCCTTATTGTTTGCCCATCTTCCTTGTCTTATACTGGCTTAGTGAAATAGAGAAATTTGCACCTGATTTAAAGGTAGTTGTCTTAGATGGGACGAAGGACGAACGCTCTAAGCTATTGAAGGAATTCGAGGATATGGATATCCTGATTACTTCCTATACACTATTGCGGAGAGACATCACCTGGTTTTCGGCCCAATCTTTTCATACAGTGTTTTTTGACGAGGCACAAGCATTTAAAAATCCATTGACGCAAACAGCGCGAGCGGTAAAGAAGCTCACTGCCCGGCATCGTTTTGCGCTAACCGGGACACCAATTGAGAATTCACTTGAGGAATTGTGGTCCATTTTTCATGTTGTCTTTCCGGAGCTTTTTCGTGGACTGAAGGAATTTAGTAAGCTACCGCATGAAAACATTGTCCGAAGAATCCGGCCGTTTTTACTTCGGAGGGTAAAGGAGGATGTTCTTCCAGAGCTTCCTGAAAAAATCGATTCATTGGAATTGGTTGAACTACTGCCTGAACAAAAGAAATTATATGCAGCTTATTTAGCGAAACTGCGACATGATACATTGAAACATCTTGACAAGGATACGATCCGGAAAAAATCGTATTAAGATTTTGGCGGGTTTGACACGGCTCCGGCAAATTTGCTGTCATCCGGGCTTGTTTGTCGATGGCTATAAAGGGAAGTCAGCGAAATTTGACCATTTAATGAGGATCATAGAGGAATCAAAGCAATCAGGAAGACGGTTATTAATTTTTTCTCAATTTACGAAAATGCTTGAGTTCATTGGCATAGCATTAACTAGAAAAGGGCTGTCTTTCTTTTATTTGAATGGGCAAACTCCAGCGGAAGAGCGAGTAGAAATTTGCGAACGCTTTAACCGCGGAGAAAGGGATTTATTCTTAATATCACTGAAAGCAGGCGGAACAGGCTTAAACCTAATGGGCGCAGATACCGTTATATTATATGACACCTGGTGGAACCCGGCAGTAGAGGAGCAAGCGGCTGGCCGCGCCCACCGTATGGGGCAGAAAAACACAGTCCAAGTCATCAAATTAGTAGCCCGTGGAACGATTGAAGAGAAAATGATGGAACTACAGGATAGAAAAAGACATCTTGTGGAAGAAGTAATTGATTCTCATGAGAGAGCAATGGGTGCTCTTACTGAGGATGACATTAGGGAGATCTTGATGATTTTATAAGGAGAGGAAAATCAGGAAGATATTGGTGCCCGAAGCATACGAAAAATAAAAGGTTCGGGCGCGAATTGGGTGATTGGAATGCGAACCACCAAATCTGATCCAGAGTATTCAAATGGTTAAGGGCATCAAAACAATTTTTTCGAAATATTGAAAATTTCCTATTTGCGTATTATAATAACTGCTAAAAAATTGCTATTCTACTATGAATACATGAAACTTGGGGGAATTGAATGAATCTATCAAATGCACAACTGGAATCGGCGCAAACCTCAAAAGACGAAGATTCCTTTCTTAAAGGTGTAAAGGATTGCATCCCGACACTGCTAGGATATTTAAGCATTGGATTCGCGGCAGGTGTAGTGGAAAAGACCTCAGGGCTCAGTATTATAGAAATTGCCTTGTTAAGCCTAGTCCTATATGCTGGCTCAGCACAGTTTATTGCAGCAGGAATGATTGCTGCTAATAGCTCAACAACTGCCATTATCATTACCATCTTCTTTGTAAACTTAAGGCATATTTTAATGAGCGCAGCTCTTTCACCCTATTTCCGCCAGCTTTCTCCGTTTAAAAACATGCTTATCGGTACTTTGCTGACCGATGAGACATTTGGTGTAGCCATCAATAGAGCAGCCCAAAAGCGAAGCATCAGTGAGAAATGGATGCACGGGTTAAATATTACGGCATGGTTGAACTGGGCCGCGGCCAATTTAGCAGGGGCTTTTTTCGGCAATTGGATTTCAGATCCTGAAAAATTTGGGTTAGACTACGCCTTGCCGGCTATGTTTATAGGACTTCTTGTTCTCTCTATGTTAGGTAGGAAAAAACTTAAATTGGACGTCGTTGTGGCGATCATTTCCGTTGTAATGGCTGTTATTGTCAGTTCAATGTTTTCAAGCAGTTTCGGTGTCATCGCGGCAACGCTTATTGCTTCAACAGCAGGGATGGTGGTGGAAAAATGGAAATAAGATGGGGAATTTTGATCATTATTTTAGGAACAGCACTTGTTACCTTTCTTCCCAGGGTCCTACCGCTCATGGTACTTAGCCGATTTGAACTGCCTGAATGGGGAACCCGCTGGTTAAGCTTTGTTCCAATTTCGGTTATGGCCGCATTGGTTGGCCAGGAGATTTTTATGCACGATGGGAAGATTGCATTCTCTTTTGGAAACCTTGAAATGCTGGCCGCCATCCCAACCTTTTTGATAGCGGTCAAGACACGCAGTTTATTGGGAACAGTAGTGACTGGAATCATTTCTTTGATGGTTTTACGCTGGATTTTTTGAAACTAAATAAACAATGAGTCATAATTTACAATAAAAATGTCCTTCATAATCCTAATGAAGGACATTTTTATTGTAGAACAACCATGTTTCGTCCTTCATGTTTGAGGTGAAGAACATTTTTCTTGTCTTTCGCTCAAGTTTTTGTCTTTCATGTCTCGGATGAAGGACATTTTTCTTAAAGTGTACCCAAGTTTTGTTCTTCATGTCCC
>NZ_BCUZ01000014.1 GCF_001591485.1 Neobacillus fumarioli NBRC 102428 | reverse complement strand
TTTCCTTCGGTGAATGACCATGCTTTTTCGTAAGTTATTTAACCTGTTTTTTTGCACCCCGAAAGAGAACTCTTTAAGTGATCAGGGCAGCCTTTCCTTTTTGACACTACTGTCCTCAAGCACCAATTTCGCATTTTTTGGTTGATTTTAGTATGATAATTACATTATGAACTATTCTATTGTTTAGAAAATAAATTGAACCTGTCATAAGGGAAAGGAGGAAGTTTATGGAAATAGCGGAGATTCAAAAAGTACAAGAAGCGATCAACAGCTTTGCCAATAAAGATGTCTACATTCACCTGGAAACGACAAATGGTGCCTATGCATCACATTTCAATCAGGGTTTCTTTTCTGCCGGCGCTTACATCCGCAATGCCCTTGTCCGCTATGAATTGGGGAAAATCACCGGGAACGGCCCTTATCGGGTTGGCTTAAAAATCAATCTTGGCTGGGTGTACGCAGAAGGCATTACGCATTATGAAATAGATGAACAAGGAAGACTGCTGCTTGCTGGACATGACTTTGACGGAAAACTGGCCGTTGCCCTGGAAATAAGTACGACTCCGTTTGAATAAGTAAGAAAGGAGAACCAGTCATGAAAAAAGAACGCCATGTCCTTGTCGTCTTCCCGCATCCTGATGACGAAGCATTCGGGGTATCCGGGACCATCGCTACCCATATTAAGAGTGGGACACCCGTGACCTATGCCTGCTTGACATTAGGAGAAATGGGACGCAACATGGGCAACCCTCCATTTACGAATCGGGAAAATCTGCCGAAAATCAGAAAAAAAGAATTGCAGGAGGCAGCGCATGTATTAGGCATTCAAGATCTTAGAATGCTAGGATATCGCGATAAAACGGTTGAGTTCGAAGATGAAGAAAAGCTTTCGAACCATCTGCTTTCCATCATCCATGAGGTAAACCCCTCACTAATCATTACCTTCTATCCCGGATATGCTGTCCATCCTGACCATGATGCCACCGGTGCGGGTGTCGTTCGTGCTGTCAGTAAATTAGCGCCGGATGCGCGGCCGACCTTACACTGTGTTGCATTCTCAAATAATTGTGTTGAAGAACTCGGAGAAGCCGATATCATTCACGATATCAGTCCTGTAATCGACAAAAAGCTTGCTGCTATCAAAGCCCACCGTTCACAAACGGAGTTTACCTTTAAAGATATGGCCGAAAAGTTAAAAAATCAGGATCCACAGGTAATGGCCCGAGTTCAATTTGAGCGATTTTGGACCTATAAATGGTAAAAAGCCCTCAAAACTAGAGGGCTTTTTACTATTTATAAAACGGAGAGAATAGCCTTTGCCACACCGCTTTCTTCATTTGTATGTGTAACCTCATCACAAAGAGACTTAATTTCGTATGTGGCATTTCCCATTGCCACAGCCTTGCCGACCCGCTCAAACATCGAAACATCGTTATAATTATCACCGATCGCCATCGTCTCCGATAAGGAGATGTTTTTCTCTTTGACAAAAGACTCCAGGGCAATGCCTTTTTGCGCATTTCGATTCGTAATTTCAAGATTATCATGACCTGAGGAAGTGACTGTCAATTCATCGAGACTGGCAAGCGTTTCTTCTGCCACTTTTAGCTTGTCCGCATCTAGGGAAAACGCAAGGAACTTATAAATATCATGTTCTTCTGAAGCAAAAAGCAGTTCATAATCTTCAACCGGATAGATTAAGCCGTCGTTGATCCTCGCTTGTGCCGCACGTGCCGCCTCATCTGATTCACATTGGGGTTGGCACTCAGAACAATATCAACAAGAATCGCCACCGCTTTATTGGGGTCAATTGTGTATGCTCCCTTATTGGTATACACTTCAAAATAAATATCGGCTTCTGCTAAACGGGCAGCTGCTGCCCTCGCCAATTGTTTATCAATGGGAGAGGAGGTAATGATTTCTCCTGCCTTCGAACGCACTTCAGCTCCATTGACACAAATAACCGGGCAGTTTAACCCTGCTTCTTCTAAAGCATAAGTAGCTTCCTGATAAGACCTGCCTGTCGACACGACTACTTCAATACCCCTTGCCTGTGCAGCCAAAATTGCCTGCTTATTTTCTTCACTAATTCGCTGCATCGAATTCAATAATGTTCCGTCCATATCAGTTGCAATACATTTGATCATGCCGTTTCACCCTTCAATTTCTTTTCAATAAATATTCTAACATGATTTGGAAGCAATTGCTCCTAATCAAATCTTCTCCCTTATTTTTTACATTTCCGGCACGCATAAACAAATCAGCTTCAACCAAACTAAAAACGTGACAGGAGGGATTTTCATGACAAAGAAGTACAATAGAGGAAGCGGGAACCAAAATTCACCAAAATCAGGCCACGCTGAAGCGGAGTTTGCTGCAGAATTTACCAGTGGTGATAATAGCAAAGGCAATAAACGTAATAAAGGACAGCAAAGCAAAACCAACCCGCATCAATAAAACGGGTGCCGGGACATTCCGGCACCTTATTCCTAGCCAAGGACCACTCCCTCAGCCAGTGCGTTGATTTCATCAACGATTTTCTTTTGGAACATTTCCACCACGGAAAAATTCATCGCGGAAATATAGATTGTCTCCAGCTCATCATGCAGCTGCTTCGCCCGAGCGAGCCAGCTTGTTGCTTCGGCCATTTTGGCTTTATATTCCGCCTGGATTTGGCTAATCATTTCTTCATACAACTCATCCGTTCCTGGCTCAATCAAAATCTCATACATATCTATAATTTCATCACCGTCACGGCTTGGGAAATATTCGTGCGGCTCTGTGCTGTCAAAAATCGCAATCCCCAGTTCACGGAATATCACCATATCGAGGCTGTTCGGGTCAAAGCCGCAATGATAAATTTCCACATCTACGCCGCGCTCCTCGGCCCCAGCGGCCAATTTTTTCAGCATTGTTGACTTCCCGGAACCAGGCCGTCCTTTAATGAAATAGCGCTTTTGGATTTCTTCTGTCAAATTTGGGATAAAGTCCACAGCACCTTTTGGAGTTGCCGCCCCTAAAAACCGGCGGCGGACATCCGGCTCCTTATTCAACTTCATTTTTCCAAAAAACGACTCAATTAGTTTATTTGTTAACTGATCAGCTTTTTCAAAATCCATGCTGTTAATATAAATTTTTTCCCAATCATCATGAGAGTCCAATGCTTCCTTGAAGGTAGCATAAGCTTTGTCAAAACTTTTGCTGATCTGATAGATCAATAATTGGATGGTCTGTTTATGAGCTCGCAATTTTTGGGCATCCCAAGCTTCACCAAGATTGATATACTCTTCTACTGCCCCAGGGGCCTTCGGTTCAATTATATGAGGTGCCGTTCCGTCGACAATTCCCACCTTTAGCGCCGGAATGATGACGCCATCAATCGAATCATTGTCGGAAGAGCAATGTAAAAATTCAATATCATAACCTTTTGCATTCCATTCCTGGCCGATTTTTTTCATTAATGACGATTTCCCGGTTCCAGGTCCGCCTTTTAAAATAAATAACCGGTCTAATCCCTGCAGATTGGAATCATACAAATTGTGGAATCCTCTAGCGGTATTGCCACCGGCAAAATAATTTTTAACTTTCCCTGCCATTTGTGAACACTCCTTATAAGCGGGTTCTAAAATATGCCTTTGGTAAATACTGTTTGACGATCACTAAGATTGATTCACAATATCCTATGCATTTGCCTATTATAGGTGAGTGCCTATGGATTTTCTTTAAGCAAAAATATTTTGGGGAATTTTTGTACAACTAGGGGGATGACTACAATGAAGTAAAAATAGATGAAGACCTTGTTTCTTGGGGCTTAACTACCGTTTTGGACTTCATCTCCCTAATGAAGACCTTTTTCCTCGCTTCTTACCTACCATTTTGGGCTTCATCTACCTAATGAAAACCACTTTACCCGGTACTCAACTTCCGTTTTGGCCTTCATCTACCTGATGAAGACCATTTCCCTCCTTCCCTACTTCGGTTTTGGGCTTCATCGAACCGATTCATTTTTTAATAGAAAAAGGGGCCGGATTACCGGCTCCCCCTGTTCAATGTCCGCCGAGATAGGCCTTTCGAATCTGATCACTATTACTTAGTTCAGCAGCGCTGCCATCCGCCACGATTTTCCCTGTTTCAATGACATAGGCACGGTCAGCAATCGACAACGCCATATGGGCATTTTGTTCAACAAGCAGAATCGTGGTTCCCGTTTTATTGATTTCCTCAATAATCCGAAAGATGGTTTTCACTAACAACGGTGCAAGTCCCATGGAAGGTTCATCCAAGAGCAGCAGCCGCGGCCGTGCCATCAGCGCCCGTCCCATGGCCAACATCTGCTGCTCACCGCCTGAAAGCGTGCCTGACAGCTGCTTGCGGCGTTCTTCAAGTCGCGGAAAAAGCTGATACACTTTGTCAAAGTCTTCGCGGATCTCTTTTTTATCCTTACGCAAATAAGCCCCTAGCTCTAAGTTTTCTTCAACAGTCATGTTAGCAAACACGCGGCGTCCTTCCGGAACCTGGGAAATTCCCCGTTTTACAATTAATTGCGGCAATTTGCCGGCTACATTTACATTTTCAAATATAATCTCGCCGGTTTTCGGCTTCAACAACCCGGAAATGGTTTTTAACAGCGTACTTTTTCCCGCACCGTTGGCCCCAATCAGCGTAACAATTTCTCCTTGATTAATGTCGAGAGAAACGCCCTTCAGCGCATGGATATTGCCATAGTATACATTGATATCATTTATTTTCAGCATGTTACGAGACCTCCTCGCCTAAGTACGCTTCGATGACTTTTGGATTATTTCGGATCTCCTCCGGAGTACCTTCGGCAATCAATTGACCATGGTCAAGCACATAAATTCGCTCGCAAATGCCCATCACAAGCGACATATCATGTTCAATTAAAAGGATGGTCAACTGGAATCGTTCCCTGATCAAAGCAATTAACTCCATCAGTTCCGCAGTTTCTTGCGGGTTCATTCCCGCGGCTGGTTCATCCAGCAGCAATAATTTAGGACCCGCGGCAAGTGCCCGGGCAATTTCCAAACGGCGCTGCTGTCCGTAAGGCAGATTCTTGGCCTTCTCATTCATCACCGTTTCCAGCTTAAATATCTTTAAAAACTCAATTGCTTTTTCATGCATTTCCCTTTCTCCAGAAAAATGGGAAGGGAGGCGGAAGATCGAACTTAAAATTGAATGCTTGGAAAGAGAATGATAAGCAACCTTTACATTATCTAACACCGATAATTCGCCAAACAAACGAATATTCTGAAAGGTACGGCTGATTCCCTTTTTCGTAATTTTATATGGAGCCTGTCCGTTTAGCTTTTCTCCTTCTAAGGAGATACTTCCTTCCGTAGGGACATAAACCCCGGTTAACAGGTTAAAAAACGTCGTTTTTCCGGCACCGTTCGGACCGATTAAACCGACAAGTTCGCCTTTATTTAATTCCAAGTTGACATCAGATACGGCCTTTAGCCCGCCAAAGCGGATTCCTGCTTTCTCTACTTTAAGCAACGGTGTGCTTGTCATTTTGCACTCCTCCTTTAGCGGTCTTGCCAACTTTAAAGAATGCGGTAATTTCCTTCGTTCCCATTAATCCTTGCGGGCGGAACAACATCATAACAATCAACACAAGACTATATATGACCATTCGGACTTCCGGGTAATTCGAGAGATAAGTAGAAATGATGGTTAATAGAATTGCCGCTATAACTGCCCCTGACATACTGCCCAAACCGCCCAGCACGACCAGAATCAGAATATCAAAGGATTTTAAAAAGCCAAAATTTGTCGGCTGGATGATATAAAAATTATGAGCATACAAGGCTCCGGCTACACCGGCAAAGAAGGCCCCGATCACAAAAGCTACTACTTTATAAAAAGTCGTATTGATGCCCATTGCGTCGGCAGCAATTTCATTCTCGCGAATGGCAATACATGCCCGACCGTGACGCGAATTAGTAAAGTTCGTAATTACAACAATAGTGATAATGACACAAGAGATGACCCAAGGCCAGGTCACCATGTGCGTAACCGACATACCGCTGGCCCCGCCAACATAATTCATATTTAAAAAGATAATCCGCATGATTTCGCCAAAACCTAATGTAGCAATAGCTAAATAGTCTCCCCTAAGTCTTAATGTTGGGATTCCGATAATTAATCCAGCAATAGCCGCAACTATACCGGCAACAATAATCGCAACTGGAAATGGCATTCCCAACTTCATTGTGATAATGGCAGAAGTATAGGCACCAACTGCCAAAAACCCGGCATGTCCAATCGAAAACTGTCCTGTAATCCCAATAATCAAATGCAGACTTACAGCTAAAATGATGTTAATTCCAATCAGGTACAGCGTATTGGTATAGAAAGAATCCAATATCTCCCCATTTATCAGAAATTGAATGACGATTCCAATGACTACGGCTAAAACGATTGAAAGCCAAAACCCTTTTGTATGCTTCATACCATTCATCGCTTAAGCCACCCCCTAAACCTTTTCCTTGACATTTTTTCCGAACAATCCGGCAGGCCGCAGCAATAAAATCAAAATTAACACGACAAACGCGACACCATCCCGCCAGAGTGAGAAACCCGCCGCACTGACAAACGACTCAATGACTCCAAGCAGCAGGCCGCCCACCATTGCCCCTGGAATAATGCCAATACCGCCTAAAACGGCCGCAACGAACGCTTTAAGCCCGGGGATAATTCCCATTAACGGATCAATCGTTGTGTAATACATCCCAAAAATGACACCTGCCGCCCCTGCAAGTGCGGAACCAATCGCAAAGGTTGCAGAAATCGTGTTATTTACGTTAATTCCCATCAATTTCGCAGCATCCATATCATGAGACACTGCCCGCATCGCTTTTCCGATTTTCGTACGGTGGACAATGAATTGTAATAAAACCATTAGGATAATAGACACAGCTAAAATCATAATGGATTGTCCGCTGATGACGACACCGAAAATTTTCAAATCGTGCAAAGGAACAACATTAGGGTAAGCTTGCGGCTGTGCACCGCGCAGATAAATCGTTCCGTATTCAATGAAAAGGGAGACACCAATCGCTGTGATCAAAGCAGCAATCCTCGTGGCATTCCTTAAAGGCTTATAGGCAATCCGCTCTATTAACATCCCAAAGACAGCGCAGGCCGCCATAGAGATGATTAGCGCTGGGAAAATTCCTAAGTGAAAATAGGAAATAGAATAAAAACCAATGAAAGCACCAACCATGAAGACATCCCCATGGGCAAAATTAATTAATTTGACGATTCCATATACCATTGTGTATCCTAGGGCAATTAGCGCATAAATACTGCCAAGTGAAATCCCATTAACAATCTGCTGAATCAGCTGCTCCATATCCGAAACTCCTTCCGATGAAATAGGAATTAACCCCCAATTTCCGAAAATTGGAATAGGGAACACATCATGCTCCCTATTCATATTCACTGCTATAAAATTTGACTGTTAAACGGACACTTCTGTCTTCCTATTCAGGATTAACCTTTGTTTTAAATACTTGTTCACCTTTATTGTATTCCAGAATAACAGCAGATTTGATTGGGTCATGGTTTTTGTCAAGCTTCATCTTTCCGGTTACAAGATCAAGACCATCGGTTGCAGCAAGCGCCTTTTCAATTTTTTGCGGGTCACCTGAGCCGGCACGTTTAATGGCATCCGCAAGGAAATAAACGGAGTCATATCCTAAAGCATTGAACGCATCAGGAGATTTGCCATTGTATTTTGCTTTAAATGCTTTGACAAAAGCTTGTACCTTTGGATCCGTATCCCCAGAAGAATAGTTGTTGGTAATAAATGTATTGTTTAATGCATCTTTCCCAGCAAGCTGTACTAGAGTTGGAGAATCCCAGCCGTCGCCGCCAAGCATAGGGACATTTAAGCCTAATTCACGAGCCTGTTTGACAATTAAACCTACTTCTTGGTAGTAGCCAGGAATATAGATAAATTCAGGATTTGTCGCTTTAATCCGCGTTAACTGAGAGTGGAAATCCGTATCTTTCGCCACATAAGCTTCCTCAGATACGACTTGTCCACCATTTTTCTTTAAATAATCTTTAAAGGATGCAGCAAGGCCCTTGGAATAGTCACTTGAACTATCAATCAGAACCGCAGCCTTTTTCACTTTTAGAGTATTTGTCGCAAACTTGGCAGCAACCGTCCCTTGGAATGGGTCAATAAAGCAGGTACGGAATGCATAATCATTTAGTTTGCCATCCTTGACCGTAACGACTGATCCCGTGCCCGATGGCGTTATGAATGGTACCTTGTTGTCATGGGCAATTTGCGCTTCTGCCAGCGTATCTGTTGTTGTTGCTGCCCCAATAATAGCAGAAACCTTATCTTGGGTAATCAACTTCAGTGCACCGTTTGTTGATTCCGAAGCATCCGATTTATTGTCAACTGTTACTAGTTGTAGCTTTTTGCCATCTATACCTTTTTTGTTGATTTCATCAATTGCGAGTTCAACACCTTCTTTAATGGATTGGCCATATGAAGCAACACCGCCGGACAATTCTAAGTTGGCGCCAACTTTAATCGTGCCGCCTTTGCCCCCGCTGTTTTCGGCTGTTCCACTCGTGCTTGAACTGCAGCCTGCCATGACTCCTGCAGCCAGCATCATCGACATGAACACTCCTGCAACTTTTTTCTTCCTCATTCGTTTTCCCCCTGCTTTCTAAATTTTTAGATGTTTCAACTTTTACAAAAAAAAATAATATTCTGAAAACATTGTACATAATAATTTTCATTTCGTCTAGTATTATTTACGTATTATCCTAAAATAATTTGAAAAATAATATTTTTCTAATAATATAGCATTTACCTTGCAGTCATCTAAGATAATTTACTTTTTTATACATAAACCTCCATGAAACGAATTATTTTGTCTAAATATGAATGAATAACAAAAAAGGAGAACTTACGTGAAGCTCTCCCATGTTTATTATTATTCTATTTTTCCACATGAATTGCATTCATTAGGCTGATTGCCATGAATGAAAAGAGCAAGCTCTCTTTTATTTAATCCAAGCTCCGTCCTTGCCAAGCTTGTAGGATCCAATCTTGGTGTTTGCAGCCATATGTCCATCGCTATATAGATAGTACCATTTATTTGATACTTTTACCCAACCGCTTTTCATGTCGCCGTTTACTGAATCAAGGTAGTACCATTTGCCACTCATATAGAACCAGCCAGTCTTCATAGCACCGCTATTATCGAAGTAATACCATTTATTTGATACTTTTACCCAGCCGGTCTTCATAGCGCCACTGTTTTCCAAATAGTACCACTTGCCATTTACTTTTACCCAGCCAGTTGCCATGGCTCCGTTACCATTTAGGTAATACCATTTGCCACCGTCTTTTACCCATCCGGTTTTCATTACGCCATTGTCATCAAAGAAGTACCATTTACCGCCATCATTGAACCAGCCTGTTTGGAAATCACCAAAATCATCAAAGTAATACCATTTACCTCCTTGGTATTTCCAGCCAGCTGTTTTCACTGTTAAAGTTGCTGTAGATACGTTACCTTTATTATCCGTTAAATAGAAGGTTATAACATAAGGTGATACTGGTTCATAATTTGGATCTTTATTTTTCATCAATTCAGGTAATGCTGCAGCCGCAGGTACCATACCTGATTTAAAATCTCCGATTGTAAAAGATGGGTTGGCAGACCCAAATAAATTAGATAAATTAGCCAATTTAGTTCCGTAAACTTCTTCAGTTACCCGTTTGACCCAATTTGCATATTTGGCTGCATCTAAAACAGCCGTACCATTTACAAATTGAAGATCAAAATCATCTTTTGTAAATGGAGCTAAATCTTTAGGATTAGCTGTTGGTGGCAGTAAAGAGATCGAAACAGCAGAACTAGTCGATTTAAATTGCAAACTTTGAATATTTGTATTGCCAAATTTTTGATCACCGACTAAGTCCAGCGTAAATTGATTCTCTTTAACCTGGTTCGCATTAATGGTTTTCCCGTTGCCTAAATTAAGTGTAATCCCGGACAGCGGAACGATTGCTGCAGCATGTGAAACGCCTGCAGGAAGCGCTGTCATCAGGAACATAAATAATAGGCTTGCCAGTCCAATAAATCTTTTCACCGTAATCCTCCTCTTGGATTATGTATTTTTTTGCTGAAAATAGAAACTAGTTTACTAGTTTACAATACAATCATTCTATATAAAATTGCCAAGATATACAAGTAGTATCACAAAATTAGCAATTTTATTTTAAATAAGCTGTTGCCTTATCTAAAATGGCACTGCTTCTTTGTTTCTTTTGACTCAAGTATTGATCTTTTATTGGATTTGCTAAACTTGCGCTATAACCTGACTTTTCCAAATCCTTTACAAGGGCATTATAAATCATATTAAAGGCAGCATCTGTATTAGCCTCCAATGTTTTAGCTGCTTTACTATATTTCGAGTAAAAATAAAAATAGGAAATCGTCTCGCCCTTTGCCTTCTTTGTTTTGTATTCTTGCAAGGCATAGGATAATAGGGAATCCAATTTATTATTTGCCTGACTCTCTAGGTCATTAAATGAAGGGCTGTATTTCGCGATTATACTTTCTGCTGTTTCCTGTTGAACAGCAGCTGTTTTTCCCCCATGTTCCGCCACTTCCCTATAATGATTGGAATTTGCAGCTCCCAAGGTTCCAGCTTTTATAACATCTTGACTAACGGCTTGGCCATTGTCTGTCTTTCTGCCAGTATCAGGGCCGTTAATCTTTTGGTGAGGTACTTCTGTCTGGTTAGTCTGGTTAGTCTGGTTACTCTTTTGCTGACTTACATTTGTATAACTAGAATCCGGCAGCTGAATCTTGTAATGATTTTTAACAATATGATCTACTTTTGGATCAGCGGTCTTGTAATCTTTTCCATTCATTAGATAATAAAGGGTTCCGGCCCCGCCGGCCAATACCAAAACAATGATCATAAGAGAAATCTTCCACTTTTTCATACTCTATCCACCTTTTGAAATACTCCTTTCTACATTAACACATTTTTGTATTCTTGAGATATTTTTATTTATCGAAAAATTTCATATAAAAATGCCCCCTTCTAAATCGAAGGGGAGAGATTCACTTTCTTTAGTCTAATGCACCTTCTATATTTTTAAATTGATTATAAAACATATAATAATATCTTCCGCCTGCTGCCATTAATTCATCGTGACTGCCTTTTTCAATAATCTGCCCGTTGTCAATGACCATAATCGTATCGGCATCGCGGATGGTGTTAAGACGATGGGCAATGATAAAGCTTGTGCGATTTTCCATTAACTTAAGCAAGGCTTCTTGAATATGAAGTTCAGTTCTGGTGTCAATGCTACTTGTCGCTTCATCTAATATGAGAATCGAAGGTTTCGATAACATAACCCTTGTGATGGCCAAAAGCTGGCGTTCCCCTTGGCTTAAGCTTCCTCCGTTTTCTGAAAGATGTGTATCATAGCCGTTTGGCAGCCGTTTAATAAATCGGGCTGCCCCTGACATCTGTGCTGCTGCTTCCACCTCTTCATCCGTCGCATCTTGCTTGCCATATTTAATATTTTCTTTGATCGTTCCGGTAAACAAATACGTATCCTGCAGCACAAAACCAAATGTGCGCCTAAATGAATCTCTTGTATACTCCCTGATATCTTTGCCGTCTAACAAAATTCTTCCACCCGTTACATCATAAAAGCGTGTCAATAGGTTTACAATCGTTGTTTTACCAGCACCTGTCGGCCCTACAAGCGCATTGCTTGAACCAATTTTCGCTTCAAAGCTGACATTTTTTAAAATAGGTACATCAGGCCTATAGCCGAAACTGACATTTTCAAATTTAACATGCCCTTTTGGTTTGGAGAGTACCACAGCGTTCGGTGGATCATTCGATTCCTCCTGTTCGTCCATGATTTCAAACACCCGCTCAGCACCAGCCACACCGGACTGCAAGACATTGAAAATATTGGCCATATCATTGAGGGGCCGGACAAACTGCCTGGAGTAGGTAATAAAACTGGCAATGACTCCAACGGTAACCATATTTTTCGTGGCAAGAATCCCGCCAACAACTGCCACAACCGCAAAGCCAAGGTTATTAATTGCGTTCATGATCGGCATTAAAAATCCGGACCAAATTTGGGCCTTGAGGCCGACCTCACGGAGCTTTGTGTTGACCTTATCAAATTCTTCAATCACCTTCTCTTCATGATTAAAAGCTTTAACCACTTCAATCCCTGAGATCGTTTCTTCAATATGGCCGTTAAGCTTGCCGAGCTGGTCCTGTTGTTTTTTAAACAAAATGCTCGTTCGTTTGGCAATGGTCCGCGTCAATAGATAGACGAGTGGTACGGTAATCATGCTGGCAAGGGTCAGCAATGGGCTTAAAACAACCATCATCATAAAAGAGCCGGTAAGGATGATCAATCCCGACATTAACTGTGTGGTCGACTGCGAGATAGTCGTACTGACATTATCGACATCATTCGACAGCCGGCTCATCATATCTCCATGGGTCCGGGCATCAAAAAAGGAGATTGGCAGCTTTTGCAGCTTCCTAAACAGAGAATCCCGCAAACTTTTCACAATCCGCTGGGCCACCCCGGCCATCAGCCATCCTTGTAAAAACGTCAGCACCGCATCACCAATATAGGCACTTGTCAGAACGACAATCATCACCTCTAAAAAGGAGAAATTGACCTTTCCATGGTTGAGACTCATAGCATCGACTGCTTTTCCAATGAGGTATGGATTCATGAGCATTAGAGCGGAATCCACTAAAACAGTCAAAAAAATGAACGTAAGCATGTTTCGTTCTTTGCCAAAATACTCCCAGAGCCTGCGCAATGTTCCTTTAAAGTTCTTCGGCTTAACCACTGGACCGCGAAAGCGCGCGGCTCCTCCCGGCCTGCCTCCGGGACTTAATGGAGGAGGAACGGAAGGAGAATTCCGGGATTGGTCCATTCCATTTGCCATGTTTACTGCACCTCCTTGCCCATCTGGGAGCGGTAAATTTCCTGATAGACACTGCACTCTTTTATAAGTTCCTGATGGGTCCCTATGCCGACTATTTCACCATGATCGAGGACGACAATTTTATCGGCATCCATAATAGAAGTAATCCGCTGGGCAATTAATAAACAGGTGAGTCCCTTGGCATATGTTTTTAAGGCCTTCTTAATTTTCGCTTCCGTTGTGACATCAACCGCGCTTGTACTGTCATCTAATATTAAGATTTCCGGCCTTTTGACGAGCGCCCGGGCAATGGAAATTCTCTGTTTTTGTCCTCCGGAAAAGTTCACACCACCCTGGCCGATCATCGTTTCATACCCTTCCGGTGCGGCTATAATAAAGTCATGAGCCCCAGCAGTTCGTGCCGCTTGTTCCACTTCCGCTTTGGTTGCATCCTCTTTTCCCCAGCGGATGTTTTCCGCTACGCTTCCGGTAAATAAAATATTCTTTTGAGGGACAAGCGCAATTTTCTCCCTTAACACTTTCGGATTGATCTGTTTTATATCTTCTCCATCAACCCTTATCATGCCGCTTGAAACATCGTAAAAGCGGGAAATCAGCCCGACGAGTGTGCTTTTTCCTGAACCGGTGGATCCGATAATTCCGACTGTTTCTCCGGGGAGAATCGTAAGATTAATATTTTTTAACACCGGTTCCGTTGAAGAAGCGTATGCAAACGTAACATTTTCAAAATCAATTCGCCCTTTTTCTGTACGAGTATTAAATGATCCCCTATCCCAGGCAATCGAATCTTCTTGTAAAAAAACCTCGCCAATTCGGCCGGCTGATGCCCTGGCTCTGACATACATATTAAATACCATTGATATCATCATCAGAGACATCGATATTTGAGTCATATAATTGATAAACGCAATAATATGCCCAACTTGAATAGTTCCTGATCGAACACCCCAACCGCCGATCCAAAGCACAACGACGATTCCGAGATTCACGGTCAGCATGATGGCCGGGCTGAAAATAGACATCAAACGGTTGGCTGCAACGGCTTGATTCTTATAGTGTTCATTTGCTTTCGTGAACTTTGCCACCTCGACATCAAAGTGATTAAATGCCTTGACAACACGAACGCCGGATAAATATTCGCGCATCACGCCATTTACTCCATCCAGCGCTTTTTGCACCTTTGAAAAGCGCGGTAATCCGAGACGCATATTAAAGACAATCAGCAAGGCAACAATCGGCACGACGATCGCGAGGACAACCGCAAGATGCAGATTCAGACGGACAGCCATCACAAGACCGCCAATTGCCAAAAGCGGTGATTTGACGAATATCCGCATTAATCCGTTTACAAAAACTTGCACTTGTGTCACATCATTGGTCAGCCGCGTGATCAGCGATGCGCGGTCAAACTGATCCAAATTTTTGAAGGACATGGTTTGAATTTTTTTAAACAAATCAAACCTTAGCTCTGTGCCGAAATTTTGTGACACGATACTGGCTATCACGCTTCTTGTTCCGGCGCTTACGGCACCGAATGCGGTAATAGCAAGCATTAGTCCGCCCATTTGCAGTACGTAATGAATATCCTTACGTGCGACGCCCTTATCAATGATTTTTGCCATAATGGTTGGCTGCAGTAAATCGCAAACCGCTTCAAAGGTGAGAAATAATACCGCAATGCAAAAAGATACCCAATACTTTTTTATATATTTTGATAAAAACTTCATGATGGCCACCTCTGAACGCCTTCATCTATCATAAAGGATATTATAGATTTGCCGCCCCCAAATAACCAATTAAATAACCCGTTCTCATCAATTTATCATATTTTCCTTAGAAAAGCTTCGGCCAAAAAAAATGGCCCATATTTGTGCTATGGACCAAACTTGCTTACTCTTGTTCAACCGGGTGAAATTCGTGAACCCATACTCTCATTTGCGGCAGCCAAGGCATTCCCGGGTGAAGCGAAAGAATCGATTGTTTATATTCTTCAACTGAGTTATATCCCTCGCGGCGGGCATCATCATCCGTCAGTTCCCCCAAGCTCTGGGAATAAACCTTGTCGATCACAAACTGACGACCGCCAAGTGTCATGATTTCTCCTGGATCAGCATAGCGCCCATTGCGGCGTGTCGCTGTTTTTTGTCCGGAGAGTACTTTCTGGATATCTTCCTCAATGGTGATGAGCTTGTCTATACTACACGTTTTGGGCGGCAGTTCTGCGTTATGATTTGTCATTTGATCACTCCTCCCGATTCTTCCTCTTTTAATTCTACATTATCATGATGTTAAATATAAAAATCAAGTAAACTGCCTATACGACTTGCCCGCCTTTTTGATGGTATTTCAAGATGCCTTCAGCGGCACGGTACGATAACGCACCCACGGTATCTGTTAGGTTATAGCCGAAATTATGCGAAAATACAGATGCACCGACGACGAATACATTATCGACATCCCACATTTGCAAATACATGTTTACTGCTGAAGTGGATGGATCGGTCCCCATAATCACGCCACCTGTGTTATGGAATTTTCCTAATTAGTGGATTCCTACTACCTACTTCTAAGTAATGTTCCCAAAAAAATCTAAGCATACTCAAAAAATTTCCGGGAAATTTTGTTTAAAGAAAACCGTCAATTGGAAAGCCTATGGGCAATACAAGAGGCGAAGTGAAACTGATGCACGGCAAGGAACTTTAAGTGTTGTGAGGGTTTATAGTTGCTTACCAGCTTTAACAAAATGAGCAAAGGATGGAAAGACGGCGGAATCAGGTGATTCTGCCGTCTTAATTTTTCTTCGTGAATGATCCAAGTTAAGTTTCCAAAAACCTGCCTGACTCATCATACATTTAAATCTCTATTTTTATAAAATACATAGGTTACGGTCGTCAATGCCGCGATTAATACGACGGATATTACGACGTAGACTGCAGCAAACCCGCCTCCATACATCACATTTTTTGCTTCAAAATATTTAAAAGGCGTAAAATATTTCAAGCCTGTTAGACGATCATTCAAATCGATTGCCACTGATAAGAAATACGTAAATACAAGAATGCCTGTTGCCAGTGATGCTGCCTTTTTCGATTTCTTTTTGACAGCAGCGAGGGCACTGCCAATGACCATAAACAACAGCTGTAAAATGAACATGGCCGCCATTAACCTGGCAATCTCATCATTCACGGCCTCACCATGGCTGTATTTCGCTAACAGCATCATCGATGAAGCCATTGTCACAAGATTAAAGATGATAATATTTGTTAGTGCTGCCAATAGTTTGGCGGTAACAATTATACTTCGTGAAACGGGTTTCGTAAATAAAAACTCATAAGTTTTGTCCCGTTCTTCTTTGGCAATAACCGTTGCTCCAAGCATCGTTGCATGGATGGTTGCCATTAATAACAAATAGATAAAGAGAACACCAAAGTAACCACTAACCTTTGATAGATCCAATTGGTTAAAACCAAAAACTACCCTAAGTGATTTTGGCATATCTTTCAATAATTCAGTCATATTTTGCCCCGACTTTTAATAGGCATCAAATTTAGCCATTCCCGATGCCACCATCAAAAAGACACATATACTCCATATAATGATTGATTTCCGATTGGTCTTTAATTCTTTAAAATAGATATTCACAATAAATCACCTCCCATTTGCTTATACTTTCTTATACAGCATGAATATCCCTTTTCGCATAAATAAAATAACTTGCTGCGATTGCAAGAATCGTAATGGCAGCCCCGGCAATCAAAAAAGATGGCTCGTAACTGGAATGTTTGATGATATACGCGGTGTCAAAGTATTTAAACGGTGAAAAATAACGTTTCACTTTCTCACCAGACGTATCAAAGAACATACCCACAAAGTAGAAAGCAAAAACGACGGCAAGGGAAACAGTCAACACGGATTTGATCGTTTGGAAAATAACTGATATGATCATCCCCAAAGCGAGAAAAATGAGTTGAACAAAAAAAACCGTCAGTGAAAGCAAGAAGAAAATTTTCATGCTAAAATCATCTGCTTTAAACTGGAAAGCCATAAAGCTTGCTGCAGCGAAATAAATCATATTTGTAATGACAAGGGAAACAACTGCTCCCATCAACTTGGCAGTCAAGATTTGGCTGCGTGTCACCGGCTTTGTCAATAAAAAATCGGCTGTTTTTTCCCGGACTTCTTTGCTGACAATGGAAGTACCCAAATTCATTGCCTGTAGACTTGCGCAAAGTGTAACAAAAGATAATAGGAAGCTATAAAAGCCTACTACGGTTAAAAAATTCTTCTCATTAAAGCCAAGTGCATTTCTTATCGCTTCTGGATAATTTTTCAATACTTTTAAAAAAGCTTCAGCATCGGCATGTATAGAAGAATAAAGGGACATGAACAAGACCATCATGATGACTAAAGAAAACGTCCAGATCATCGTCGATTTACGATATGCCTTCAATTCATGTAAAAAGATATTCATCGCTCTCTAGGCCTCCTTTTCATAGTAGTGCATAAAGATCTCCTCAAGGTCCGGCTCTTCAATCCATAGATTCATAATTTCAACTCCGGCAATCTTTTTCATCACATCATTGATATTTCCTTTAAAAATAAAGCTGGTGACGTTGCCTTTAACCTCCAGATTATGGACGCCGCTGATTTGGAAGTAAGTGGCGTCCAGCGGTGCTTTTGTTTCCACTTTGAATTTTTTATACGTGTTCTCTGTTAAGTTACTGATCTTTTCTACCGTTACGATTTTTCCTTCTTTAATGATGGCAACCCGGTTACATAATCTTTGAACCTCACTCAGAATGTGGGAGGAAAATAGAATTGTGGCACCTTTTTTGTTCTCCTCCTTCAAAAGTTCAAAGAAGTTTTGCTGCATCAATGGGTCGAGCCCACTCGTCGGTTCATCGAGAATGATAAGTTTTGGCTCATGGAGTAGTCCTTGCACGATTCCGACCTTCTTTTTGTTGCCGAGCGAGAGATCATCAATTTTTTTATTAAGGTCAAGGTCCATGATATCCGCCAATTCTTTCATTCTCTTATTGCAATCCTTTTTATAAAAGCTGGCGGAATAGTTTAATAGCTCCTTTACTTTCATATTGTCATAGTAAAAGACTTCAGACGGCAGATAACCGATATTCTTTTTTATTTCCGGGGCAAACTGGATGCAGTCCTTACCAAAAATCGCCGCACTGCCACTATCAGGATAAATAAGCGACAGTAGGATTCGGATGGTGGTTGACTTTCCGGCACCATTTGGACCGATGAATCCAAAAATTTCCCCCTCCTCGACATTAAAGCTGATATTGGAAATCCCTCTTGCTTTGCCGTAGGTTTTTGTCAGGTTTTTAATTTCAATTACATCCATGGTTAAAACCTCCTTTTCTTCTTCTCAAATGGTTTGCAGATCGCTTGGTCATTCATAGAACGCATTTCTCAACATATCCAAATACTCATCCATTTCTTTCAATGCTTCCTCAATATCCAAATTCTCAATGGATAGCGATTGCACTTTCTTCTGCTGTTGAAATCCAAACCCTTCTAATGTCCAAGCAATGATGTTGAACGCTTTGTGGACATCAATTCCTTTTTTAAACTTTGAAAAATCAATATCTCCCTTAAAATCCTTAAAGTAGCTTTCGAGCAATTCTTTCCCCCTCTGACCGACTTCATGTATGACTTCCGCAGAGGTTTCCATAAAAATCGACTTAGCGAAATTAAACAATTCGGGATACATTTGAAATATTTCAAGTTTCACTAAGGCCATTTGCCGAACCCGAATAAATAAATCCCTTTCTTCCTTATCGACTTTTTCCTCAATTTGTTCCACGAGCAGTTGGGTCATGTGGTCGTACAGGAAAAAATACAATTGCTTTTTATTTTGAAAATAGTGGAATAACAGCCCTTTTGAAATGCCCGCTTCCTTGACCATCTCATTGGTTGATGCCTTATCATAGCCTTTCTGGGCAAATTCCTTCATGGCGGCATTGATGATTCGATCTTGTTTTTCCTTATCTAAGCTGAGAAATTTTGCAAACATATTTGCAGCTCCTTTCTAAAAGCCGTTGACCATATCGGTCAATCTTATTGTAATCCTATTGACCCACTTGGTCAATAGTGTTCAACCTATATTTTTTACATGAAAAATAATATTTATAATTTGTTTTTGGGAATGTGCTACGATGCTGAATAGAGGTGATTTTTAGGGCAAGTTTGTTTTTTCTTAAAAAATTACTTATCCGTTTTCTAATTGGATTGTGTCGCCTTCGCTAATTAGTTCTGGTTTTCCAATAATTGGCTCGCGCCATCCGCAAGCCCCTTCTACTTAATTAAATTGTGTTATCCGCTAACCCAAAAACGTGTAACCGCTCTCCTGTAGTGATATGATATTCATGTAAATAACGAAACAGGGGAGTGCAGCACATTGAGAGATGAACTAATTAAACGCTTTACCTCATATGTCAAGATCGACACGCAGTCTGATGAAAGCAGCGAGACTTGCCCATCCACCGAGGGGCAATGGACATTACTTCGTATGCTGGTGGAGGAGTTGAAGCACATCGGCATGCAAGAGGTCACGATTGATAAAAATGGCTACGTGATGGCGACTCTACCATCAAATACAGAAAAAAATGTGCCTACCATCGGTTTCCTTGCCCATGTCGATACAGCAACCGATTTTACCGGCAAAAATGTCAATCCGCAAATTCACGAAAACTATGATGGCGGAGACATCATTCTGAATAAAGAGCTGAATGTGGTCATGTCACCGAAGGATTTCCCAAATCTTAAAAATTACAATGGCCACACGCTAATCACTACTGATGGCACTACACTTCTTGGCGCCGATAACAAAGCGGGGATTACTGAAATTATGACCGCAATGGCATACTTGATTAACCACCCGGAAATCAAGCATGGCAAGGTTCGCGTTGCGTTTACCCCTGATGAGGAAATCGGCCGTGGACCGCATAAGTTTGACGTTGCGGCCTTCAATGCCAAGTTTGCCTATACCGTTGACGGTGGCCCGCTCGGGGAACTAGAATTTGAAAGTTTCAATGCAGCCAGCGCGAAAATCACAATTAAAGGAACCAACATTCACCCGGGGTCGGCGAAAAACAAAATGGTCAATTCCATGAAAATTGCCATGGAATTACACAACCAGCTGCCGCCACAAGAAGCACCCGAACATACCGAAGGATACGAAGGCTTCTATCATCTCCTAGCCTTTAACGGCGATGTAGAGCTGACAAAACTAGCCTATATTATCCGTGATCATGATAAGGATATGTTTCATACAAGAAAAGCAACGATGGAAGACATCGTTAACCGACTGAAAGAAAAATACGGTGCTGACCGCATTCAGCTTGAAATGAAAGATCAATATTACAACATGGGCGAGAAAATTAAACCGGTGAAAGAAATTGTTGAAATCGCCCAACAAGCCATGGAGAATTTAGACATCAAACCGATTATACAGCCAATTCGCGGCGGAACTGACGGCTCACAGCTGTCTTACATGGGCCTTCCTACTCCAAATATCTTTACCGGCGGTGAGAATTTCCACGGGAAATATGAATTTATTTCTGTTGAAAATATGATGAAAGCTACCCACACGATTATTGAAATCATAAAGCTATTTGAACAAAGAGCCCAATAATGGTGTTGAAAGAATTATTATCGCCTGCATGTTTTTCTTGCTGATCGGTTACATTAACCTTGTTTAATTAAAGGAGGGATCAAGAACTATGAAGAACGAAAGCACTCATGAATTTGTCCAAAAGTTACATGACCAGCAGGAAAAACAGCAGAAAAATAAAGAGAAACACGGAACCAATACCCCTAGTAAAAAATTACCGAATGCTCAGCATTAAATGAAAACAAGCCATGATGTGTTAAATCATGGCTTGTTTTCAAACTACTTATTCATTTTTGACAGAAATCCTCCCAGCAAGTCGTCGGCATCCAGTTCTTCCTCTTCGTTTTCCTCAGACGCTGCCGCCTGCTCTTTTATACCTTCCCAAGTAAAACTGCTCAAATCATCATCAAAATCTGATTCGGCTGCAAATGCTGTTTCTTCGGATTCCAGCTTATGGCCGGTAGAGTCAACCTTACTGTCAGAAAGTTGCGCGGGAAATTCCTGCTCCTGAAGGTATAATGCCTCATCAATATTTATTGAATTGCTATTTAACGAAGCAAGTAAGGATGTTGCCCGGATTGGGTCAGAGATTAACTGATAGATAATACTCCCAAGCATGGCTTCCGAGTGCTCATGTTTTAGCCAATCACGCTGCGCTTTCGTTAAAGCTTTTGGAAGTGGGATGGTAATTGTCTCCTTTTCCCGGGAATAGGTGCTGTTAACACCTTGTAAAACGTACTCGGCAAGCTTGCTGGAAAAATTACGCCGCTCCACTTCCTTTAATTTTTGCAATTGTTTCAATAAATGGTCAGGGGTATCGGAAGGGAGCCGGAATGATAGCGTCTGCCCTCTCTTAATTTCCACTGCAGCAGCCTTTTTCATAGGATCACCTTACATTAGTTTTTCACTGGTGCTTTGTCTTGGGCAGCTTTTTGTTTCTCCGCTTTTCTTGCATAATCAGTAATCAGCTTATAATAAGCATTGGCCATCATCCAAATGCTTTCTTTTTCGTCCTCGAAAAATTCAATATTAAATCCATCCAGCCCGTTGTTTAATGTTTTTATATAATCTTTCAAAACATGAGATCCGCCGCCGACAAAATAACAGATTTCTGTCTGCGAGTTCTTTTGCCATACATTGCGCAAAAGACGATATTGTTTTTTCGCTAAATCAAGCAAGATGCGGTCGGTGATATCATGAACGCTTGTACGGCTTCCTTTAACCATAATATGGTTACGATCATTTTTCCTCGTAATAATCTCTACGACATCGCGGCGGCTGTCCAGTTCGACACCGTGCTTCTTCCGAATTTCTTCACGAATGGCTTCCAACGCTTCAGAAACACCGATATTAAACCCTTGCGCTTTATCATCATCAACATTTCGATTTTTAATAACAGCAATATCCGTTGATAACCCACCAATATCTTGAATTAAAATTCGCTTATCAATTAAATCTTTATTAATGATCTTCAGATCATTATCCATCACGAGATTAATGAAAGCAGCAAAGCCTTCCGGATAGACCTTTACTTCACTAAATTTGATATTTACCTTTAATCCTTGGTATTTCGGAGTCACCAAAAATTCCACCTGATGAACAGAACCGATTAACTTAGAGCGGTAGCCTGCATCTTTCCCTTCCTTGACTTCGCGTAGGGGGAGGCCGGTACCTAACGTGTAATTAGCATCAATAATATTTTTGTTCCTCGGGAAATCTTTCGCATTTTCTTCTCTTACTGCATCCATTGCCAGTGTGGCAAACAGCATAATTAACGTTTGATCTTCCTCCGACTTACTGCTGCCCGGATCTAATTCCATTGTATTATCGCTTTTAGCTGCCAAATTTCCGATTCGATAGATAACGTTATTTTCTTTAAGGGCAGGGGAGTGTACTCTAATATGAATGCCATCGAGCGGATCTTTACTATCGAGTTCCTCGATCCCAATGATTGGCCGGTCTTCTTTGTCTCTAGCAATTATGTTCGGGATATTCAGTTCATACTCTAATTTGCCAAATATAGCTTTAATGGAGTCATTACCAACATCAACAGCCGCAATTCTAGATTGAGTCATTATAATCATTCCTTTTACTAGATTTAGTATGCATATTCAATATGTATGTCTAGTTACTATTCTATTAGAGCGTATCGGAGATTGCCAGATTTCTCAATGAAACTTCGCAAAAAAAATGCAAGTGTAAAATTGTAAACTATTTGTAAACAACAGGAATGATGCAAACAATTTTGTATACTTCGATGACAAAATTGTACACATAGCGTTATATCAATATGTACACGATAGAGTATATATGTAAGCAAAATCGCAAACATATTGTTTACATAATATATACATGTATACAAAAGTTGTTTACACGCAATATAAATTACAAATATTACACATCGATCGCAAAATAAACGAATATCCTGGATGCTGGCTGTTCAAATATAACCATCAATAGCAGGAGATTCATATACCAAAGGAAATAGAGAGTAAACATGTACGTAGACATGCAAACCAAATTTGTATACATGCTGTCATCAAAGCATGCAAACATATTCGTATACATGCACACATTTTCGCAAACAATTTATATACAAAAAGTATACATGTATACAAATAAATAAATACAAAAAATGGCGGTACCGAGAAGGCACCGCTTTTGCTTTTTGATAGTAAATTCTATTGCATGACCTTCCAGAATTCCTCCGCTACTGCCTGGTAACCTGCTAAACTTAGATGAATATTCTGTGGATTAGGCAAGAATTTTTGAAAATCAGTTGTGTTAATTACTTGTGCTGTTGGAACAAACGTATCGCCGTTTGCTTTTGCAGTTTGCTCAATTACGCCATTAAAGGCTTGCAATAATTGATTTAACTGTGCTTTTTGCTGTGAATCTGTTACATATGGGAATGGGTTGTAATAGCCCATTACATATACTTTGACGTTTGGATTCAACTTGCTAATCGTACTAAGAATAGAATTTAATTTTATAGCAACAGTATTGATCGTTTCAGGTGCTTTAGCAGGTTCATTTACAACTGGAAGCACGTCATTTGCCCCGATATCAATCGTAAGATGGGTAGCTTTTATAATTTCATTTTGAACGTCTGCTTTGCTTAATTGATCGATTACATCATCTGTTTTATATCCAGAGACTCCAAAATTGACAAATTTCAACAACTGATAAGATTTCGCAAAGTCTCGCGCAATGTAATCTGGATATCCCAAATCCAAGTCATTTCCATTTACATCATGTCGATCTTGACCGTCAGGTGTCATTCCGGCAGCTAAGGAATCCCCTAAAGCAACATAATCAACCTGTATCCAGGCACCGTCCTGACCTACTTTATATCCATTTACAACTGTATGAACAGCCAATGAGCCGTCTTTGTTGAGGTAATACCATTTTCCGCTGATTTGCACCCAGCCTGTAGCCATAGCTCCATTTTCTTTTAAGAAATACTTTTTACCTGACAACTCCAGCCAGCCTGTATGCATTACACCTGATGGATCGAAATAATACCAGGTGCCATTTATGGAAGTCCAGCCTGTTCTCAGTTCTCCGTTTGGCTGTAAATAATACCACTTGCCCCCTGATAGCAGCCAACCGGTGTGCATTGCACCTGAATGATCAAAGTAATACCATTTTCCACCAGTCAGAACCCAACCTGTTTTCATTGCTCCGGAGCTATCAAAATAATACCACTTGCCACGATCTAGCAGCCAGCCTGTTTTCATTGCACCGTTCGTATCAAGATAATACCAATTTCCTTTATAGGACAGCCACCCTGTCTTCATAACACCTGTTCCATCCAAATAATACCACTTACCTGATGATAGCAACCAACCTGATTTTGCTTGCCCATTCACAAAGTAATACCATTTCCCATTAGCTTGTACCCAGCCATTCATCGGACCGACATTATACCCATTGTCTTTTGCAATGGCTTCAAAGGAACTGTTAGAATTGGTAATGATGACCGGAGTATACATCTGTACTTGGTCAAACAACCAGCGGATTTCTGAGTTATGCATTCGAACACAGCCATGACTGACATAATTCCCAATAGAACTTTCGTTGTTATTGCCATGGATGGCATACGTGTCGCCATTCGTACCTCTTGCATCCAAACCTAGCCAGCGGTCACCTAAAGGATTACGAGGATCTCCCCCGGGAATTCCCAACGTATAATAGGGCCGGTTTTTAATCATCGTCACAATTCTAAATTTCCCCTCAGGGGTTAAGTCCATCGTTTTTCCTGTTGCGACACTAAATGTTCTGACTAATTTACCAGCATTATAGAATGCCAATGTATTCGTTTTCTTATTAATCATGATCAACTGTGAATTTCCTGCTGCATCTGCTGAAACACTGGTGAAAAGAATGCTGAATAAAAAAACCAAAACAACGGATAATTTTCTCATATCTCTCCTCCATTACTATGAAATCACTACTAAACTACCATGAAAATAGTACATATCTTGTCATATTTTGGAGGAGTGAATTAATTTTTTTCACAATTTGTGTTTTATGCGGTTAGGGGACATTTTTTGCCAAATAAAAATCCCCTAAAGCTTTTGGCCAAGGGGATGTCATGTCTTACCGATTATCTACTTTTTCCGGGTAGAGGTCGTGGTTCATCAAACGAAATTGGGCCATTTCTTCGTACTTCGTGCCAGGTTTTCCATAATTGCACCATGGGTCAATAGAAATGCCGCCGCGCGGTGTAAATTTTCCCCAAACTTCTATATATCTCGGATCAAGTAGGTTAATAAGATCATTCATAATAATATTGACGCAATCTTCGTGAAAGTCGCCATGATTGCGGAAACTGAACAGATATAGTTTTAGTGATTTACTTTCTACAATCTTTTTGTCCGGAATATACGAGATATAGATCGTTGCAAAATCCGGCTGACGGGTCAGCGGACATAAGCTTGTAAACTCAGGACAATTAAATTTGACGAAATAATCCCGGTCAGAGTGAAGATTATCGACTGCCTCCAAAACCTCAGGGGCATAATCAAATGAATAAGAAGTTCCGTTATTCCCTAATAATGTTAAATCCTTTAATCCTTGTTCATTGGTTCTTCCTGACATACAAAAACCTCCTGACCACAACACTGCTGGCAGGAGAGTTCTTTAAGCCTACCCTTATAAAATACGAAAAGCGCAAGCGCCTTGGTCAGCCCCGACAGGCAAATGTTCTTCTGCACTAAAAGTCTGGTTTTTGGACTTTTAGTGCATTTGGTTTTTGTCCCGAGGGGCTAGGCGCTGGAGCTGGACAATTAAAAAGCCACATCCATATGGACATGGCCTATTGTCATGAATCCATAGTTTTTTATAGAGGGTTTATAGCTATGAACCTCTCCCGCCGCAGTTAAGCGGGTATTCTTTTTTCTATACCTACTATAATGAACAGGCAAATTTTCGTCAAATGGTAATTTATTTTTTCTAAGCTGTTACTTCGTTCGGTTGCTTTGCTTCCTTATTCTCGGTTTTAATTAAGATTCCACCAATTAAACCGAGAAATGAAAAAGCGATCGGTATCATAAATCCATAATGGTAGCCAATACTGGCTGGAGCTGCATGAAAATAGTCCAATATTTTTCCAAATACACTTGGCAAAAGGACAGCGCTGATAAATCCACCAGTATTCGCGAACCCCGAAACCACACCAACCTCTTTCATCGGAAATGACTGACGAACCACTGCAAAGGTTAAAGAACTGGCGCCATTTCCATATCCAATCATCAGAAAAAGAATGATCAGCAAATAAAGGGGCGGCTTTCCACCAAATAAAACGAACACAATCCAGCTTAAGAATACAATCACATGAACAATAATATAGGGACGTTTCAGTGAACCAAACCGGCTGGAAATCCAGCTTGTGACAGGTGCGCCAATCAATGCCCCAATTAGTCCAATCATAATCAGCTGGCTTGCGCCTGAGCGGCTCATGTCATATACATGCATCCCATATGGTACTGCCCATGAACCGATAAAACCTACATACGTGCCAACAAGGCCAAAGTGACATAAAAAAGTAGCCCATGCCTGCCGGTCAGTAAAAACGCGGCACAGCAAAGTCAGTATTTTTTCCCGCTTTTGTTCCGTTTTATGAGCTGCCTTTTTTAACCCTGTATTAGCTAATCCCAATTGTTTCGGCTTTTTGACAAGGATAAAATAAAGCATTAAGCCGCAAAGGCATAAAATAATTCCAATCGTAAAAAAAGGTGTACGCCAACCAAAGCTGGAAATGAAGAAAGAAAAGGGAACGGTTGCCATCAGAAATCCAAAGCTCCCAGCCATACCAGCGAACCCAAGTAATTTGACAAATTCCTGCACTTTAAACCACTGGCTTAAAATCAACACCAAATTCACCCAAATCGTTGCATCCCCTATACCCGCAAGCAATCTTGCCAACAGAAGGAAAAAAGCATTTGGTGCCAGACTATAGATTAGCGTTCCGAGCCCATTAAGCAGAGCACCAATGATCAGCAAAAAATTTGGGCCATACCGGTCCGATAAAATACCAACAGGAATTTGCAATCCGGAATAAGCAAGAAATTGAATACTCGTTAATAACCCAATTGTTGCAGCAGTCAGATTAAAATCCTTCATCAGCTGGTCTGAAATTAAACCGGGTGCTGTACGCTGGCTGACGATTAAAAAATATGTAAATAATACGGCGGTAAACACAACCCACCGGTAACGGCTATCATGCTTTTCCAATGTTCTCTACTCCTGGCAAATTAAATTTCCATCTTAATTATACTCCATATTTTTGATTTATGGAGATTTGGAAGCTTCTTACTAAAATTTTGTATATTCCATGACCAAAATCACCAAAAAGAACGATATAACCAAAACATTGTCAGACTATTCATTAAACTCATATACTCATGTATATCATGTAAGTGTTTACAAACTAATAGATTAGGAGGATGGTCCTGTGAAGAATCATTTCAGAAGTTTGACCACACAGGTTTTGATTGCGATCGTTTTAGGAATTATCTTTGGTGCCTTATTTCCAAAAATAGGCGCAGAGTTGAAAGTTCTGTCCGATATTTTTGTGAAAATGATTAAAATGGTCATTGCTCCGATTATCTTCTTAACCATCGTTGTTGGAATTGCCGGCATGGGAGATATGAAGAAAGTCGGCCGAATTGGTGGAAAAGCGATTATTTACTTTGAAATTGTCTCCACCTTTGCCCTTGCGATCGGAATTTTGTTTGCCACTGTATTTCAGCCTGGTGCAGGGGTTAATGCGCATAGTGCAAAAGGCGACATTACCCAATATACGAAAGCTGCCGAAAGCCATGGGGTAATGGATTTTATCATGGGAATCATCCCTGATAATTTCTTTGGCGCTCTAGCAAAGGGAGATCTGCTGCCCATCCTGTTCTTAGCCGTATTATTTGGTATTGCCTTATCAGGTCTTGGAGAAAGAGGAAAATCCGTTATTGAATTGTTTGAAAAACTATCAGATACCTTTTTCCGCATTGTAAATATTATTATGTACTACTCTCCCATTGCTGCATTTGGTGCCATTTCCTATACAATTGGGCAATTTGGGATTGGTTCACTCGTCTCTCTGGGAAAATTGTTCGGCTTAACCATATTCGCCATGCTGGTATTTATTGTTGTCGTTCTTGGTTCAATAGCTAAATTCTATCGTTTTAATATATTTCAGTTTATCAATTATATTAAAGACGAAATCTTTCTGGTTCTTGGGACTTCATCTTCAGAATCAGCTTTGCCAAAATTGGTAGAGAAGCTTGAAAACTATGGCTGCTCTAAACCAGTGGTTGGTCTGGTAATTCCCACAGGGTATTCCTTTAATTTGGATGGAACATCCATCTATCTTTCGATGGCAGCTCTATTCATCGCACAAGCCTTTGGTGTTCATTTAAGTGTTGGACAGGAGGTTACCCTGCTGGGTGTGTTAATGCTTACCTCCAAAGGAGCTGCCGGTGTAACCGGTTCAGGATTTGTCACATTGGCAGCAACTTTATCGGCATTTCCGAGTGTACCTGTGGAAGGAATTGCACTGCTGCTTGGCATTGATCGGTTCATGTCGACAGCCCGCGCCCTGACAAATCTAATCGGTAACGGCGTTGCAACAGTTGTCGTATCGAAAATGGAAAATGAATTTACTGAAAATAAGGTAGGCAATCAATCCGTTGGCAAATCCGCGTAAACACATTATGTAAAATAGCATAAAGGACAGCCGTGGAATCACGGCTGTTTCTTTGGTGATGTGGACATAAGTAAGCTATAATGGAAGGCAGCGAAGAAATTAAAGGAGTGTGTTCATGCAGCCAATCCGTGTTATGATTGTCGAGGATGATCCGATGGTCATAGAGATTAATGCTGAATTTGTTTCCAAACTGCCAGGATTTGTGCTGGCGGGAAAAGCAGGCAGCGGCAAAGAAGCCATGCAGCTGCTTCAAGAACTACATCCCGATCTCTTGTTATTAGATTATTTTTTACCAGATATGAATGGACTTTCCTTGCTGCAATGGATTCGATCCCAACATTATCCTATTGATGTGATTCTTTTAACCGCCAATCGGGATCCTGAGCATATTCAGACAATTTTTCGGGCTGGCGTTGTTGATTATATTATCAAGCCTTTTCGATTTGAGCGATTTCAATCTGCATTGGAAAAATACCGTGAAACAATAAAGCTGCTAACAGATCACAAACCACTCGATCAGGCAGATGTAGATGCGATTACCGGGATCAAGCCCTATCAGTCTGAGTCCCATTCAGAGGAACTTTTGCCTAAAGGGCTGAACGACCGGACATTAAAGCAAATTCTCCACTATCTAAGAAAGCAGGCTATTCCGCTTTCATCAGAAGAGGTGGCATCCGGCACAGGCCTTAGCCGGGTAACCGTCCGCCGATATTTAGATTACCTGGAGAAAAAGGGAGAAATCAAAATGGAAGTTCAATATGGCTCTGTCGGCAGACCAATGAATAAGTACAGGTTATAAGAAAAGCGCAAGCGCCTTGGTCTGCCTGCCTGCTTCTCCGAATAATCCTCCTTGCAGGCATGCGACGAGCTGAACATAAGCTTCTTCGAAGAAGCTATGGCGCAGGAGCACATAACGAGGGGCTAGGCGCTGGAGCTAGACAATTTTCGAAGTCAAAATTTCTTATCTTTTGAAAGTAGGAAACCCTGTGCGAAGAAAAAAGCCTCTGTTCAGACTGCAAACGACGATTACCCTGTTGGTCTGCGGCGTGGTGGCATTCGCTTTATTTGTAACCGAACTGCTTATTAGTAAGGAAGTTGGAAACAATACACAAAAAAGCCAAGCTGACAAAGCGTTAAACATTGCTAGGATGACCGCTCATACCCCCATTATTGTGGAAGCTCTAAGCGGAATGCGGAATGAAAAAGATATTCAAACGTATACCAATGAAATGACAAAAGTAACAAATGTTGAATTTATCGTTGTCATGGATATGAAGGGAATTCGCAAATCTCATCCAAACCCTAGTGAAATTGGCCATCGTTTTGTCGGAGGAGATGAAGGACCTGTCCTTCATGGCCGCGAACATATCTCGACGGCAAAAGGAACATTAGGGTACTCTTTGAGGGCTTTTACACCGGTATTTTCGAAAGATGGTCAACAAATTGGTGCGGTTTCCGTTGGAATTTCTCTTAATAAAGTAAAGCAGGATGTAAGTAACAGCAAAAAGGTCATCTACTTAGCGGTTATTTTCGGAATATTGATTGGGATCGCGGTGGCAGTTATTTTAGCCAGAAAAATTAAAAAAAGCATGTTCGGGCTTGAACCGTATGAGATTGGTAAATTGCTGGAAGAACGAAATGCCATGCTGCAGTCCACGAAGGAAGGCATTATTGCAGTTGATCAGGATGCCCGCATTACGCTGATCAATAATGAAGCACTGAGACTTTTTGCAGAAGCTGGAAAAAACGACAATCCAGTCGGACGCTCTGTGGAAGACTACATTCCTAATCTGCATTTAAAAAATGTTCTAGAGACCGGAAATCCGCGAATCAACGAAGAAATCAATTTATCGGGAATTACCTTGCTATCCAACCAATTACCGATTAGTATGGGAGATGAAATTGTCGGTGCGATTACCACGTTTCGTGATAAAACGGAAATCAACCAGCTGGCTGAAGAGCTTACAGGTGTAAAGCTCTATGCCGAAGCGTTAAGGGCTCAATCCCATGAATTCATGAATAAACTGCATGTGATTTTAGGCTTGGTTCACCTTCGGCGATATGGGAAATTATCTGAATACATCAGCCAAATTTCTAATCATTTTCAAGCTGAAGTCGGCTACATTGTCAATAAAGTAAAGGACCCATCACTCGCAGGGTTCATTCTTGGAAAAATGAGCTATGCACGCGAGTTCGGCGCCGAACTTTCTTTTACAGGACAAGATATCCTGCCAGAACCTGCTGATCAAGATGTGACTCATGAACTCATTACCATATTGGGAAATTTAATTGATAATGCTTTAGAGGCCCTGGTCGAACAAGAGAACAAGAAGCTTTCGGTCCATTTCGATTACTATGATCATGAGCTTTCCTTCGAGATCGCAGATAATGGTCCAGGAATGGATGATGTAACGACCTGCAGTATTTTTACAAAAGGATTTTCCACCAAAGGGGACAATCGTGGCATTGGGCTATTTCTCGTCAAACGAAGCTTGGAAAAGCTACACGGCGATCTCAAATTTTTTTCAAAACCGGGAGAAGGTACAAAATTTATTCTAACGATCCCCTATTCTATTAAGGGAGAATAATAAAAGGTTTACTAGAAACCACACAACAGGAGGAGTATCATTTTGGCAATCTCGAAAGGAACAAGTACACATATTATTATGCGCCTGCAATTAGATTTGGAGGTCTTCTCATTTGGGGAAATTGCCAGCTGCATCGGTGCAGCCGGAGGAGATATTATTGGGGTCGACGTTATTTCCTCAAGCAAAACACAATCAGTTCGCGATATTACGATTAATGTAAATGGCCAAAGGCAAAAAGAGCTTCTTGAAGAGCTGCTGCCGAAACTTAAAGGTGTTAAGGTACTGCAAGTTTCTGACCGTACTTTCCTTATGCATCTTGGCGGAAAAATTGAAACAGCGCTGAAATCGCCGATTAAAAACCGTGAAGATTTGGCAAGGGTATACACGCCGGGAGTAGCTAATGTATGTACGGCTATTGCCAATGAGCCTGAAAAAGCCTTTACTTTAACGATCAAACGCAATACCGTTGCGGTCATTTCTGACGGTTCTGCTGTTCTTGGTTTGGGCAATATCGGCCCGTCTGCCGCAATGCCTGTTATGGAAGGAAAGGCCATGTTATTTAAGCAGCTGGCAAATGTTGACTCATTCCCAATTTGCCTGGACACGCAGGATACTGAAGAAATTATCCGTACGATTAAAGCCATTGCTCCGGCATTTGGCGGTATCAATTTGGAAGACATCTCTGCACCACGCTGCTTTGAAATCGAAGAACGGCTGAAGAAAGAACTTGATATTCCGGTATTTCACGATGATCAGCATGGGACAGCTGTTGTTCTTCTTGCAGGGCTTTTAAATGCACTTAGAATCACCAATAAAAAAATTGAAGATATTAAAATAGTGTTGACCGGAATCGGCGCAGCTGGAATTGCTTGTACAAAAATTCTCTTATCTGCCGGCGCCCGCAATATTATCGGAGTGGATAAAGAAGGGGCTATTCACCGTGATACCCATTACGACAATCCATATTGGAACGAATATGCAAAGATAACCAATCCAGATAACCTAAAAGGGTCATTATCCGATTGTATAGCAGGAGCAGACGTATTTATTGGAGTTTCTGCCCCAGGAATCTTAACGGTTGAAGATGTGAAGAGTATGGCTAAGGACCCTATTGTATTTGCCATGGCCAATCCGCAGCCGGAAATTGACCCAGAACTAGCAGAACCATATGTCAGAGTCATGGCGACCGGACGTTCCGATTATCCAAACCAAATCAATAATGTCCTATGCTTCCCAGGCATCTTCCGCGGGGCACTCGATTGCCGTGCCACTGAAATTAACGAAGCCATGAAAGTGGCAGCAGCAAAAGCCATTGCTTCAGTTGTATCCGATGACGAACTGAGTGAATCATATATCATACCTAGTGTATTCAATGAAAAAGTAGTAAAACTTGTCCGTGAGGCAGTCGTCAAAGCAGCCCATGAAACGGGTGTCGCTCGAAAAGAACCTCGGCTATAAGAAAAGCGTAAGGCATCCGCTTAGCGGCTTGTGACCTCGATCCGCTGGCGCCTAGAGCTAGGTAACTTTCGAAGTCAACATTAAAAAAATCTATAAATTCATCCATATAAAAGCGAGGAGAAATACCTCGCTTTTTTGCGTTCCTTGTTTTTTCCTCAAAAAGGAAATTATTAAATACAGATTTTTATTTTTGCGTATTGTTTTATTTTGCTAGATAGCTGTCCATACTAGTTTTAGAGGAAAAACCAAGGAGGTTGCAACATAAAATGAAGAACTTAAGGCTTATGAAAGTATTGACTGCCCTTAGTATAGTGGCTGCCCCCCTGCCGGAATTACATCAACACGCTCTTGCCAATACAGCTTCTCAAGGCACAGTAATCGCAGATGATCTTAATGTACGGGCTCAAGCAGACATGTCTAGTAAAATTGTTGGCCAGCTTCATCAGGGAGACACAGTTGAAATTATTGATTCAAAGAATAATAATTGGGATCAAATTAAACTACCAAACAACCAAACTGGATGGGTGTATAATGCCTGGCTGGCACAGACACAAAATATAGGCGCAACCGTAGAAGCCTTTGTTTTAAGAGTGCATGAAAATCCGAATTTAGAAAGCAAGGTTGTTGGCAGATTAACAAAAGGAACGAAAATAACAATCCAGGCGGAACAAACTGGATGGGCAAAAATTGTGTCTTCTTCTGGTGTGGAGGGTTGGGTGTCGGAAAATTATATTCGTAAAGACACCCCTGTAGATTCAGCTCCGCCATCAAAAAAAGAGGATTTGTCACAAGGATCAAAACCTTTGGTTGATCCGTCTATTCAAGAACCCGCACAGAATGGAGAGCTTCCTTTAAAGGGGAAAATCATTGTTCTTGATGCAGGCCATGGCGGGAAAGATGATGGGGCTACCAGTATTACAGGAACACATGAAAAATCATTAACCTTACCGACAGTTCAAACCGTTGAACAAAAGCTTAAAGATGCTGGAGCTATTGTCTATATGACGAGGAACGATGATACGTATATTCCATTAAATCAACGTTCCGGGCTCGCAAATCAGATCCACGCAGATGCTTTTATCAGCTTTCATTATAATTGGTCACAAGATTCATCAGCAAATGGATTAACTTCCTTTTACTATCAAAAATCAAATAGCCCTTTAGCCTCTGATATCTTAAATGAGGTCGTTAAAACAACAGGATTGAAAAATGATGGGGCTCAATTCGATGACTTATATGTTCTCAGAAATAATTCACAGCCCAGCACATTGATTGAACTTGGATTCCTTTCCAATAAACAAGATGATTCAACCCTTGAAAGCCCTGCCTTCCGTAACCAAGTGGCTCAAGGCGTTTATCAGGGGCTGCTCACTTATTTTTCAAACAAATAGATAAAAACTCTTTATTCTGACCCCTAAAAAATAGGGGCTTTTTCTTTTTTGTGGTATTCTGGAGGAGATGGAATTAGTAGTGAATATACGATTGAGACAAAATCTTATGATGTCACTTATAAACTCCACGATTTCCAATTGCCTGTATATATATAATTTTCTCACTGTGGTCTATATCAAATAAAACTCGAAAGGTGCCGATTCTGAGCCGATAAAAATCTGTATATCTCTTCATTGGTTTAATATCCCCTTCAGGAGGAACCTTCAAGAGACCCTATACCTTCTGCAATTCGCTCTTGTACAGATTTTTCTAGTTTAGCAATAAATTTTAATGCGGACTTATGGTAAATCAACTTGTAGTCCGAACTCACGTTTTACATCCTCCCCTGATACATACCCTTCTTTACTATTTAGTTGTTCTAACTCTTCTTCAGACAATGGTTCATCATCCGGAACATCCATATCAATTCTTTCCCAACCTTTAGATTTCTTTTTTGATCGTTGAACAAGAAATTCCAAAAAATCAAATGCTGCCTTCTGATCTTGCTGATCAAGACGGTCTATCAGCCGATATAACTCTTCTTTGCGAATGGCCATGTATTACACCTACCTTCGGGTACTATTTTTAATTTCCGCTAATATAACTAATAAAATTAAATTACCATGTCCCTATTATAAGTTCAACTTTACCATCGTTAAATTTTTTCTTTTTTCAGCTTAATCCCTATATTTAAATCTATTAGTTTCTGATCATCAGTATTGCCTTTAACCTTTGCTTCCTTTGCCTTTGCTAGGATCTTTTTAAAATGTATAACGGGACCATAAACCCCTTTTAACATTATTTCATGAAATCACCGTTCCCTTGCTATCTGCTAAAATAATCGCATTATTTGCAGATTCAAAGACAGACTGAAATTTTTTTGTTAAGGCGGTTGTATTTTTAATTGAAATTTTATCTTTATTTGGTAAAAGAAATTTAGGATCTATTTTTTATGCTATAATAAATTTACTATATGCAAACTTTAATATGAAATGATTGTGGCTATACATTAGTCATTTTTTTATCACCAATAATAGAACATATGTTCCATATAAGAGGTGTTCATATTATGGAATCACAGGAATGGAATAAGCTAGAAGAGTTTAAAAAATGCAATAAGGAATTCCTATCTAACCCCATTATCAAAAGTTTTTTAAGCAATCAAGAAAATTATCAGCTGTTTCTCGATACTATTGTTCATCCTACAGTTGAGAATAGGAACAAGTTAGACCGAATGTTTAAAGCCTTTTACTTTCATATTCGCTTTATCTCGTTCATTTCTACTTCTTTATATTTTAACGCAGTTCATTTTGACAAAAAGCAGAGACAACATTCTTCCCGGTATTTACTAACGATTGATAGTACCGTCCAAAATGAAGAAGGAATTACTTTTATAGAATTGATTCAAGATCCTGAATCAGAAATCGTTCCAGACAAATTATCAATAAGTGATGATATAGCTGATTATATAGGAGATCCTGTCTTGTATGAGGCTGTTCAAGAACTTTCTGTAAAACAAAGAGAAGTTCTTACTCTTGCCTATATCGGAGGGTTAACAGATACCGAAATCGCGAAGCTTCTTAATAAATCTCAACAATCTGTTTCAAAAATGCATAAGAAAGCTTTACGCAAAATCCAAGACCATTTTAAAAAGAAAGGAAAAGATAAGTATGAATCCTACTGATCTACCTCAATGGATTTCCATTCTAGGGAATTTCGGTTTCCCTATATGTATTTCCATTTACCTATTAATCCGATTTGAAAATAAGCTAGAGCATTTTGGAGAAATACTAACCCAACTTGCCGAGATGATGAAAGAAAAAAAGGAATGATTTTATGACAAATAGACTATATGACCTTGTAAAAGAATCACGGTCTAATAACGAAGCATTGGAAACTGTTATTGAATTATTCGAACCAAAGTTAAAAAAATCATTATATATGACAAATCCAAATGATAGAGAAGATTTAGCACAGGAATTAAAACTTAAAATGATTTCATATATCACTGAATATGATGTGGATGCTATACCTGGATTCTGGGAAATCAAAGAAAAGACGGATAAAGCCAGAAAAAAAGGATATTAAATAGTTGTTAATATTTTAGTTATTTCCTCTTTAAATAATATAATTTAAAATATAAATCAATAGTGGAACAAATTGGGTCAAATGGTTTTCATAGAAAAAAAGGGGCTACAAAAGAGCCCCTAAACACAAAAACATTATTTTACTACAAGAACATCCATTTCCGCCCTTTTCATTACACTTTCACTTACACTGCCTGTTAACAACTTCTTTAAGGTTCCTTTTCCACTATGACCTACAATGATTAAATCGACATCATGATCCACGGCAAAATCACATAAATCATGGCTTGGTGTTCCACTTAGTGATTCGAAGACAGCTGGTACACCATGTTGATTCAAGAATAATCTTGCATGATCCATAACATCAATCGAATGATCATAGGTTACTGTCTTTTGAGGATTTTGATAGACCTCTTCTCCGTGAGCCATGATTTGGGAATTGTAAATCCCCCCATCTACACTGGGTACCACTGGATAATTTACATTAGAATACCCAAGGGGGAAATCATTCATATGATCTTTCAATACATACACAACCGTAATTTTTGGATCACGAGTCATAGAATAAAGTTCAGCTGCCCTCTCTAATGCTTTCAAACTGTCTTTAGAATCATCAAACCAACAAGAATATGGTTATACATTATGATCTCCCTTTCATTTACCGATTTGTCATTCTTATACCCCTTTTTACTTCATACAAACAAAGAGATGACTGAAAATTTATCTTTCAAAACTTTCAGAGGTAAATGAAGTAGTTCTATGTTTTATTTTGTAGAAAAAGGGGTAATTAAGAAGAGATTTACTAATGGAGAATCGTAAAAAAGAAAAATGATAAACAACACCAAAAGAGTTTTATATTCACTGTTTGTAGATGACCAAAATAATATTCATATATTTATAATTTGGAGGGTTTGGAATCATGTGTGAACAAGAATTTATCGAAATGAAAATACCTGCAAAGCCGCAATATTTAGGTGTTGCAAGACTAACATTATCCGCTATTGCTAGCCAAATGGGGTTTGATTACGAAATTATTGAAGATTTGAAAATCGCTACTAGTGAAGCCATTACCAACGGAATTAAGCATGGATATAAAGGAAAACAGGACGGTCAAATTTCCATCAGCTTTGGCATCTATTCAAATCGGCTGGATATCATAGTCGCTCACACTGGGGAAAGATTTGATGTCAATCATGCGAAAATGAACATCGGTCCTTATCATGAAAGACAGCAAACGAATATCCTTCATGAAGGAGGATTAGGTCTTTATTTAATTGATAGTATTATGGATGTAGTGGAATACTTTCAAAATGAAGGAGTCACAGTTGTCATGACGAAGTACCTTGAAGGAGAGAAGGTGGAATCTATTGGAAAAGTTACCTCTCCCTAATAAATATAATTCAAACCATATTACAGAATTAATTAAATCTTTCCAAAAAACTGGAGATGAAAAGATACAAGAAAAACTAGTCCTTCATTTTACAAGGCTTGTTGACTCTATCGCAAGAAAATACTCAAAAGGCAATCATTATCATGAAGATATTTTTCAAGTGGGTATGATCGGTTTGCTTGGAGCCATTCACAGGTATGATGATTCATTTGGAAAAGCGTTTGAAGCCTTCGCGGTTCCTACCATTGTAGGAGAAATCAAACGATATTTACGCGATAAGACATGGAGCGTTCATGTCCCTAGAAGAGTGAAAGAGATCGGTCCAAAAATTAAAAAAGCCGCAGAAGATTTAACCATTGAACTGCAGCGTCCGCCAAGAATCGATGAAATTGCCTCCAGTTTAGGTCTTTCAGAGGAAGAAGTATTGGAGGCAATGGAAATGGGGAATGGTTACCAGTCTATATCAGTAGACCGCCCGATTGAATCAGAATCTGATGGAAGTATGATGACCTTACTCGATATCATCGGAAATGAAGAATCTGGTTATGAAAAGATTGATCAGCGTCTGGTCATTGAACGTGTTTTGCACGTTCTCACGGAGCAAGAACGCCTTGTCATCCAATACACTTATTTGGAAAATATGACGCAAAGGCAAGCTGGAGAGAAGATTGGTATATCCCAAATGCACGTATCCAGATTAAGGCGCTGTGCCATTAAGAAATTACGAGAAGCTATTTATGCTTATTAAGGTTTTTGTCCCGAAGGGCTAGGCGCTCCACCTAAAAGCTATTTCTTTTAGGCGTGCGTTGCTGATGCTGTCGAAGCATTTCTTGTGGAGCTGGACAATTTTCGAAGTCAAACTTTATACTTTACTTATAAGAATCCAACAAAATAGTCCCCACTTTTTATAGCGGGGACTATTTCGATTCACTCCTTTCAACGTTTATGTAATGGCAAGAGGGCTGCCTATAAAGCAATCCCGCTTTGCCTAAGTATTTTAGTCTTTTACAAACAATAGAACTTTCCCTTGATCGAGTTTTTCTTCATAAAGGCTTGCTTCATCTAAAGATATACCTATATCCTCCATCATGGTACGAAGCCGATCCCCTGTCGAACCAAACACATTTACCAGTAATGAACCTAAATCCTGCTCATTCACACCAATCGTGTTAGCACCAGCCTTTTTAGCTATTCTATTCGTTCTATCTTGATCATGCGTTAATACAAAAATATTTTCCGGATTAACGCCATTTGATTGTAATGTAATAACGGCCTTTGCAACTTCCTGCTCATTGGAAAATTCCTTCACATATGGTTTTGATTCCATTTGAATGATTCCTCCTTTGCTTTGATACTTTATACATACCTTTTTGGCTAAAAAATAAACCTTAAATGTAAGATTCCCTTACATCCTTGAACAACGCCGAAGTTTCAAAGAGCAAATTAATGGGAAATTCCCTATCAAAAGCTTTTCAAAACAAGAAAGTCATTTTTTGCAATTTACAATTTTTTATATTACCTGCTACATATAAGGATTATAATGAAAATATAAGATTTTTTTGAAGAAAGTAGGGTACTAGATGCCGAAGAATAAAAGGTTTGGGATCCGCTCAAAAATCATCTACGGAAATTTAATTGTCATTTTTTGTTTTATCATCTCTATTATTATGATCAACTATCAAATTTCTTCCCTTCAAAAGGAAAGAAATTATATTATCAAACATGATATGTCTATCCTTGAATTATCGAATCAAATGGAAAAACACGTGTTGGATATGGAAACAAGTCAATGGGATTATATTATAACTGGAAAAGAGGACTATTTATTACCATATAAAGATGCAGAAACGAAGTGGAAAGATGAATACAACCAATTATATAATTTACTGTCTGATAACCCTAATCAACAGAAAAAGTTAATGACAATTAAAGAAACCATTGAACATTGGATCCAAACTGCTGGAGACCCGACCGTTCAATGGAAAAGAGAAAATAAAACACAAGATTTAAATAATTTTTTCAAAACAGATATTGGGCAAAAGGACATGGATACCATCCGGACGCTATTTGAAACCTTCCGCACTACGGAAAAGTCATTTACCAATAACCTTGCGCAAAGATTAGACAAACAAAACTCTATGCTAACCCTTAGTTTATTCGGAATAGCCATTCTTCTAGCTGCTATCTCGATTAGTTCGGCTCTAGTGGTTTCTAAATCGATCGTAAATACCATCAATGAAGTTACTCAAACCATTATGCAGATGGTTACATCGAGAGGAAAGATTGAAAAACGCATTGTGATTAAATCAAATGACGAAATTAAAGACCTTGGGAATGCAACCAATACATTAATCGATGTTTTTACCCAGCGTCAATGGCTGCAGTCGAATATTGCTGAACTAGTGACGATGTACCAAGGAATTTCCTCTTTAGAAAAGATTACGAAAAAATTTCTTTCCGGTATTTCTCAAGTAACGGGTGCATCGTTTGGAGCTTTATATTTACGTGAACAAAACAATCAAATGATCGAATATGTAAAAAAGGCCATTTATGCAGATCCTGAAGATGATATCGGAATCAAAAGTTTCACTTTAGGTCAAGGCCTTATAGGCCAATGTGCGGCTGAAAAAAGCATATTGATTAATAATAATATTCCAAATGATTATCGTCTAATCAGTTCAGCTTTAGGCGAGATTAAACCGAACAGCATTTTAATTGCTCCTATTATTTTTGAAGGGGAAACGATTGCTGTTATTGAATTGGCAAGTCTTAACGAATTTACAGACTTGCAGCAAATTCTTATGGAAGAAGTGCTGAATACATTTGGTCTTACCTTGAATAGTGTATTAGGGAGAATGGAAATTGAAAGATTATTAAAAAAATCCCAAGCAATGACTGAAGAACTTCAAGCACAAGCAGAAGATCTGCAAACACAATCCGTAGAATTGAATATGCAATCTGAGGAATTACGAATGATTAACGAACAACTGGAAGAACGAACACAAGAAGCTGAAGAACGAGCAAGAGAGTTAGAATACGCAAAAGCAGAATTGGAAGAGAAAGCCAGACAACTTGCTCTTAGCTCGAAATATAAGTCAGAATTCATGGCAAATATGTCCCATGAATTGCGAACTCCACTTAACAGTATTTTGCTCCTTTCAGAAATGCTTACGGAAAACTCTGATCAAACTCTTTCAGAAGAAACTGTAGAATATGCCCGGGTTATTCATTCATCCGGAAAAGATCTGCTTATGTTAATTAATGATATCCTTGATTTATCGAAAGTGGAAGCAGGAAAGCTTGAAATGACTTTTGCCGAGGTGAGTCTTAACGAATTGCCCTCACAGTTGGAAGCTAATTTCTCCCCAATCGCAAAACAAAAAGAGTTAGATTTCACTATTATGAAAGAAGCAAATGTACCAGATATTTTCTATACAGATGAGCAACGCTTTCAACAAATTATTAAGAATCTGTTATCGAATGCTCTTAAATTCACAGAAAGCGGATCTGTTTCTTTAATCATTCGAAAAGTAGAAGACAAATTGGCTCAAAGATGGTTCCAAATGAAAGAGGCTGAATATTGGCTTGAAATTTCAGTGCAAGACACGGGCATCGGCATTCCTAAAGCTAAACAAACACTTATTTTCGAAGCATTTCAGCAAGCAAATGGTGCCACGGAAAGAAAGTACGGCGGCACCGGACTTGGTTTATCCATTTGCAAGGAGTTTGCGAAACTTCTTGGCGGAAGAATTGTTCTCAAGAGCGAAGAAGGTGTGGGAAGCACATTTACACTTTATCTTCCAAGTCTACCAAACGGGATTCATCATGTGAAAGAAGCGGACACTTACGAGGAAATTGTGGCAACCATCCAATATGAGGATGAAATGGCCATGGAAGAAGAAATCAATGAAGTTGAAAATGCACATTCCAGAATTGTTACATTGGAGAATAATGTATTTTCGAATAAAAATGTCCTAATAGTAGATGATGACAGGCGCAATATTTTCACATTGGAAAAAGCCATAAAGAAAGAAGGCATGAATGTCTTTACTGCCAATAATGGAATTGAATGTCTCAAAATTTTAGAAGAACATCCTAACTTTGATATCGTCCTTATGGATATCATGATGCCTGAAATGGATGGATATGAAACAATGAAAAACATCCGTAAAATCAAGAAATTTGAATCTTTACCGATCATCGCTCTTACGGCAAAAGCAATGAAAAATGACCGGGAAAAGTGCTTGGAAGCGGGTGCTTCTGATTATATTAGTAAACCTGTAGAACTTACACAACTTCTTTCAGCTATGCGGGTCTGGTTAACAAGATAGGTGGTTTGATAAAGTGATGGATCCATATGAGGTAAATGAACATGAGATTGAATTAGATGAAACCAAAAACTTGGAGATTGACTTACTATTACAAGGTATTTACCAGTTATCCGGATACGATTTTCGTCAATACATGAGATCCTCTATTTGGCGCCGTATCAAAAATAGAATGAGAGTGGAGAAGGTTCCTACTGTCACACGTTTACTTGAGAAAGTCATCCATGAACCTGCTTTTATTAAAGTGTTACTTGATGATTTTTCTATTAATGTAACGGAAATGTTTCGGGATCCACATTTTTTCTATTCATTCAGAACAAAAGTGGTCCCTTTATTAAAAGATCTTCCTGAAATACGTATTTGGCATGCGGGTTGTTCTACTGGGGAAGAAGTATTTTCGATGGCTATTTTATTGCATGAAGAAAACTTATTGGAAAAGGCAAAAATTTACGGAACCGATATGAATGAAAACATATTAGAAAAGGCAAAACACGGCATGTTTCCATTAGGGAAAATGCAAAATTACACAAAAAATTATTTAAAATCCGGTGGGACTCATTCTTTTTCTGAATATTATACAACGGATCATAAATACGCACATTTCCATTCAGCTTTAAAGAAGAATATCATCTTCTTCCAACATAACCTTGTAACAGATCGATCATTTAATGAGTTTCATGTGATTATTTGCCGAAATGTACTCATTTACTTTAATACCAATCTGCAACAACAAGTCCATGAGTTATTTTATGAAAGCCTATGTCCTAATGGCTTTCTAGCACTTGGCGATAAAGAGACCATTCGTTTCGTAACCAGAGCCGATTCTTATATAGAATTTGATGCTGCTGAACAGATCTATCGAAAAGTATAAAGATAAAGAAAAGACTACCAGCCTTTTAAAGCTGGTAGTCTTTTTACATGGCTTTAATCATCAGAATGCACATGTCATCAGGCTGATTCAAATGCTTCTCATCTGGTAACACGAGATGAAGAGGTGATCCAGACATTTCCCATTTTTCCTGTGTGAGGGTTTTCATTTTATCTATTATTTGCTCTTCATCAGGAATATTCGCATCCACCACACCATCGGTATACAGCATAATTTGAATATCATTATTGTAATGAATCATAGATTTTTGTACTTCTATTTGTTCAAATAAACCAATAGGATGACACCCTAGCTCAAGGGAATAGGAAACTTCCCCATCTGCGCACGCAAATCCAGGTGGATGACCGGCATTCACATATTCAACCGTTTTCTTTTCTGTATCAATCACAAGGTAAATAGCTGTGAAATAGTAATTCAAATATTTGTCTGGATTATGGATCATCGTCATATAACGGTTTAATTCTTTTATGATGTCCACCGGATCTACAATACGTTTCATCATATCTTTCAAGGCGGAAAAAATAAACATACAAACAAGGGAAGCAGATATGCCGTGCCCCATCATATCTAACAGCATGATGGCATAACGGTGATCACTGATCTTTTCCCAGTAATATATATCACCTGCCAATTTAAACGAGGGACAATGGGAGACTTGTATTTGAATATTGTTTTCCTTCAGCGGAGAATTTAACAAACTTCTTTGGACTTGAGTGGCTAAATCCAATTCACTTTGGAGTTTCTTATCCTGTTCTTTATGCCAATCCTTCTCATATTTTAGGCGAAGCGCAACACGAATACGTGCGAGCAGTTCTGTTTTGTTAATAGGTTTTGTGACATAGTCCGTTCCGCCGCAATCTAGCGCCTCTGCTAATTTTTTTGTATCTTCAATTGCAGTTATAAAAATAATGGGGATGTCTTTTAATTTCTCCTCCTCTTGGATCCGGCGGCAAGCTTCTAAACCATCCATCTCCGGCATCATAATATCAAGTAATATTAAATCCACATCCTCATACCTTGGCTTTATTGAATCAATTTTAAGGTAATCAAAAAGTTCATAAGCCGATTTAAGAGATACACAATCTGTATATCCAGCGTTTTTTAAGATCTTTTCAATCACAAACAGATTAACCGAATTATCATCAACTAGAAGAATTGTCATATTATTTACTGCTCCTTTTCCAAGGTTCCTTTCATTATACTTAAAAATACTGATTATTGTAAATTTATGTAATAAAAATAATATATTTTTAATTTAATTATATTGTCTC